>JBGOSQ010000020.1:0-30798 GCA_041476045.1 Thermoplasmata archaeon | reverse complement strand
GTCACCTTCCCGCCGCTGCCGCCGCACCTCCTCGAGCTCCTCGAGGTCGGTGGCCTCGTCGAAAGGGTCCGACGCGAACTCATCGCCGAGCGCGCACGGGCGAGTGCATGAAGGACGCGGGCTACCGCATCGTCGTTCTTCCAGGGGACGGGATCGGCCCGGAGGTCGTCGCCGAGGGGAAAAAGGTCCTCGCCGCGCTCGCCGAGGGGGACCGAGCCCCGTGGCACCTGGACGAGTTCCCCGGCGGCGGCCAGTACTATCTCGCGCACGGTCGCGAGTGGGAGCCCGAGGCTCCGGCGGCGGCGCGCGCGGCCGACGCGATCCTGCTGGGAGCGATCGGATGGCCCGGCGCGATGCTGCCGAACGGTGACAACGCGGGGGCCGCGCTCGTCCTCGGCCTTCGGTCCTCGCTCGATCTCTACGCGAACGTCCGACCCTGCCGGCTCTATCCGGGGGTACGCCACCGGATCAGTGCCGGGTACCAGAACGTCTGGGAGCCGAGGAACGTCGACCTCCTCATCGTCCGCGAGAACACGGAGGGCCTCTACACGCCCGCCCGGGGCCGGCTCAAGCGGGCGGAGGAGACCGAGGTCGTCGTCGACACGCGGATCCTGACGAAGAAGGGCTCCGAGCGGGTCCTCCGCTATGCCTTCGAGCTCACCAAGCGACGACCGCAGGGCGCACCGGAGGACCACCACCACCGCGTGACGTGCGTCGACAAGTCGAACGTGCTCGAAGGCTGCCGGTTCTTCCGCGAGACCTACGATCGGCTCGCCGCCGGCTACCCGGAGGTCGAACGCGACTATGCCTACGTCGATGCCTTCACCCAGTGGCTGCTCCGCAACCCAGAGCACTACGATGTCGTCGTCTCGACGAACATGATGGGCGACATCATCACCGATCTCGCGAGCGTCCTGCAGGGCGGGATGGGATTCGCGGCCGGCGGCAACATCGGCGACGAGCACGCGATGTTCGAGCCGGTGCACGGCAGCGCGCCGAAGTACGCCGGATTGAACCGGGTGAACCCCTTTGCCACGTTCTTTGCCGTCGAGATGATGCTCCGATGGCTGGGGGAGCGCCACCACGATACCGCGCTCCTCCGGCAGGCCGATCGCCTCGAACGGGCGTGCGCCCGAGTGCTCGAGGCCCAGACGGCGCGGACCTACGACCAGGGTGGGACCGCGACGACGTCCGACGCGGGTGACCGCGTCGTCGAGGCGCTCCAGGCGGAGGCGCGATGACCGCGCTCCGGTCGGTCGCAATCGTCGGCGGCGCGACGACGCCCTTCGGCATCCGTCCGCTCACGTGGGCCGAGCTCGCTCAAGAGGCGGGTCAGGCGCTCTTCCGTGCTATTCCCGCCCTCGCGGCCCAGGACGTGGATTCCCTCTTCCTCGGCGCGGCGGAACCGGAGCGGTTCGCGTTCCAGTCCCACGTCGCGCCGCTCGCCGCCGAGCAGATGGGGCTCACGCCGCGCCGCATCCTGCAACGGACCGAGCTCGCGTGCGCCTCCGGACAATCCGCGATCCGCTCGGCGTACGCGGCGATCGCGGCCGGGCTCTCGGACGTCGCCGTCGCGGTCGGCGTCGAGAAGATGAACATCCCCTCGATGCCCGAGGCCAACACCTCGATGGCGTGCGTGATGGACCGGCCCTGGGACGGCGTCCACGGCGCGACCGCTCCGCCGTTCTTCGCGATGGTGGCCCAGCGTCACATGCTCGAGTACGGTACGACCGAGGAGCAGATGGCCGCCGTGTCGGAGAAGAACCACCGGTTCGCGAACACGAACCCGACGGCGCAGTTCCACGCGAAGAAGTTCGACCGCGAGAAGCTCCTGCACCTCCCGATGGTGGCGCCGCCGCTCCGCCTCGGAGATTGCTCCTCGATGACCGATGGGGCCGCCGCGGTCCTGCTCGTTGCCGAGGATCGCGTCCGCCGGTACACCCGTACCCCCGCGTGGATCCGCGGGACGGGCCAGTACTCCGGCTTCCACAACCTGGCGAACGCCGGGTCGCTCACGGACTGGCCCGGCCTCCGCTCGGCGTCGACCGAGGCGCTTCGAAGCGCCGGCATCACCGCGAAGGAGCTCGATCTCGCCGAGCTCCACGACTGCTTCTCGATCTCCGAGATCGTCGAGTACGAGGCGCTCGGGCTCTGCCGGCCCGGCGAGGGAGGGAAGTTCGTCGTCGATGGCCGGTCCGATCTCGGCGGGGACGTCGTCGTGAACCCCCGCGGCGGGCTCCTGGGATGCGGGCACCCGCTCGGGGCCACCGGGATCGCCCAGGCCGTCGAGGTCTTCCAGCAGTTCGCGGGAACCGTGCCCGCCGCGCGCCAGGTCCCCGACCCGTCCTGGGCGCTCGTCCACAACCTGAGCGGCAGCGCGAACGTGCACTCCGTGATGGTCTACCAGGGAGGTTCGTAGATGGCGGCGACGACGAAACGCCGGAGCGCGAAGGCGGTCATGCAACCGCCGGAGGCGACCGCACCGCCGGCCGATCGCCCGAAGGAGAAGCCGGCCGCCGTGACGCGCCCCACCCCGCCCTTCCTGCTGGACTTCTACCCTCTCGAGGACGATCGTTCGACGCAGCTCACGCCGTTCTACCGGGCGCTCCAGGACGGCCGGCTCACGACGACCCGCTGCAAGAAGGACGGCCTGTTCTGGCCTCCACGGCTCGTCTGCCCGCAGTGCCACGAGGGCGAGCTCGAGTGGGTGGACCTGCCCGCGAAGGGGCGGTTGTACGCGTTCAGCGCGGTCCTCGCCGGGGCGCCGATGGGAATGGAGTCTGAGATGCCGTACGTCGTCGGCCTCGTCGACCTCGACGGCGCGCCGCTCCGGCTCTTCGGCCGGATCGTCGGGACCCCGTGGAACGAGTGCCGGATCGGACAGCCGGTCGGGGTCGAGTGCTACGCGATCCCGGACGGCCGCTGGTTTTACCGGTTCCGGACCGTCGGCCGATAGCGGGCCCACGGGGCGTCGACGCATTCACTCCTAAGCTACGATCTCCGGTTCGCCGCCCCAGAGGCGGTCCCGGACCGCATTTCGAAGGACGGCCGGTCGACCGCTCAAATCATAGCTGAAGCCTATTTATACACCCCCTAGGTCTCGCGCGCCGCCGATTCAGGGGAGTCGGTCATCGATGGAATCGGTAGAACCAGGCTGGTGGCGCCGGCATGCCTGGACCATCGCGCTCCTCCTTTCCGCGTTCGGGATCGCCCTGCTGATCCGCACCGTCTTCATGGCACCGCTGATCCTGCAGTTCGGTCCCCTGTACCTCTACGGGGGCGGTTCGGACTCGTTCTACCACTCCCGCGTGATGGAGTCCATCATCGGGAATCACGCGAACCTGGTCAAGGACTCCCTGCTCCGGTACCCCACCGGTGCGGTCAACCCACGCGAGCCGCTCTTCGACTGGATGAACGGGATCGCGGGGATCCTCTTCGCCCCGTTCTTCGGCGGGAACGCCGTCGTGGCGGGCGCCTGGTTCCTCGACCTCCAAGGCCCGCTCTGGGCGGCGCTCGGCGTCTTGCCGATCTATCTCATCGGTAAGGAGGTCGCCTCCAAGCGCGCCGGCATCGTCGCGGCGTTCCTCTACCCGCTGATGGTCGCCAACATCGACTCGTCGACGTTCGGCTACGCGAACTATCTGAGCTTCTACACGTTCTTCATCCTGCTCACTATCTACGGTTTCCTGCGTACGATCCGCAGTAGCGGCAGCCGTCGCTGGGTCGAGAGCTACCGACATCCGCGGCAGTTCCTCCCGGCGCTCCGCCTCTTCCTCCGGGTCGAGCGCACCTCGGTGAAGTGGGCGGTCTTCACGGGGGTCTCCTTCGGCGCCCTCGCGTTGGCCTGGCAGGGGTACTCGTTCGCCGTCGCGACGATGGTGATCTTCCTGATCTTCGCCCTCATCGTCGAGCGGATCCGCCGCGTCGACTCCTTCGGCCTCTACGTCAACATGTGGATCATCGGGCTCGTCGGCTTCCCGATGGCGATGCCCTACTTCGTCCGGCAAGGGCTGTTCGCGGGCTGGTTCGACCTGCCGCTATTGGTCTACTTCGGCGCGCTCCTGATCGCGCTCCCCTTCCTCCTGATGCGCGACTACCCGTGGGTGGTCTCGGTCCCGGTGCTCGCGGGGATCGGCGCGGCGGGAGTGGGCCTGCTCGACGTCGTCAACCACGCGTTCTTCGTCAACATCATCACGGGGCAGGGTTACTTCGTCAAGACCCTCGTCTACTCGACCGTCGCCGAGGCCCAGGCGCCCTCGATCGACGCCCTGATCATCGGGTTCGGGATCCCGACCTTCTTCCTCGCGTTCGTAGGGTTGGGCCTGCTCGCGTTCCGGATGAGCCGCCAGCGGTTCCCGCGGCCGCTGATGCTGTTCCTCGTCTTCGGCGTCATCTCGATCTACCTGCCGCTCTCGGCCGCGAAGTTCTTCTTCCTGGGTTCGGCCGGGTTCGCTCTTCTCTCGGCCGATGCGATCGTTCGCCTCCTGGACGTCGCGCAGTACCCGGAGCTCCGCCGGACGGTGGGTCAGCTCTCCGACCGGCGCGGACAGCTCACGGCGTTCCGACGCGCGTTCAAGCCGCGCCACGTCCTCGTCATGGGGCTCATCCTCGTCATCCTCCTCCCGAACCTCTGGTACGCGGTCGACGCGGGCATCCCGTACAACTCGAAGAGCTCGTACAACCAGCAGATCTACAACACGCTCCCTCCGTTCCTCCGGACGGCGCCGCAGAACGCCTCGAGCTTCTACCTCGGGGCGGCGGGCACGCAGCTCGATACCCCGTCGCAGTACGACGAGGCCGGGTACAACTGGCTCGCGTTACAAGATCAGAACCTGCCGGAACCGCAACGTCCCGCGTTCATCAGCTGGTGGGACTACGGGTTCCAGGCCGTCTCGCAGGGATTGCATCCCACCGTCGCCGACAACTTCCAGAACGGGATCGACCCGGCGGGGAACTTCCTCCTCTCGCAGAACGAATCGCTCGCGATCGCGCTCCTCGCGACGACCCTCCTCCAGGCCGAGCAGACGACGACCGGCCAGCCGTACCTGCCCGCCCAGCTGAACGCGATCCTCGCGCGCGACGGCGTGGACCTCACGACGCTCCACACGCTCCTCGTCAACACCTCCCAGGACATCCGGCTGGTCATCGCCCACCCCGAGCGCTACCTCGCCGTCGACGCGGGGCACCTGGACGCCCTCAACGCGATGTACGACGCGGTGTCGTACTTCCTCGCCACGACGCTCTCGATCGGCGGCGTCGCACAGGTCTACAACGACATCCAGACGTACACCGGCTGGTCGATCCGCTACGCGATGGTCGACAGCCGTCTCTTCCCCTTCAGCGGGACCAACACGGGGATCTTCTACGCCCCCGCCGACCTGACCGATCGCGTCATCGGCGCCGGCGGCGCACCGACGTCGTACTACACCATCAGCGCGACCGGCTCCGACGGGAACCAGTACGCGGTGGGCAGCCTGCCGGCGGGAGTGAGCGCACTCCAGTACAACATCAACTATCTTCCCGCGTTCTACAACTCGATGATCTACCGGATCTTCATCGGCTACAGCGGATCCGATATCGGATCGAACGGGATCCCGGGCATCTCGGGGAGCGTCCAGTCCGACCCGATCGAGCCGGGATGGATGATGCAGCACTTCCGGGTCGTCTACAAGACGGCCTACTACTGCCCCTTCGCGAGCTCGACGGGCCACCCCAACTGCTTCACCGCGATGAACCTCCCCGACGCGACCGCTTCGGCGAAGCGGTTCAACGGATCCGCCGACACGAGCTCCAACTCCTACTTCAGCGGCGGCGAGTCGATGCTCCAGTACTATCCCGGCCAACCGATGACCGGGACGGTGACGCTTCCGAGCGGCGCCCCCGTGCCGCACGCCCGCGTGACGGTCTACGACGAGTGGAACATCCCGCACATGTCGACGCTCACGAGCTCCGACGGGGCGTACTCGCTCGTCCTGCCGCCGGGGAACGACACCGTCAACATCACGGTCGGCACTGTCGACGGCCGCACCCAGGCCGGCAACACCCTTCTCCTCTCGATGAAAGTACCCGTGCCGAACACGATGGGGCTCAGCCTCAACGCGCCGACGCTTGTCCGGCCGGTCGTCCTCAAGCCCGCGACCGTCCAGGGATTCGTCTACTGGAACATCGCGAACAACTCCTCCTACATCGCGCACACCGACGCGCTCATCCCCGGCGCGACGATGACGCTCTGGGGCCAGGGCCTCTCGACCCGATCGGTGGCGACCGACGCGAGCGGCGCCTTCGTCCTCGCGAACGTCGCCCCCGGCGTCTACAACTGCTCCGTCACGTACCGCGGCGGAAATTTCTCCGCGCCGCAGGTCTACGCCGGCGCGGGCGCGACCGTCAACCAGACGCGGGGCCTCCCCGCGTCGGGGATCGTCGGATCGGTCCGCCTCCCGAGCGGCGCGCCGGCGGCCGGCGTGACGGTGACCGCGAGCACCGCGAGCGCCGGCGTCGTCGCGACGATCGTCACGAACGCCTCGGGCGAGTTCCTCTTGGGCGGGCTCGGGACCGGTAACTACACCGTCCGGGCGACCCTCTCGGCGCTCGATCTGGGGACGTCGCCGGCGAACGTGAACGTCGTGCGACCCGGGGCCAAGTACTTGGAGAACCTGACCCTCGGCCAGGAGTTCCAGCTGAGCCTCACCGTCGTCGCGAACGGGAACCCCGCGTCGGGGATCCCGGTCCGGTTCACTCCCATCCCCGTCCTCGCCCAACCCTCGCGCATCCCCTCGAACGGTACGTCCGGCCCACCGCCGGGAGGACCCTCCGGCCCCGCGTCGTCGAGCCCCGGCCTCGCGAACTCCTCGGTCTTCTTCTCCGATGCGAACGGGTTCGTCCGCGCGACGCTGCCGGTCGGGAACTACTCCGTTTACGCGCTCGGGTACCTGGGATCCTCCCTCTACGCCGGGTTCGAGGACGCCTATCTCCCCGCCGGGGTCCGCGCGCAGGTCCTCGCTCCGCTCTTCCTCGCGCCGGCGAGCACGCTCCATGGGGCCATCGTCGGCGGCTCGTCGAGCTCCTCCGTCCCGCTGCCGACCGAGCTGTTCGTCTACAACGACCGGGGCGATGTCGTCACGGCGTTCGCGAGCACGAACAGCACGTGGGCGTTGGAGCTGCCCGACGGAGCGTACACCGTCTTCGCGGTTCAGGGGCTCACTACGGGTTCGGCGACGCTCTCGGCCTCGCTCGTTCGCGTGACGGTCCTCGGGACGACGTCGGTGTCGCCGACCCTCGCACCCGCGCTCCCCTTCGTTCCGCGCGTCGGCTACCCGATTTGCTGCACCGGCGGGAACCTCTTCCCCGCGGCGTCGGCCGTCGTGAAGGTCACGCTCGAGCCCACCGGCGCGACCATCGCCACCCTCGCCGCTCCGGACGGCAACGTGAGCTTGATCGTCCCGGCGAGCGTCAGTACCGGCAGTTCCTACTGCATCGCCGCTTCGGCGCCGGGGTACCTGCCCTTCTCGCAGTGCGGCTTGAGCCCGAGCCAGCTCCAGACGACGGCGACGATCCCGCTGGGGCTCGCACCGATCCCCGTGACGGTCACGATCACGGGCCTACCGGCGGGCGCGTCCGTCACGCTCAACATGACGGCGAAGAGCCCGACGGCCCAGACCGCGACCGCGATCGGGACCGGGACCTTCGAGCTCCAGGTCCGACCCGGCGAGTACGACATCACGGCGTGGGGACGTGCACCGGGCTCTGGGCTCCTCCTCCCACCGTCGCCGTTCACGACGATCGTCCCGTTCGGAGCGAGCTCCTCCATCATCACGATCCAGATCGTCCGACAGGTCGGCGTCACGGGAACGCTCGTGCTCCCCAGCGGCGTCGCCGCCGGTAACGTCACGGTCGAGCTCAGTTCGCCGATGCAGAACCTGACCCTCTCGGGAGGACAGTTCGCGACCCGCTTCCTCGCCGGTCCGGGGACCTATTCCTACTTCGCGTCGGCGCCCGCGGCGAACCGTTCGTACGCCACGTTGGGGACGCTGACGATCGGGAGCACGGGCGCGACCTCGGGATCGATCGATCTGAGCGGGAGCGCGACCCGCGTCGTCGCGAACCTGACGCGACCGACCGGCGGCCTCCTCGTCGCGAACGTCTCGCTCACGATCACGGGACCCGCCGGGCTGAGCCTCCCCGCCACCGCCCATTCGGGGCAGGCGACCGCCCTATTGCCCTCGGGCGCCTCCTACGGGTTCTCCCTCGCGACGACGCAGCTCGTCACGACGGCGGCCGGGTCATCGTACCAGTCGTTCGTGGTCGCCCCCGGGTACGCGTGCGACGTCCTAGGCGAGACCATGTTCTGCAACGTGCCCCTCATCGCCACCCCGGTCCTCTCCGGGGTCAATGGTCAGCTCACGTACCCCGGCTACCCCGCCCCGCTCACGGGGGAGATCCAGTTCATCGGCCCCTCTCCGTCCTCGAACGCGACGACCGTCGCGGTCGCGAACGGCTCCTTCTCCGTCGCGCTCGCCCCCGGGACCTACCTCGTCTACGCGACGGCGGGCGGCACCTCCTCCCCCGTCGCGAACCTGACCCAGGTCACCGTGGGGGCGACCCCGGGGGCCTCGATCTCGATCCAGCTCGCGCCCACCTGGACCGAGGCGCTCACCCTCGTTCCCCCATCGGGCGGGGTCCTCGGCGACGCCGAGGTCCGCGTCGCCAACGCGGGGGGCGTCGTCCTGCGTCTTCCCGATGAGCCGTTCGGATCGATCCTCACGATCGCGCTACCGACCGGCGTCTACACGATCACCGCCAGCGCTCCCGCGGCCCCGTACGGCGTCAGCACGAACGCGACCGCGACGTCGACGGTCTCGCTATTGAGCGGCAACGCCGCGACGCGTCTGGTCCTCGACTACCGGATCTCGCAGTCGGCGTCGATCCGCGTGACGGCGCCGACCTCTGCCGCGCTCGGGAACGGCGGCGTCGCGACGTTCTCGTACGTCGTCACGAACACGGGCAACGCGCCAGAGAGCCTGCACTTCGTCGGGAGCCCCTCGACGTTCAACTTCACCTTCGCTCCCGCGAACGTCTCGCTCGGCACGGCGAGCGCGAACCGCAGCATCGGAGGCGAGGTGACGATCCGGGTGCCGGTGGGGACGACCGTCGACTATCCCTCCATCACGCTCGAGGCGGTGCTCGCCAACGGACAGCCCGCCGGGTTCGCGACGCCGTCGCCGTCGATCACCCTCACGCCGTACTACGCGCTTGAGATGGGGGCCATGACCGGCTCTACCGTCGCGCCGTACCAGGCGAACATTCCGTTCTACGTCAAGAACTCCGGCACCGCGAGCGAGTCGGTCCACCTGAGCGTCTCCGACGGAACGCGCCTGTCGGGGCTCGGATGGTCGGCGAAGATCGTCCAGGGAAAGACCCCGGTATCGACGTCCGTCTCGCTCAGCGCCGCGAGCAACACCTCGTACTTCCTCCAGCTCGTCTCCCCCGCGTCCCAGGCGATCCCGCCCGGGACCGCGACCATCCAGGCGGACGGCCTCAACGGCACCCGGCCCTCCGCAACGCTCGTCCTCACGATCCCCTCGGTCACGGTCGGCCTCAACGAATCGTCGCTCCTCGTCACAGGCCCCGCGATCGGCCAACCTTCCTCGACCCCCGAATGGGTCGTCCCGCTCATCGCCTTCCTCCCGGCGATCGCGCTCGTCGCGGTCCTGGGGATCCGCCGCTACCTCAAGACCCGCCGATGGAGCCGGAGGTAGGATGCGGGACCGAACCCTGTCGAACGCCGTCCGCCTGGCCCTGGTCGTGGCCGTGCTCGCGCTCGCGTTCGTTCCGGCTCTCGTGCCCCACGCGCGCGCCGAATCGACGAACACGATCCCGCTCTCGGGCGGCATCGTCGGTCCGAGCGGCGTCGGGATGGGCCTGAAAGCGTCGTACACGGTCTCCGCCCACGGCGGCCCCTCCGAAGCGCTCAACGGGACGCAGGTGGGCACCTACGCGTACAAGGCGTCGATCTCGGCGGTCAACACGACCGGCGCCAAGGTGACGCCGAGCGAGGGAGTGCTCGTCAACTTCACCGTCTCCGTGACGCTCATCGCGCCGAGCGTCGCCGAACCGCTCACGATCTACGTCCTCGTGACGTCGACGCTCGGCTCGGCGAACGCGTCGCAGAACTTCTCCTACTCGGTCAACATCGTCCAGCCGTTCAAGCTCGCGGCGACGCTCGTCGCCGGCGCGGGCGCGGCGGTGAGCCCGTTCGACATCACGGTCCTCCTGGACAACCAGCCCGTCGGGACGATCAACGTGCAGGGCGGGATCCCCGCCGGCCAGTCGCTCGCGGTCCAGTTCTCCTACGTCCCGGCAAACCTCGCCCCGGGCTGGCACACGTTCCTCCTCTCCCTCGCGCAATTGCATGGGCTCGTCGCCTTCGCCGGCGGCGAACAGGTCCTCACGGTCTCCTTCTACGTCACCGGAGGCGGTCCCGACTACACGCTCTGGTATCTCTCGGGCGCGTCGGTTTTCATCGGGGCCATCCTTATATGGAGCACCACGGTGAGCGGCCGCCGGCGCGGCCGACCGAAGAAGTAGGCCCGTCGTCCGTCCATGGCAGTCTCCGATCGACGCTGTACCAGTTGCGGCATGGCCCTCGCGCGCCGGGGCTCGACGCACTTCCCGTGCCCGAACTGCGGCGAGGCGACGCTCGGCCGGTGCGTCCGGTGCCGGGACCAGTCGGTCGCGTACACGTGCCCCAAGTGCGGGTTCGTGGGGCCGTAGGAGCGCGCCGTGGGGCAGGTCGCGGTCCTCTTCCGCCTGATGCCGAAGGGCGTCGAGACCGATCTCAAGGCGATGGCCGAGGGCGTCAAGGGCGCCCTCCCCATGGGCGTCACCGTCCGGGGGATGCAGGTCAAGGACATCGCCTACGGCTTGAAAGCGCTCCTGATCGCGGTCGTCATGAACGACCAGGGCGGCATCCTCGACGCCACCGAGGCGGCGCTCGCGAAGGTGCCGCACGTCGAGTCCGTCGAGGTGATGGAGGAAGGCCTCCTCTGAGGGGCACGCCTCCGTTGCCGTGGACCTGTTCACCCACGTACTCGTCGCCTACCTGCTGAGCTTCGGGCTCGTCGGGTTCCAGACGTCCTACCTCGCGGCCGGCGCGATCGCGGGCGGCCTCCCCGACGGGGACATCTTCTTCTTCCCGCTCTGGAAGCGCTTTCCGATCCTCCGGCACCACGGGATCACCCATTCCATCTTCGGCGTGACGATCGTCGCCTTCGTGGGCGGCGTCCTCGTCGCCCCGCGCTTGGCCCAGGGCGACCCGTGGGTCTACTTCGGGATCATGGAGGCGGCCGGGTTGGCGCACATGCTGATGGACGGGTTCACGCATTTCTCGGTCCCGCCGCTCCTCCCCTTCTCCGAGCGGAAGCTCGAGATCGACGCGGACCGGGCGGTGAACTTCATCACCCTCATCGTCTCGGTCGTCGCCTTCTACCTCCTCCTCGGCGTCGAGCGCAACCACGTCGAGTTCTGGGTCTACCTCGACACGATGTACGCGCTCATCGCCTTCTTCCTGGTCTACTTCGGGATGCGTCTCGTGGGCCGCGCCCTGATCGCCCGACCGATCCGGTCGATGGGGCCGGGCACCGTGCCGGTGCCGACGTCGAACCCGCTCGCGTGGATCGTGCTGAAGGAAGAGCGCTCTCGGGAGCGCGTGACGACAACGTACCTGCGCTACACCCTGGGGCGCGGGGTCGTCCAGGGCCCGTTCCGCGTGAGCGCCGCGACCGATGGCGTGGTCGGCGTGCAGGGCCCCGTCGCATCGAAGGACGACGCCCTCGAACGCTCGTACCCCGTCGCCCGTCGGCACTCCTCCCTCCTCGACGACACGTACCACTTCGGCGAGGCCGCCGCCGCCCCCGGCGGAGGATGGGTCGTGGTCTGGTTCTCCCTCGAGTTCACCGCGCTCGGCCGCGCGGCGGCGACGCGGGTCCACATCGCCCCCGATGGGACGATGACGAGCCGCCGGGCGTGGTACCGGCCGCGGTGGGACTCGGCACCGGTCTAGGATCGCAGGAGCGGACGTGGGACGGACGGGGAAGCTGATCGATGCGGACTCGGCCCCGTCGGAGGTACTCCGCATCCTCGAGGAGGTCGAGCGGACCCTCGACCCGGCCGATCCGACGAGCGAGTGGCTACGGCGCGACGTCGCGGCCCATCGAGAGACGATCCGCGCGGGACACCTCGACGGCGCGATCTGGGTCGGTCCCAAGGACGAGGGGGCGGCCCTCGCCGTCTGGTCGCCGCACAGCGGCGCGGGCCGTCGGGTCGGCCCGTACCTCGCCGAGGGGTACCGGACGCCGACGACGCTCGCGGCGTTCGTCCGAGCGCTCGACGCCACGGGGCCGATCCGGCTCCTCGGGGGTCCGATCGCGGGACTCTCGGACGCGGCCGTCACGAGCGTGCTCGAACCGTTGGGGTTTCGTGCGGTCGAACGGACCGACATGACGTTCCCCGAGACGACCCCGGTCCCCTTCGTGCCCGAATCGACGGAGTACCCGATACGTGGCCTCACGCTCGAGGATCGGCCCCGGATCGCTCGGCTCCTCGAGCGCGCGTACTCGGACGTCCGATCGATCGGTGGCTCTTCGCCCAGAGCCTCGATCCCGCCCGCGACGCGGACGAGGCCGCCGCCGACATCCTGGGCGACGGCGTCGGCCGGTGGCGACCGGATGCGTCGTACGGCATCGAGGTGGAGGGACGCCTCGTCGCCGCCACGCTCGTGAACGAGCTCCACGGTCCGCTCCTCTCGGAAGTGATGGTCGATCCGGCGTGGCGACGCCGCGGGTTCGCCCGCCGTCTCGTCGCCCGGTCGATCGCCGCGGTTCGGGCGCTCGCGCTCGGCCCGCTCCGCCTGGTCGTCACCGTCGGCAACGACCGGGCCGAGCCGCTCTACCGATCGGTCGGGTTCGTTCCGACCCCGGTGCGCGGGACGATCTGGCTGCGCCTGCCGGACGGCGCTTCCGCACCGGGGCAAGCTTCATCCGAGTGAACGGCACCGGACCTGCGATGGTCGACCTCTCTACATTCCCTCGCGTCGCGACACCCCCCGACGAGCGGGTCCGGCTACCGCGCGAGGCCCTCAACGCCGTGGAATGGCTCGAGGGGGAGGCGGTCCGTTCCGTCTGGAGTTCGGGACCGGCCTACCTCGTCATCTCGACGCTCCGGTGCGCGGTGCTCGTGCGCGGCGACGGCTACCACCGTCCGATCGGCTGGTCCGCGAGCGCGGAGTACTTCTTCTTCAATTTCACCGAGCCCCGCGTCGTCGGGCTCTCCGATGTCGAGCTCTCCGAGGAGTTCCTCGAGGGCCGGACCGTCCGCGTCGCCGTCCGGGACCCAGTGGCGCTCCAGACGGAGCTCGTCGAGGCGCGCGCGCGCGGCAAGGAGGCCTGGGCGCTCCGTCGTCTCGCGGAGGCGCCGCACTTTCCCGTCGAACGGCCGACGTACCGGGAGTCGGACGACGGGGGCCGCTTCGCGCCGGACCCTCGGGCGGTCAAGGCACCGTGCCGCGAGTGCGGCAATCTCTACGAGACCACCGCGCTCCGCTGCCCCGCGTGCCGGTCGCCGCGTCGCTAGCGCGGCTCCGCCGCGCGCGCCCGGAACATCTCGATCATCGTGGGAGCCGCCGCGTCGACGAGCTCGACGTCGACCGCGTCGCCCGCCGCGACCGTGCCGGCGCTCAGGACCCCGAGGTAGAACCCCGGTCGGTCCGCGCGGAAGAAGCGCTCGATCATGTCGCGCCGGCCGAACCGCGCGTTGAGCTTGACGCACGGCGATCGCGGCTGGTTCACGACGAGACGCAGCTTCCCGATCGCGAGGGTGTCGCCGCTCCGGAGCTGGGATTCGAGCAGACCTTCCGTCGTCAGATTCTCCCCGAAGCTGCCCCAAGGGAGCGGATCCGCCGAAAGCTCCTCTCTCCACTTGGCATAGTGCTCGGAGGGATAGGCGTACACGCGCTTCCGCGGGCCTCCGTGGACGGCGAGGTTCGACACTTCGTCGCCCTCGAGCCCGGTCAGTTCGACCGCGACGCGTCCGGTGCGTGGGGTCCGGAAGATCGACGTCCGCAGCATCGCGCCTTCCCAGGGCACCTCGCGAGGTCGGCCGGTGTTCACGGAGACGATCCGGCCCCTCACGTACCCCCTTCCCGGGTCCGACGCCTCGTCACGGCCTCGAACTTCTCCGTGTGGTCGAGCCGGTCGGCATCGCTAATACCTTTCCCCCATGCCCGTCCGACACGCCCGCCCGACGGCGGCGCGATCCGGTCGGACGCATGCCGCACCTGAAGGTCGACGGGCGCGAACTGTTCGTCGCGACGCGGGGCTCCGCGGGCGATCCGATGGTCCTCGTGCACGGCTCCTGGGTCGATCATCGCACGTGGAACCTGATCGCGCCGAAGCTCGCGGAGTCGTTCACGGTCGTTTCCTACGATCGTCGCGGCCACGGACGCAGCGCGCCGCGGAGCGGACCGTACCGCATCGAGGACGACGTCGCCGACCTCGAGGGCGTGCTCCTCGCCGCCGATCACTTCCCGGCCCACGTCGTCGGGCTCTCGCTCGGCGGATCGATCGCGCTCCGACTGGCCGCGGCCCGGCCGGAGCTGTTCCGGAGCGTCGTGGTGCACGAACCGCCGATCTACGGTGCGCTCGACCCGGGATCCCACGAGCTCCGCGAGTTCCGGAAGGGCGGCGCCGCCGTCGCCGAGCTGCTCCGCCTCGGGGACCGACGGGAAGCGGCGCGTCTCTTCCTCGAGTCGGTCGCGTCGGGCCCGGGGGAATGGGACCGGATCGGATCCGCGGGGCAGGAACTCCTCGTCGCGCACGCCGACCGATGGCTCGAGGAGTACCTCGCACCCGGCACGTTCGACCTCGATCCGCTCCCGCTCGCGGGGTTCGATCCCCCGGCCCTCCTCACGAACGGAGAGGTGAGTCCTCCGATCTACGCGCACATCCTGGAACGGATCGCCGCGCTATTGCCGAACGCCACGCGCCAGCGCCTCCCGAGGACGGGACACCTGCCGCACCTGACCGACCCGGACCTCTACGTCGGGGTGCTGTTCTCGTTCTGCGCGGAACGGAACGTGCCGACGTCCTGAGGCGACGCGGTCCGATGAGGGATCGCCGTGCGGCCCCGGTCGGATCTCCCCGACCCGCGTGAACCCGGGTCCACCCGCCGCTTATCTCGGTCCTCCCCGATGGGAGCCATCGACCGGGTGCCGTCGGAGATCCCCTCACGGTCCGACGGCATCCGGCCGCCCGGAGGCAAGAAGAAGATGAGCGAACTGGTACGACCCCTCTGCTCGTGGACCGGCGTCAATCCCGAGGGAGACGAGATCGTCGCGTGCGACCGGCGCGCGACCTCGGTCGTCCTCCACCCGAGCGGCCGGCGCCTCTACTCGTGCGACGAGCATATCGCGAGCGCAAAGGCCCGCGCGGGGAGCGGCCAGGTGGAGACGGGACAGATCCGCCTCCGGCACCGGCTCCACGAGGAAGCGCCCGAGGTCCACGTCGCGCTGGCCTGAGGGGGAGTCGCTCCCCCTCGGCGGGCCGGGGACCGTTCCCGGGCCTAGTGCATCAATCCGGCGCCGCGCAGCTCGGCGGTGATCTTCTTTACCGCGAGGTCGATGTCCGAGGGCTTCCGCGCCCCCGTGCACACGAGCTTCCCAGAGCCGAACAACAGGATCACGACCTTCGGTTCCTCCATCCGGCAGACGAGGCCGGGGAACTGCTCCGGTTCGTATTCGACCCGGTCGAGGCCGAGGGTCACCGCGATGGCGTTCAGGTTGATCTCCGACATCAGGTCGGAGCTCGCGACGATGTTCTGGACCTGGATCTTCGGGTCCGACTTGATCTTCTGACCGCTCTTGCGGATCTGCTGCGAGACGATCTGGATCGACAGCTCGACCTCGCGCATGCTCTTGCCCCCGGTGCAGACGACCTTGCCCGATCCGAAGAGCAGGATCGCGGTCTTCGGCTCCTTCAAGCGGTAGATCACGCCCGGGAACTGGTCCGGCTCGTATTCGGCCCCCTCCAGGTGGAGCGCGATCGACTGGAGATCGAGCTTGTCCGCGAGGGAGAGCGACGCCACCACGTTTTCGATACGGATTTTGGGCATCGACCGCGCACGGCACTTGGGGTTTATATAACCTTATAAAGCGAAATTGCGCGCCCGGTCGCCCGATCCGGCTCAGCGGAGCGCGACGACCGCGCGCTCGGGGGTGTGGGGGAGCGGGTGGAGCGTGCTCGACCGGAACCCGGCCCGTTCCAGCATCCCGGAAAGGTCGGAGAACGAGTAGACCTCCCCGCGCGTCGTCGTCGTCAGCATCGACATCCCGAACTGGGCGACCGCGGGCGGCGTCACCCGATCGTCGTTCGGGATGAACTCGACGACGACGACGGCCCCGTCGGGTCGTAGCGCGGCGGCGACGCGACGCAGGAGGGTCTCGCACGTGGCGGGGTCGAAATGGTGGAGGAAGTTCGTCAGGAGCACGACGTCCCACCCGAACCCGAGGGGCGTGTCGAACGCATTCCCCGGGACGCCGGTGAACCGGTCTTCCACGCCCCCCTCTCGGGCCTGGGACCGTGCCACCTCGAGGACCTCCGGCCAATCGATCGCGGTCACCGACGCGGAGGGGAACTTGCGGGCGATCGCGATCCCGAACAACCCGTGCCCGGCGGCAACGTCGAGGATGCGCCCGGGAGGAGGAAGCGCCTCTGCCACGAGCTCGGCGACGGCCTCGGCCGGGCGTCGGAAGAGCGGGACCATCGCGCGCGCGTACTCGGTCCAGATCGGATGGCTCGGCACCATCGAGTCCATGTGGGCCGGATCGCTGCCGCCGCGTCGGACCGCCTCGGTCGCCCCGGCGAACGCCTCGATGAGCGTGGGCGAGGCATAGAACGCCACGGTGCCGCCGAGGTACTCGGTCGAGGCCCGATCGAGGTACCGCGCCGATTCGACGGTCAGCGCATAGTGGGCGCCGTCCCACGCCAACAGACCCAAGGTGACGAGATAGTCGCCGAGCGCCCGAACGCCCTTTTCGGATGCGGGGATCCGCTCGGCGAGCCCCGCGGGATCGGTCGCGCCCTCTGCGATAGCGGTGAAGACGTCGAGCTCGATCGCCGCCTTGAGGACCGCCGTCCGCTGGAAGCCGTTCAGCGCTTCGAGGATGCGGGACGGTGTGATCGGTCGGTCCGTCGGTGCCATCGAATCCTCGCGCGATCGGTCCTACGTGCCGGCGCGTCGCTCGGTGCGGCCCGATGTCGCGGCGCAGCGTACGGGGATCCGGACACCCGGTGCGCGACGTTGCATTTCTCTCGTTCGCCCCAAAGGTTCGGGGAGGGCCCGACGGAGCGCCCTCGGGGGCTACCCCAATCGAAGGGAGCCCGTACCGAAGGAAAGGGTTTCGCCCGACCAGCCCGGGCGTCAGCTCCGAAGCGAGCGACCCGCGGAACGAAGACCTGCGGGTAGGCGGTAACACGCTCGGTGCGGTGGGCCGGCTCGATCGGTTCCGGGTCCAGGGCGAGCCCCTCAGGTCCGCATCGAGGAGGCTGGGCTCCGGTGTTATCGTCCTACCGCCGAGTGAAGCTTTCCCTGAGTTTTAAATAGTCGTTGCCGTTCGACAACCTCAGCACAGCTGGATGGCGGATCGAACAGACGCTGGAGGGTTCCGATTCGAGCCTTCGGGGTCGAACGGCAATGGACCGCGGCCGGAGAGCGGCTCGGGAACGGCGACATCGCTCGCCGGCCCCGGAGTTTACACGCTTCGCCCCACTGAATTCCCGGCAGAGCAGCGAACGACTACGTCTCGAGCACGTCAAGCGGAATAGAAAACCGGGAGCGAGGAAGGAGTTCGAAAAAATGGAGAGGAAGAGCGTCGCAATGATGGTCGTATTCGCGTTCATGGTACTCGTGCTGTTGTCGACCCCGTTGTCCCTGAGGGGACACGTCAGTACGGCGACCCCGGCCCCGAGCGCGGTGGTCGGATCCGTTCATGTCACGGCCGCAGCCCACTCCGCGCCCGCCACCCCCCACCCGATGACCACCTACCCGCGAACGGTGCTCGTCGAGACGTTCACGGCGCAGTGGTGTGTCTACTGCGAAATGGAATCTCAGGCCTGGTATTCGCTCCAGCACCGCTATCCGACGAGCGTTCTCGCCGTCGGCGAGCTCCACGTCTGCTACTCCCAATCCTCGTGCGGGGACAACTACCCCACCACGGACGGCACGGCCAACACGCGCTCCAGCTTCTACGGCGTCAGCGCCTTCCCCGACGTCTTCTTCGATGGAGCCCACCAGATCCTCGGCGCGGCCAACACCGAGGCCGAGCTCGAGACGGCGTACGAAGGGATGGTACTCGGCGCGGCCGCCGTCCCCGGTAACGTCTCGATCGTGCAGACGGCAGCGGTCTTGGCGGGCAACACGGTGTCCTCGCGCGCCGACATCACGTCGGCTATCTCCGGCCCCTACCACGCCATCACGTACCTCGTCGAGTACATCGGCAAGAACGACAGCTCCGGACACGACATCGACAACGTCATCCGGGCCGGCCTCGTCGACACGACCGTGACCTTGAGCGCAGGTGCGACCACGACGCTCATCGGCTCGCGCGTCGCGGAGGCCGGGTGGAACGTCCAGCACATGAGCGTCATCACGCTCGTGCAGCAGAACTCCACCAAGATCATCGAGAACGCGAACTTCGCCCCGGTCCACACGCTCATGACGGGCCTCACCAGCAACGTGACGGCGGTGAGCGCGGGGATGGAGGCGAGGATTACCCTCCACGCCACGAACAGCAGCACCGGGACCGGCGTCGCGGGTGCCAACGTCGTGCTTACCACGAGCAACGGCGGCACGCTCATTCCCGCCTCCGGCGTAACGGCGTCCGACGGATCCTTCACGGCGACCTTCACGGGTCCCACGGTCGCGTCCCCTGTGTCGACCTTGATCTCGGCCCAGGTAAACGCGCCCGGCTACACTCCGGGGCTCGCGAGCATCGTGCTGACCCTCAATCCGCTGGTCCTTTCGACCGCGGCCACCGGCCTCAGCGTCGCGGCCGGCTACCAGCACGTCCTCCTGAACTGGACCACCCCGGCGGCGGGCGGCGCGGGCGTCACGTACTTCGTCTATCGATCGACGGACCAGACCGGCCCGTGGACCGTCGCGGGTGTCTCGCCCTCGTTGAACTATGTGGACGGCGACGTCGCCGTCGGCCAGAGCTACTGGTACAAGGTGAGCGCCCACAGCGGCATCGTATCCTCCGCGAACACGACCGCGGTCGCGGCCGCGGCGCTTACGGCCGTCTCGCAAGGGCTGCCGCCGAACACCGGCTGGTGGCTCTCGATCGACTCCGTGACCTTCAGCTCGTCCACGAACGCCTCGCTCTCGATCTTCCTGCCCGTCGGGTACTTCGACTACTCGTTCGGCCCCGACTCGTATGCGTACCTGGCGCCCGAAGGATCCGGCCTCCTGACGGTCACCGCTGCACCCGTCGAGCTCACCGCGTCGTTCGTCCCGCGCTACGCGACCCTGGAGGGAACTGTGAGCCCCGCCACCGCCACGGTGACGGTGGACGGAACGGCGCTCTCGGTCGTCGGCGGCTCCTTCTCGCAGTTGCTCGAGTCGGGAACCTACGCGATCGAAGTGACGGCCTCGGGCTACCAGACGAACACCACATCGGTCACGCTGACCCCCGGCAACCTCACGGCCGTCTCCCTCTCCCTGGACGTCGTCCCGGCCCAATCGGGGGCCGGCACGGATGCGAGCCAGTGGCCGAGCGGGAACTGGATGGTCGCGATCGTCGGCCTCGCCGTGATCGCGGTCGCCGGCGCTCTGGGCGGCATGATGGTCCTGTCGCGCCGCCGGAAGGGCAGCCCGCCCCCCCGCGCCGCTCGGAAGACGCCGGGCCGCTCTCCGCCGCGGGAACCCTGAGGTCCGCAGGGATTGGGGTAGAATGCGTTCGCCGGCATTCCTCCCCCGCCCTCGGACGTCGGCGGTCGGACGGTCACCGCGTCGCCGGCCCTAGGTCATGAGAGCGCTGCACGGAACCTGGATCGTCGCCGCAGCGGCCGTGCTATTGCTGAGCCCGCTGGGCAGCGGCCCGGTCCCCCACGCCTCGAGCTCCGCCGCGACAAACGTCCTCGCGGTCTATCAGACCCCGGACAACATCACCGAGCAGAGCAACTTCACGGTGCACTTGCAGGTCGCGGACTCGACGAACGTTCAGCAGGTCTGGTTCACGTTCTGCCAATTGTCGAGCTCGCTCTGCTACCTCCCGATCGTCATGTCTCCGGGGTCAGGGAACTGGTACGCCGGAACGTCGCATCCGATGACCAGCTACCCTGGGATGACGGTCGGGATCCGGGCGGGGTACAACATCACGATCGTCTACAACGACAACACGACGGAGTCCGCGCCGAACAAGCAGAACCCGGTCGGAACCCTGCCGACGGCGCAGACGATCACGGGCACGTGGGAGTTCGAAATGGTCGTCGCCGACCACGTCTACGGGCTGAGCGGAACCGTCACCAGCTTAGATACGCACACGGCCGTCTCGGGCGCGACGGTCACGCTGACCCCGGGCACTTCGAGGAACACGACGACCGACGCGACGGGCGGCTACGCCTTTGCCGGGGTGCTCAACGGGACCTACACCGTGTCGGTGACCGGGAGCGGCTATCTCACCCGCAACGTGACGGTGGTGATCGCGGGGCAGAATTCGGTCAGCGACGTCTCGCTCTCCACACATGCGGTCCCGGACCAGGGCGGTGCGTCGGGATTCTTCACGAGCCCGGTCGGGCTCGGCGCGATCGCGCTCCTGGCGATCCTCGTCCTCGTGGTTCTGGTCGCGTTCTTGAGATCCCGAAAGAAGAAGGAAGCCTGAGGGGAACCGAGGACCCGATGGGAGCTGGAGCGAGGTGGCCTCGTGGTCTCCCGCGGTCCCAGGCGGTACCCTCATGATGGGACGCAACGCAGCCGGGCAACGGATGCGAGACCCGGCTCACTTCTCAGGGCACGGCAGCGGCTCGCCCCATAGGTTATTTGGTTCCGTGCCGGCCGTACGGCCGCCGGAGGTGGGATGAGATGCGGCTCAAGATCGTGGTCCCCATCCTGCTCGTGATCGTCGCCGTGGTCGCGGCGACCGTGTACTTCGCCTTCGTGGTGCCGTCCTCCCAGGGCAACGGCGCGAGCACCCCGTTGGCCCCGAACTTCACGCTCGTGGACATCGACGGGCACAACTTCACCCTCTCGAACTATCGGAACTCGACGGTCGTCGCCGTCGAGTTCACGGCCCTGTCTTGCAGTGCGTGCAAGCTGGTCGAGCAGAGCATGGAAACGCTGTACTCTACCTACAATCACGACGGGACCACGGGTCTCGAGATCGTCTCGGTGTTCATCGAGCCCCAGTTCGGTGACACGATCCCGGCGCTGCAGGCCCACCGGGCGCAGTACAGTGTGCCCTGGGTCATCGCGCAGGACACGATGGGCCTCGCCGTGTCGCGGAGCTACGGGGTCAACGACATCCCCGCGGTGTTCATCATCGACCTGCAGGGCCACGTCGTCTACGACGCGACGGGGATACAGAGCACGGGTCAGTTGCAGTCGAGCATCGACTCGGCCCACGCGGGGACCGCGCGGCCCCTCACGATCGTCACCGTGAGCGTCTTCGCGCTCGCGGCGATCGCCGGCGTCACGACGTTCTTCTCGCCGTGCGCCTTTCCGATGTTCCCCGGCTACATGAGCCTCTTTCTGGGGCTCAGCACCGGCGGAGCGGAGGCGCGCATGCCCGACGGGGGCGCCTACCGGGTCGCGATGCGACGGGCCGTCTTCGCCGGCTCGGTCACGGCCCTCGGCATGACCGTCGTCTTCCTGATCATCGGAGTGGCGCTCATCTTCGCGGCGAGCGTCGTCGGAGCCAAGATCCCCTACTTCATGATCATCGTGGGTGGCGCGCTCGTCGCCTTGGGGCTCCTGCTCCTGACGAACCTGCAGTACTGGAAACTGGTGGAACCGCTCCAGCGGCTGTGGGGAAGGATCACCGGCAAGAGCGCGAACGCTCCGGTCGTCGCCCCCGCGACCTCCGGCCGCGGGTTCTACCTCAAGCTCTTCAGCTACGGGATGGGATACGCCGCCGCGGCGGCCGGATGCGTCGCCCCCGTGATCTTCTCGGCGATCATCGCCGGGATGGCGCTCGGGCTCCTCGCGGGGATCGTCAACATCCTGATCTACAGCCTGACGGCCGCGCTCCTGATGATCGTCGTGACGGTCATGCTCGGGATGGCGGGTGCGCGGTACGTGAACCAGCTGAAGGCCTACACGCCCATCATCAAGAAGATCAGCGCGGTCGCCCTCGTCCTGGTCGGGTTCTATCTGATCTATTTCTTCTACCTGGCATTCGGCTTCTGAGCCCTCCGATCGCGGGGGTCGGACCCGGCGATCGACGCGGGTCTCGGAGCGCCCAAGGCGCGGATCTGGTCGACCCATCGCGTCAGGTGCGGCATGTCGCGCGGGATCGTGCGTCCTACCGCGAGCCACGGCGAGAGACCTCCGTAGATGCCGAAGTCGGCGAGGCTGGGTTCGCCGAGGACCCAGGCGCGATCGGCGAGCATCCGGTCCACCATCGCAAGGGTTTCGAGGGCCTCGCTCGTGAACTCCTCGCGTCGCCGCTCGAGCACGTGCCACGGGCCGCGCCCCCGCGTCTGCAGCTCCTCGAAGACCCAACGCTCGCGGGCATCGGTGAAGGTGGCGGGGACCTCGGTGACGACGGCACGCCAGACCTTCTCCTCGAGGACATCGTGGCCCCACTGCTCGAGGACGGTCGCCACCGGTCCCCACCCCTTCGGATACAGGGTCGGCTCGGGCTGCTGGGCCTCGAGGAACGCGGGGATCTTCGCCCACGGGACGACGTTCCCGTCCCAGAGGAGCGCGGGCACGTAGTCCTGTCCCGTCTCCTTCAGGAGCTCCGTCTTGTCGTGGTAGGGGACCCGAACGTGCTCGACCGCGAGCCCCTTGAACGCGAGCATCCGGTCGACGGCGACGCAGTAGTGGCTGATCGGCATCGAGAAGAAGCGTCGGGGGGAGGTCATCTCGTCCGCGACGGGCGTCGGGCACATAATGTCGGCGACGCGCGGTCGTGGTCCGCGTACAGTTATCCCCGCCGCAGAGCTACCGAGGCGAGGAAGCCGATGGCGGAGGCGCGGGTCCGGAAGACCACGGGGAAGAAGAGCGGCCGCTCCGCCACCCGGACGCCCCGCGAAGCCCTCGGGTTCTACGGCTACCGGGTCCGCGACGTGATGACGCGACCGGTCGTCGCCGTCGCGCCGACCGCGTCGCTCGCCGACGCGGCGACGCGCATGAGCCGTCGCGGGATCTCGGGTCTCCCGGTGATCTCCGGGGCCGGGCGCCTTCTCGGCGTCGTCAGCCAGAAGGACATCCTCCGGCTGCTCGGCGCCCGCGCCGGGCTCCGTCTCCCCGGGAGCGTCTTCGAGTTGGTCCTCGCCTCTTCGGCGGCGGGCCGTTCCGGGCTTGCGGAGAAGTGCCGCGCGGTCCTCGATGCGGTCCCCGTGCGCGAGGCGATGAGCCGGCCGGCGCGGACCGTCGCTCCCGATGTGCTGCTCGACGACGCCGTGCGGCTCCTCGTGGCCGCGAAGATCAATCGGCTGCCCGTCGTCGCCAACGGCCGGGTCGTCGGGATCGTCACCCGGACGGACCTGCTCTCCGGACTTACGACGGCCTGAGCGTCCCGCCGATCAGCCGGAGGCGGCCGAGAGGAAGCTCTCGGAGGCGCGGAGCGCCTCGTCCTCGAACCAGGCGAGGACGATGAAGTACCATCCGAGCATGACGAGGAGCGGGAGCGCGGGGTCGGATTCGAACGTCGCGTCGACCTGCACGAGCCCGCCCTGCAACCGGCTGCGCTCGGCGACCGGCTCGATGTGGACGATCTGACGGCCCGCTGCATCCGAGAACTGCCAGGCCGGCACGAGGAGCCCGGCGCGCCGGAACCGGAAGGAGCTGCCGCTCGCGGTCGTGACGGTCCCTTGGGTGAGGTGCATCGCCAGCCGGGCAAGGTCGTGACCGGCCGCGTCGCGGACCGTCACGTGCGGCTGGAGGAAGCCGCCGCGCTTGAACGTCCACGCGCCCTCGGAGAGGTCGGCGTGGGCGAGCGAGCCTACGGTCTTCGCCCACGCGAGCCGTGCGAGAAGGGCGTCGCCGGCACGGAGCTCGTACTCGGACCGGTCGGGCGCCGGGCGGATCCAGCGCATCGCGGTCCGGTCCACCGACGCGAACGATCGCAACTCTTCCACGTCCTCGCGACCGCGAGGGCGGTCTTAAGGGCGCCGCGCGGTCGAGCTCGATCGGGGGATCGGGCCCGCCGGTCCTACGCGGGTCCCGTCGGCGTGCCGGCCCCGGTCCCCACCGTCGTCCGGGGAACGAGGCCCAAGAAGACGAGGGGCGCGATGGTCGCGAGCGCGAGCATGGCCCACATCGCCGTGTACCCCCAGAGCGCGACGACGAGCGCCGCCGCCCCTGCGACGACGGCTCCGCCGCAGAGCTGTACGCCGTTGAAGAGTCCGATCGCGAGCGGGACCTCTTCCGGCGGAACCCCGGGGAGATACGGGGCGAGAACGTACATCATCGCGTAGACCATTCCATAGCCGACCGAAAAGACGATCCCGATCGCGGCGAGCGCCGCTAGGTCTCCGAACGGCACCGCGATCAGGAGCGCCGCCGGAAGCGCGGTCGCGAGCACCATCTGCGTCCGACGGTTCGCAAAGCGCTCGGTAAGGTGGCCCCCCACGGGACCGCCGAAGAGGCTCGGGAAGACGAAGAGCGCGCCGATCGCGCCGGCGAGCGCTGGCGCCCATCCCCGGACGGACTCCGCGAACGGAACGAAGTACTGGCCGGCCGAGAGCGACGCCCCTTCCAAGCCGATGAACGCGATCCCGATCCCCCAGACGCCCGGGGAGCGCAGCGACTCCAGCCGGCCCCGTCCGGGCGCCGTCGGGCTCGCCGCCCCGACGCCCGGGGCGATCGCGAGGACGGAGGGGAGCATCAGGGCGAGGAGGGCTACGCCGCCGACCAGGAGGGATCCGCGCCACCCGATCCACGGGATCAGGAGCGCTGAACCGAAGACGCCCAGACCGGCGCCGGCGCTGAACGCCGAGCTGAACACGCCCACGGGCACCCCGCGCCGCCCCTCGGGATGCAGCGCACCGACGAGCGCGATCGCCGGCGAGAAGAACAGGCCGGCGCCCGCTCCGGCGAGCCCGCGCAGGAGAACGAGCGCGAGGAACGTCGGGGCGAAGGCGCTGGCCGAAGCGGCGACGCCGAGGAGGGCGGCCCCGCCGAGGGCGACCGCGCGGGTCCCGTAGCGCCGGGCCAGGAGCCCGGAGGGCACCTGCAGGAGCCCCGCTCCCACCAGGAAGGCGGCGACCAGGAAGCCCCAGTCGCTCGAGCTGACCCCGAAGGTGCTCGAGATGTCCGGGAGCCCCGGCCCGATACTGAACCAGTTGTACGCGTACGCCGTCCGAAGGGCGATGAGGAGCACCGTCGCGCGCCCCGCAGCGCGCGCCGCCACGACCGTCCCGCGCGTGGACGTCGCCGGCCCGCCCGCGGTCACGGCGGCCGCGTCCGCCCGGAAGGTAAAGGGTCTTTGGCCCGGAGCGCGGGCGTGGCGCCCCCGTAACTCCGACCTTAAGCCCCCCACGGTCCTTTCCAGGGCAGGTCGAGCGATGCCCGAGGTCGTGCGAAAGGTAGCGGAGACGTTCCGCGGTCAGGAGACGCTCGAAGGGGCCGGGGTCCGCCTCCGCCGCCTCTTCGGCAATGCGCACGTGCCGCGGTTCGACCCGTTCCTCCTCCTCGACAATTTCGGCTCCGCCGACCCGCACGACTACATGGCCGGCTTCCCGTGGCACCCCCACCGGGGGATCGAGACGGTCACCTACATGCTCGAGGGACGCGTGGCGCACGGGGACTCGCTCGGGAACGAGGGCGTGATCGCGTCCGGCGACGTCCAGTGGATGAGCGCCGGCAGCGGGATCATCCACCAGGAGATGCCCCAACAGAGCGAGGGCCGGCTCGAAGGGTTCCAGCTCTGGGTGAACCTGCCGGCGAAGGAGAAGATGTCGACCCCTTCCTACCGCGGTCTCACGTCCGAGGAGATCCCGGTCGTGACGACTCCCGAAGGGGGCCGCGTCCACGTCATCGCCGGTCAGCACGATCGCGTCGAGGGCCCGGTCCGCGGGATCTCGGTCGACCCCCGATACCTCGACGTCGAGCTCCCGGCGTCGGCCACCTTCGAGGCGCCGGTGCCCTTAGGGCACACGGGGCTCGCCTTCGCGGTCGAGGGGAGCGGCCGCTTCGACGACGCCGGCACCGAGGTCGCGAAGAACCACGTCGCCCTCTACGGGGACGGCGAACGCGTCCGCATCTCCGCAGGCCCCTCGGGCCTGCGATTCCTTCTGGTCAGTGGGCGACCGTTGCACGAGCCGGTCGCTTGGTACGGCCCCATCGTCATGAACCGCCCGGAGGAGCTCCAGCAGGCGATGGTCGAGCTCCGGCGCGGCGACTTCGTGCGGGAACGTCGCCCGATCGTCGAAGAGTAACGTACCGCGCGCGGCTACGCGCGCGTGATGACGACCTCGAGGTAATCCGAGGGGATCAGCACCGTCGCATCGCCGGATCGATTGCGCGACGCGACGAGCTCGGTGAACGCGCCCATGAGCTCCGCCTTGCGCGGTGGGTCCAGCGCCTCGTAGATCCGGACCGCGGGCCCGAAGAAGCGGAGATAGAACTCCGCGTACGCGGCCGGCGAGTCGCTGCGCATCCGGGCGATCCGGGGTTGGATCGCGAGGGACGCGGCGGGAGGCGGGAACAGCGCCCGAAGTCCGTCCTCGGTTCCCCAGCGGCTGGGAGCGGGACCGGAACTGGGCTCGCCCGCGAAGCGTTCGAGGAGGGCGAACTGGCGCGCCTGGAAGCTCTCCGGGGTCCAGTTCGCGAGGCCGATCCGACCCCCCGGCCGGACGACGCGGAGCATCTCCCGAGCGGCGCGTGTCTGGTCGGGGGCGAACATCACGCCGAACGTCGAGAGTACGGCATCGAACGACGCGTCCGCGAACGGGAGCGACTCGGCGTCGCCCTCCTCGAACCGGATCGTGAAGCCGTCGAACTTCGCGCGTACGCGGGCGCGCTCGATCAATGCGGGCACGAAGTCGATGCCGACGACCTTGGTGCGACGACGCGCGGCGGAGATAGCGGTGTTGCCGGTTCCGGTTCCGACGTCCAGAACGCGCTCGCCGGCCTTGAGAAGGACCGCCTCGCAGAGAAGCTCGCCGACGAGCGTCGTGCTCCCCGCGAGCACGCGGGCGAGGTCGCCCGAGGACCACGCGGAGCGATGGCGGGGCTCCGGGGGCGCATCGGGCGGCATCGCGGGACCGTCGCTCCCGAGGTCGACCGGGTCTTAGGCGTTCCCCTCCCGGAGATCCCGTCGGCGCGTTCATTAGCGCCGGCGCGCTCGTCCCCGCGATGTCCTCGGTCGCCGACGTCCGGAGGATCTACGCCTACAACTGGGACGTCTACGAGGCGTTCCTGCGGCGTCTGCAGCGACTTCCGTGGCGCGTCGTCACGCGCGACCTGGGATCGGGCCATCGTTCGATGAAGAACACGATGGTCCACATCCTGAACGTCCACGACGCGTGGCTCAACTACGTCGTCCCCGGACGCGTCCGCGAGCTCGAACGTACGAAGGGCCGGCGCCCCTCGGAGCTCGGATCCTGGGCCGAAGTGCGTGCGTACCGCGACCGCGTCCGAAGCGGCATCGATCCGTTCCTGGCGCGACTCCGCCTCGCCGACCTCCGGCGTTCGGTCCGCGCGCCGTGGATGCCCGGTCACTACACGCTCGAGGACGCCTTCTTCCAAGCGACGATCGAACAGGCTCACCACCTGGGCGAGATCATCGCGCTCCTGTGGCAGCGGGACACCGAGCCGCCGGACATGACCTGGATCGAGGTCCACCGCGCGGCGAAACGCCTCGGGTCCCGTCGTGCCGCTCCGGCCCGCGCTCGCCGGAAGTGATCCGGGAACGATCGTCTGCCGTCCCGCGAGGTCGGCGGCCGCAGGCCTAAGGACGCCGCCGGTAGAACCGGTTCAGGCTCCGGCGCGCCGCGCGGGAATTGATCGGCGAGTCCCCGCCGTCTTCGGATTCCCAGTTCGACTGGCCCACTGGCGCCGCGGCGAGTGGCGCGGTCTCGGGCCGCCGGTGGCGGAAGAGGACCAGGACGGTCGTCGCCAGTGCGACCAGGATCCCCGCCCCGATCGCGGCGAGACCGAGGAGCTGCACCGACGAAAGACCCTGCGGACCCGGGCCCGGGGGTCCCGCGATCGGCGCGACGACGATCGAGAAGTTCTCCCAGCCGACGGCTCCGACGGCGTCGACGACCGACGCTTCCACGAGGTACGTTCCGGTCGCGCGATACGCATACGCGAGCGAGACCGAGGAGGAGCTGTTGCCGTCGCCGAGATGCCAGGAGAACGCGAAGGGTGCCGTACCGCCGATCACCGAGGCCGAGAAGGTGACGTTCGATCCCACGGTGGGGCTCAGGTTCGAGGCGACCGCGGTGATATCCGGAAGGGGGTTGATCGTGACGTTGCCGAAGGCGATCCCGCGACCCTGCACGGTGTCGGTCACCGTCAGATTGACTGGGAACCGGCCCGCGACCGCGTAGCTGTGCGTGGTCGCGGCCGACGGGGAGCCCGGCGTCAGGTCGCCGAACGACCACCGATAGGTGTAGGAGGGCGTCCCGCCGGACACACCGCCGACGAACGAGACCGGTCGACCGATATCGGTCGCATTCGGCTGGATCGCTGCGCCAACGATCGGGCCGGAGACGACGGTGACCAGGACCGTCGATTGTGTGGTCACGCCGGAAGTGTCGGTGACCGCGATGAGTGCGGAGAACGCCTGGGCCCACTCGAACGGGTGGACGGGCGCGGCACCGTAGACGCTCGCCCCGTCACCGAACTGCCAGAGGTAGGTGTAGGGGCTGCTCCCGCCGGAAGCGAGCGCGTTGAACGCGACCGGCTGCCCCACCTCGACCACCGTCGGCAGAGCCGAAGCGGCCACCGAGAGCGCGGACTCGAAGACCCAGGTGTCGCCGTAGATCGAAGGCTGGCAGGTGGGACACGTCGCGTTGCTGCCGCCGTAGAAGAACGAGTAGTACCACTTCTTGACCCCCGTCACCGACCATGCGACGGAGCTCTCCGGGGTCGTCATCGCGAACCTCGGCGACGGGCCGGCGCCGACGAGCGTGGAAAGGTTGGTCCAGCGGGCGTTCGCGTACTTCCACGTGTCCCAGCGCGGTCCGGCGGAGCCGTTCCCGCCGAAGAGGTACGTCAGGTTCTGGACGACGTCGTAGGTCATCGAGGCGAAGGCCCGCGGCGTGGGAGAACCGGTGACCGTGAGCGGAGCCCACTTCCCCTTCGAGAACTGCCAGGAATCGCCCATCGGACAGAGGGTTCCGCATCCACCGAAGAGAAGCGCGTACGCGTCCCCGTTATCCCAGGCGAAGCTCGCCCCGTAGCGGGCCGGCGGGGGAACGCCGGCGAGCGGAGAGACGTCGCGCCATCCGCCGGTGACGAACCTCCACGTGTCGTTGAGCGGGCAGACCACTGCGCCGCACCCGCCGTAGAGGACGACGTAGGCATCGACGCGGTCGTACGCCACCGAGCCTGCATACCGGGCGGGCGGAGCGCTGGAGACGTTCGTGATATTGGCCCACGTGCCCGAGCTGTAGGTCCACGTATCGTTGAGCGGAACACCGCCGACCCCTCGACCTCCGAACAGGAGGATGTAGTTGTCGTGGGAGTCGTAGACGAGGCCTGCGAAGGCTCGCGGGGGCGGCTGTGGGCCGAGAGCGGAAACGTTCGTCCAGGAGCCCCCGGAGTACGTCCACGTCTGGGCCGGTGCCGGGCACGCGGAGCCGGTACAGCCCCCGAAGAGGACGAGGTAGTTGTCCAACGCGTCGAACGCCATCGACGCGCCAGCGAGCGATGGGGGCGAGAACCGCTGGCTCGCCGTCACATTGACCCAGGTCTGGCCGGCCGCCTGTGGGAGCGGCGATGCAGCGGGACCGCAGGGTGGTCCCCCGACACCGCACGTCTGGCCCGCCGGGTGTAGCCCGGAGGAGGACCCGGCAGGCGCGGTGGGAGGAAGCGAGAGCGGGGCCGCGGGAAGGCCGATCGCGGAGCCTGCCAGCAGGACCACGAGTGTGCTCGCGGCCAGGATCCCCGGGACGAGGGACCTGGAATATTCGGATCGAACCCGGAAGAACATGGCGGCCCGGAAAGAATACTATCGGGGGGTCCGTCTGAAATAGCTTTGCTCGTGGCCGGCTTTGAAACCGAACCCCCTCTGAGGCCCCCCTTTCGTTTCACGCCCCTTAGTTCTGTTTCACGAAGGATGGGGCGATACCGTTCTCGAACATCTCGTGGACTACCACCGTCAGGTTGTAGGCGATGAGTTTACACAAAACCTCGTTGACCTGCGCCCCCGCGTTACGGGATCGGATGTTCTCGCCGAACTTGCGCTTGAGGGCGGAGAACACCGACTCCACGTTTGACCGGGAGTGATACGCTCGGTCGAACTCCTCACGGTTCGCCTGAAACAGGTGGAACGCCTTGCGCCATGCCGATGAGCCCTGCCCGGCCTCGCGGGAGTTGGACTTGAACGGGATGAACGCCCCGATGCCGAGATCGGCC
>JBGOSQ010000019.1:0-31505 GCA_041476045.1 Thermoplasmata archaeon | reverse complement strand
CCAAAGGGATCGCGGCCGTCGTCCTCGCCGCTCTCCTCATGGCCGGCTTTCCCGTGGCCGGATCCCCTGTGCCGGTCGCGGCCCCCCCGGAACCCCTCGCTTCGGTTTCGGGACCTGCCGCTCACCCGATGGTTCCGTCGCTCACCCCTTCGACCTCGGGCCTCCCCTATGTCTCTCAAACGATCGACCTCCGCAACGGAACCGCCTGGTCCGGGAACTTCCTCCCCGGGAACGGTCGAAATCCGTACGTGGCGGCATACGACCCGATCCACAAGACGATCTACGTCGCGAACGACGGAAGCGACTTCGTCAGCGTCGTCGACGGGGTCACTCACACGGTGGTCGGGTACATCCCGGTCGACACGCAGGGGTCCTGGGCCGTCTGCATCGCCGGTGGGTACCTCTACGTCGCGGGTCACAACGCGTACCTGGTCCAGGTGTTCAATACGACCACTTGGCAATTGGTCGCGAACGTCTCCCTGGGAACCGGGCCGCTGGCCTGCGCCTACGATTCCCGGCACGACCGGGTCTACATGACCGAGCAGACGCCACCGTATCAAGTGACGGCGATCTCGAACACCAACTTCACGATCGTCGGGCTCCAGCAGATCCGTCACTCCCCGGCGGCGATCGTCTACGATCCCGTCGACGACGAGCTGTTCATCGCGGGCGGCGGGCACAACGTCGAGGTGCTGAACGGGACCACGCTCGCCTACATCACGAACCTCACGGTCGGCTTCGAGCCACGACCGAGCCTTTGGGACCCGCGAAACGATCGGGTCTACTTCGTGAATCAGGACAGTCAGAACGTCTCCGTCATCGACCCGACGATCGTCCAGGTGGTCGGCGCGATCGCGATCGGCTCCGAGCCGGTCGGCGTCGCGATGGACCCGACGGGGGAGTGGCTCTATATCGCCAGCGGCCGGGGCGGCAACGTCACCAAGGTGAACACGACGAACCTGACGGAACATTATGCGATCCCGATCGGCGCCGTCCCATCGGGAATCGCCTTCGACGAGGCGACGGGCGAGGGAATGACGGCGAACTACGACACGAACAACCTCACCTTCTTCAACGGGACCACCGGCGCGATCGATGTCGTGCTGGCGAACGGGTACACGCCGACGGGCATGGGGTACGACCCGGTGTCGGACGAGGTCTTCATCGCCGAGAGCAGCGGCGGCACAGTTTTCGTCTGGAACGAGAGCCAAGGGCGGATCAGCGGTTCCGTCGCGCTACCGGGCGCCCCCACGCAGACGAGCTACGACGCGGCTACCGGTGCGATCTATGTGCTGCGGCCCCCGAGCGGTCTCGTCTCCGAGATCGATCCGAACCCGCTCGCGATCGTCCGGAACTGGAACGTGGCCCCGGGGGCAACGGCGTTCGCGATCGTGGCGTCGTCGGACCGACTGTACGTGGCGGACTATCTGGGACTCGCGATCGATATCTACCGGCTCTCGGACGGCGCGCTTCTGGGGAACTTCTCGGCGCTGAGCCCCGCCGTCCTCCGATACTGCCCGGGCACCGGCACGGTGTACGCCGTCGTCGGGTTCGCGGGCGAGCAAGTGCTCGCGATCGACCCGCGGAACGACTCCGTTCGGGCGGCCGGCGCGATCGGGATCCTCGGTACTGCGATCGCGTGCGATCCGTTCAGCGGGAACATCTACGTCGCGAACGGGCGGACCCAGAACGTCTCGGTGCTCAACGGGACCACGCTCGCGGGGGTCACCTCGCTCCCGAACGGGGTGGGCGGCGCCGGCGTAGCCTACGATTCGCTCAACGGGGAGATCCTGGCGACCGCGTTCGACGCCGACAACGCGACGGTCGTCGGAACGGTGAACCGTAGCCTCGTCGCGATCGTGCCCGTCGGGGCCGGCCCCAGCGAGGTGGCGTTCGCCCCCGCCAACGACAGCTTCTTCGTCGCCAACGTCCGCAGCGGCACCATCTCCATCCTTCGGCCGAACACGCCTCCGCCGTACGTCGCGTTCGCGGGGCTCTCGCCCTCGGTGATCTACGTTCCCACGAACTCGAGCTTCAACGTGACCGCCACGACGACGAGCAACTACGGGATCCCGTGTCCGTCCGGGGTCGCCTTTGCCTGGACCGCGAGCCCGTCGTACCTCGCGACGCCGACGGCAACGAACCGATCGACCGAGCCGTTCGTCACCGGCAGCCGGACAGGCGTTGGCTCCATCCTGGTGAACGCGAGCTTTGGGGGGACGTGGGCGACGGCCTCGGTCCCCCTCCAGGTGACCGGGCCGCCCCCGACCCCGCTCGCGTCCGCGAGCATCTCGCCGACGTCGTCGACCCTCCTCGTCGGGGGGAGCCAACCGTTCGCCGCGAGCGCGCTCCTCATAGGGGGCGCTCCGGCTCCGCCGAGCACGACGTTCACGTGGACCTTCACCCCGCTGGCCCTGGGTAGCCTCAACTCGACGACGGGAACGTCGATCGTGTTCAACGCAAACGCGCCCGGAACCGCGACCCTCACGCTCAGCGTCTTCTACGGGGGCTCGTACGCCTTCGCCTCCGCTACGATCACGATACGATCCTCGACACCCCCGGTCCTCTCCCAGCTCACCCTTGCGCCCCTCGATCCGACCGTCGAATTCGGGGGCAACCTCACCTTCGTGGCGGTCGCCTTCGATGCGGCGGGGAACAACATCTCGGCCCTCGCGAGCTATCACTGGCAGCTGGCGGCGCCGTCGTTGGGCTCGCTCGCGTTTGCTCCCGGGTATCGCGAGCCGTATGTCGCGGGGACCGCTGCGGGCACCGATGTCCTCCAGGTCCGCGCCTCTCTCGGGGGCAGGGAACTTTTCGCGAACACGACGATCACCCTGCTCGCGCCAGCCGGCTCGGGCGGACCGAACGGGACCACCAGCGGGGGCTCGCCGCTCGACGCCCTCGGACACGTTCCCTGGTGGCTCTGGACCGCGCTGGGTGTCGCGCTGGTCGTCGGGATCGCCGTCGTGCTGCTCCGCCGCCGCCCCCGAGCTCCGGGACCTCCCACCGATGTCGAGTCGGGCCCGTTCGAGGCGACCGTCGTTGGGATCGAGACCGCCGAGGGTGATGCGTCCCCCACGTGATCGGGGTCCACAACTTCCGGAAGCGGTGACGCCCCCGGCAGCCAGCGCCGGGTCGGAGAGTCCCTACCGCGGCGCCAGCGGGGCGCCGCACGCCGGGCAGCCGGTTGCGAACGCGTCCACGAGCGAGCCGCAGTATCGACACGGGACCTTCGGGTCCTCCGGGCGGTACGAGCTCGAAAGTGGGGCCGATCCGAGGATGGGAGGCGGTACCGGGATTGTGTAGGTCGAGATCGGTCGCGACCTCGGTCGAATCACGATCACGGCGATCCACGCGACGATGAAGACGATCCCGAGCACGACGAAGAGACCCGGCAGAACGCAGAACCCGGATGCCGGCGCGACCCGGGACGAGATCGAGAGACAGTTCACGTAGACGAACCCGGTGACGATCACCCAGAAGAACCCGAGAACGATCAGGGAGATCCCGCGCAGCGCCGGTGCGTAGTTTCCCGAATAGGTCCCCTCCCGCTGCATCGCTCGGGGTCCTCACGCCGGACCGAGCGCCTGGCTGAAGCGCACGTCGAACCCGAGGGCGACGTCGATCTGGAGTGTGAAGTTCCAGAACGCTTGGAAGAGGACGCCCTGCCACGGGCCGGTCGCTTCGGGGACGTTGGGGATCGGGATCGAGAACCGACCGACACGGGTCGCGTCCCGGGTGTCGAGCGGCACGACGACCGAGAAGGAAGGGCCGGCCGAGTGACCCGCGATCCCGCGCGTGGAAAACTGGATCGATCGTTGCACCGCCACCTCGAGCGACCGGAGATGCTGCCCCGAGGGGTTCGAGATCACGAACGACCCGCTCAATGTCTGGCCCGGAACGACCACCGGAGCATCCGCGTCGACCGTGATCGAGGGCCGACGGCCGTCCTGAAGCAATCGGACGGGCAGAACCGCCCCGAGGACCCGGCGCGTCGAGTAGATCGGAACGACCTCGCGATCGATCGGGTCGACCCACCAGGGCACGTCGATCCGGCCTTCGAGCTCGTATTCCACGTAGAGCCCGTTGGGGCGGCGGAAGATGCGACCCCGGGTCGGAGATACCGCATGTGTCGCGATGGAAGGAGGAGACGCTGGCGGGATCGTGAACGAGAACGGGAGCCGGACGGGCCCGGGTCCGACCGTGCCGAGCGTCGCCGGTACGAAGTTCAGTTCCAGGAACGGGCGACGGTCTGTGATGACCTCGCTCTGCTTGCCCCTGGAGACCGTCGTCTGGGAGATCTCCGCGCCGTGGAGACTGACGCTCACTCGATTTGCGTCGATCGGCTTCTCGGTCTCCACGACCATCACGCCTGCGACCGTGCCGCCGACGAATCCGTAGGCGGGGAGCGACTCGAACGACACCCGCGGCATCGGACCCGGAACGAGGGACGCCTATTTCACTCGAAGCGGCCGGGGAACTCTGAAATCCCATGAACGCCTCGACCTGCCGCCGATCGGGGCCGGAGACGTTGGCCGGCCGCCTGGGGCCCGATCTCGAGTCGATTATGGGGGGGAGACGCGGCGAGAGAGGACCGACGTCCCGGAGGCACCGCTCGACGCGCTCCTCGCCCGCCACGGTCCGATCGATGCGCGTGACCAGCTCGGGCCGGAGTCGCTCGACGACCTGCTGACGCGCGGCTCGTCGTCCGTCGACGCGACGGTCGTCATCGGGGACCTGCGGATGTCCGCGTTCGTCCTCAAGGAGGCCGTACAGCCCTCGGTCTTCGCCCGATTCATCATCGGATTCACGGAGGCGGTCCGAGGACTGGCGAACGCGCGCGACGGCTGGTTCGACAAGTTCACCGGAGATGGTTTCATCGCATTCTGGATCCACCGCGCCGAACCGTCGCCCGGCGTCGCCCTCGTGCCCCAGTTCTGCCAGACCGTGATGCCGGCCGCGGATGCCCTCATCGCGAACCTCCGGCGGAACTCGCGGAACTTCCCGGTCGGCGTAGGATTGGCGCTGGGAGTCGATGCCGGGCCTTGCCAACTGGTCCGAGTGGGCGAATCGTTGACGATCGTGGGAAGCCCGATCGTCGGCGCGAGCCGAATGGTCGCTTCCGCGCGAGCGCGTCAGACCCTCGTGAACGTCTACCTGGGGGAGGAGCTCGAACGCGCTCAGCCCCGTCTCGTCGAGGACGGGATCCGAGTGGAGCGGACCAGCGTGAAGACGAAGGAGTATCCGGACGGTCAGGAAGCGTTCGAACTGATATTCTCGGAGGTCGCGCGTGCGCCTTCCGAGAACGTGGCGTCGGCGGTGTGACGGCGATCCGATCGGCGACGCGAGCCCGGGGGGGTTACTCGCTCAGCCCCGCGGGGCCGGGGCGAAGGCGTCGGACCGTCTCCTTGAGCAGGGTCCGCAGCAGCTCGGCGTCGTCGCCGACCGCCGACCAGAACTCCCACGGCGAGAGGACGAGGCATCGAACCGGCCCCTTCGCCCGCACGTCCGCCGATCGGGGCTGCTCGTCGACGAGCGCCATCTCCCCAAAGAACTGACCCGGGCCGAGCGTCGCGACCGGTCGCCCTGCCTTCTCGACCTGGGCTTGGCCATCGAGGATCAGATAGAACCCGATCCCTTTCTCGCCTTGCCGGACGATCGTCTCATCGGGCTTGTAGCGTTTCTCTTGCGCAGACTCCGCAAGGGTGCGCAGCGGGACCTTTCCGAGCCCCGAGAAGAGCGGTACGGACGCCAGTAGCTTCTGCGTGTGTGCCGCGTCAGAAGAGTCGGACATCCGAGGCCGAGGGCGCAAGCGGGCCTCGCAAATAAAGGGCTATCGGCCCCAGGCGCCCGCTCGGACGGTCAGGTCGCGTGCCGAGAGCCGGTGCGTGCCGCGTCCAGCCAGGGCCGAATCGGCCCCTCCGAACTGACATAACCCCCGCGTACTTGGGCGCCCAGCGGGGCGGCGGAACGACCGTCCCGGAAGCGAGGTAAGAACAATGGTGACCGGTCCGCGAATGGTGACGCTCATCCCGATACGGAACATGGATCGCGCGATTCGGTTCTACACGAAGATCCTCGGTGGGAAGCTGGGAGATCGCGCGGACGGACCAATGAAGAACTACTGGGCGTCGCTGCGTGTGGGCGGCGCGGAGGTATGGTTCGTCGCGCCCCAACAGCGGGAGAAGCGAAAGCTGGCCTACCAGACGTTCCTCGTGAAGGACATCCGGAAGTACGTGGCCGATCTCAAGCGGCGTGGGGTCAAGTTCGGAAAGGCCGAGCGCATGAACAAGGGGACCAAGGTGGAGGGCCCGATCGCGTTCGACAGCTTCGGCGCGTCGGCGTTCTTCAAGGACTCCGAGGGAAACATGCTGATGGCCTGGCAGAACTTCCCCCCGATGTAGGCGGAGCGGCGTTCCCGATCCTCCCGTACCGGCCGTACCGGTGCGGGAGATCGGGTCGAGCCTGGCGGGGACTCCCGAGCTCACTCAGGGCGGTCGCTTCGCTCGGGGCGGTGGAGAGTACTTCTGGGTCCACGCATCGGATAGCGGATCCCTTCGCGGTCGGTAGACCTCCTCGTAGAATCGGTTCCGGGACTCCAACGCGGCACGATCGACGGCGCCCACCACCCGCAGCGCTTCCTCCCAGGCCGAGTGGAAGTTCTCCTTCGTTCCGAATCGAACCGAGACCGAGCGCTCGAACTCTTCCACGGTCTGGACCTGGTCACCTATGGCGAAGGTGATCGTCGGGGAATTCGGATCCCGAAACGCCTCGTCATCGCCCAGCCGGTAGACCTCGCGCGAGGGGAGCTCCGACCCGGCCACCGGCGCTCCGACTGGCGTGGCACTGCCTCTCCGGAATCCCCGCTTGGCCGCCGCGTAGAAGATGGCGCGATTCAATCCCCACGAATACGCAGAATCCCGCGGGAGACCGAGGGTCCGGGCTCGCGCGGCCTGGAGCATCGCCATCACAACGAACCGTGTGACGCGGCCTGCGTTCCGCACCACGAGCGCACCGGGTCCTTAGGGGACGGTCTCGCATGAGGGGGACAGGAATATGACCTCCATGGCGGCCCAAGGCGGCGGCGATACCGTTCGAGGAGACCGCGCGGGGCCCCGCCCCCACGCTGGGGGGAGCGGGAGGATGCGTTCTTCTCTCAACGGTTCGATCCGTCGGGTCGCTCGAACTGCTGCACCAGGTTGACCTGCTCGGATCGACACGCGGAAAATCGGTCCCACCCCGAGCCGGTCATGGGCGCGGCCAGATTCGAACTGGCGACCTTCACCGTGTCAGGGTGACGTCATAACCACTAGACTACGCGCCCGCGCGGCGGGCCACTTTCGACCCGCACTTATGTCTGTCGGCGACTAGCCGTACCCACCCTGGAAGCCCCCCGGATCGGGGTGCTCGTTCCACGTGTAGTAGCCCATGTTCTGACGCTGGGACTCGGTAACGTCCTGACGGAGACCGCCCTGGAGCGAGCCGTACGTCGAGCGGATCTGCTCCTCGATCGAGCGCGCTCGCTGGAGCGCCTCCTTGAAGTGCGAGGCCTCGAGGAAGGTGCTCCCCAAGACCGCGGCCAGGTCGCCCGCGGTCCGGATGAGCCCTCCCAGTTCGCGGAGCCGGAGGGTGAGGGCGTTCCTACGACCGTCCAAGAGCTCGGCGCGACGCCGCGCCTCGCCGATCAGCTCGAGAACGGCTTCCTTCGTCGCCGGACGGATCCGTCCGTCGGTCGCGATCTCCTGGGCGCAGAACTGGGCGAGACGCATCCGGTTCCGTTCGGTGTCGGGCATCGCGGTGTCGAGCAGGATCTCGTAGCCGCCGCCCGCGATTCGCGACCGAAGCGGAGAGAGGATCTGGTGGAGATCCTGGATGTTCGATGCGGCGACGAGGATGAAGTCGCAGGGGACGTTGTCGACGCGAACGGCCGCGCCGCCGGACTGGGGGTTGCGCCCGGTGATGGGGAACCGCTTCTCCTGCATGGCGGTCAGGATGTGCCGTTGCAGGTGGCCTAGGTGCGGTAGCTCGTCGATGAAGAGGACGCCCTCGTGGGACTCGTGGATGACGCCCGCGAGCGTGCGCTCGTACGGCAGGGTACCGAGCTGCGGGTGGCCCCCGTACGGATCGTGTCGTACGTCGCCGAGGAGCTCCGTCTCGCTCGCTCCCGTCGCCATGACGAAGCTGTTCCGGTCGAGCTTCACGAGGACCTTGCGGGGGCTCTCCTTCTGCAGCGAGCGCCGACGTTCGAGGGCGCGCTGGTCGAGGACCTTGATCCGGTCCCCCGCCCGCTCGTACGCGACGACCTCTTCGACGCCGTTCCGCAGTCGCGTCGTACGGACCGACTCCTGCGGGTTCCCCCCCGGGCTCACGGTCAGTTCGAGGATCCCGCCCACGAGGTCGCGGAACGGATTGCCGCTCCCGGCGACACCGGGTACGAGCTGCTTCATGTTGCCGCAGCTCGGGCAGAACCGCTCTCCGGGGAGCGAGTAGAAGCTGCAACGAGGGCACCGGTACCCGAGCCGTTCGGCGACCGAGGCAGGAGCGTCGGCGGGCGGGATCAGTTCCCCCTCGACCGAGCGCGCCGTCTCGCGCTCGTGGTAGACCTCGTCGGCCCGGACGACCTCGACGGTCGGTCGCTCGGGGTTCTCCGGATTGTGGACGATCCGGATCTCGGTCCGGGGCCGCTCGAGATGGAGGGCGAGCGCCTGCGCGGTCATCGATTTTCCGATCCCGGGCGGCCCGACGAGGAGGAGGTGGCGCCGCTGGAACGCCGCGATCCGGGCGATCTCGACCGCCTTCTCCTGTCCGATGACGCGCTCGAGCGGATCGGAGGGGATCCGGATATCCTCGGTCGAGACGATCTCGTCCAGCGATTGGGCCGGGCGGCGAGCCGGATCCGTGCCTCCGCCCAGGTTCGCGGCCATCGACAGGGATGGCATCCCCGGCGCGGACGATAAAGTCGCCGGGGCGGACGCGCTCTGAGGGGCGCGTCGCCCCAGCCGGGAAACGGTCCTATCGGGGAGCGGTCGCGAGGTCCTGGCGGGTCAGGACGCGGATCTGCTCCGGCACCTTGCCGATCGCTCCGATCCGGTTCGCAACGACGGTCTCGATCCCTTTCTCCTGCGCGACGTCGAGCAGGCGCTGGCTCACGATGCCGTCGAAGACGACCGTCTTCGCCGGCGCCTCGAGCAGGGCCAGCTGCTCGATCATGTCCTTGACCGGGGCCTCGGCGACGACGGCGTCATCCGGTCCCAGGAAGAGGCTCTTCGAGGAGTTCTCGATCCCGGCCAGGAGATCGAAGTACTTCTGCAGGTTCGGGGGCAGCGGGACCGCCGCGGCGGGCGGGGGCGGCGGAGGCGGGAGCGGGCGCGCTTGCGGAGGGGGCGGGGCTGCGCGCTCGCCGCCGTCGCGTCGAGGGCCGCCGCGATCGTCGCGCCGCTCGCCCCGGTCGCCGCCGCGGTCGTCCATCGGCGCGCGCGAGGCGCCCGTCGACTCGAACCCGGTCATCTCCAAGTACTGGTTGATCGGGATCTTGTTCCGCAGGCACTTCACGATCGCTTTCTGCGTCAGCTCCTCGACCTCGCTCCCGCGCGGAGCGCGGGCGACGAAGTCCAGGTCCATCGTCTGGAGCATCTCGCGGAGGATCAGTTCGCCCGCGCGGTCCCCGTCGGTGAAGGCGGTGACGGTCTTGCCGCGGGAGAGGTCCTTGACCGTCTGGGGGACGCTCGTCCCCTCGACGGCGATGACGTTCTTGATGCCACAGCGCAGGAGGTTCAGCACATCGCTCCGGCCCTCGACGACGATGAGCGCGTCGGCTTGGTCGATATTGGGCCCCGCGGGGAGGTGTTCCGGACCGTAGGTCGTGATCTCCTCGACCTGGACGGACTTCCGGACGGATTCGGCAATGTCGAATCCGACCCCCTTCGATTCCTCCGTGAGCTTCGCGAGGATCTCCTTCGCGCGCTCGACGACCTTGAGGCGCTTCGAGATGCGGATATCCTCGACCGAGACGACCTCGATCTTGGCGCGGCACGGGCCGATCCGGTCGACGGTCTCGAGGCCCGAGGCCAGGATCGCGGTCTCGACCTGGTCCAGGGACGAGGGGATGATGATCTCCCCTTCGCTCTTGCCCTTCCGGGAGTCGATGTTCACTTCGATCCGGCCGATCCGTCCGGACTTCTGGAGATCGCGCAGGTCGAGCTCGTCTCCCAGCAGTCCTTCGGTCTGACCGAAGACGGCGCCGACGACGTCGGGCTTGTCGATGACGCCCTCGGCGACGATATGGGCCTTGATCTGGTACTTTGCGGCGTTTGGGTCACTCGTCATGTGGTTGGTTCTCCGTGGAAAGATCGCCGGTCGCCCCGCAGGGGAACCGGGCCGCGGAGATGGAGCTAGTCGTTCCGCTCGCCGTCGTTCACTGGGTCGCGGATGCTACGAGCCAAGCCGTGGAAAAGCATGAATCGTGAGTCCGAGAGCGTGACGAGACGAGGGGAACTCCCCTCCATCGCCGGGCATCTTTCCGAACGCTAGGAGCCGGGTGAGGTATTTAAGTGGGTCGCCGGCGCCGGGACCCGAGTGGAGCCGCCGTCGCGATCGCGGTTATACAGCGTCACGAACTCGCGATTCGCCGGCGTAAGTTCAATCGAATCCCGTCAAACTCTTTATATCGAGTCCGGCTACGCGCACCCGGAGTCGAACTCAGATGCCTCGCCGTGCGGCCAAACCAGTGCCATCGCCGACGCCGGAAGCAGACCCCGTTGCCCGGCTCGCCGAGGACGATTTCGTCGCTTCCCTGAAGCACGAGCTCGCCCGCGCTCAGAAGGCCGCGGGGGAGAAGACCGGCGAAGACCTCTCCCACCGGGCCGAGCTCAACAAGCGCCTCCTCCAGGATCTCTGGGAAGTTCACAACCAGTTCGAGGAGATCTCCGTCCACCTCACCGTCGAACCCTCTCAGACGCTCTTCGCGACGTTCGTCGAGTATCCGGAGAAGTGGACGTTCCGCGACACCTTCGACTTTGGCGCGGTCAAGACGATCGAGCTCAAGGACCGGACGCCCGGCTGGCTCGGCCAGACGCTCCGGTTCTGGTACTACAAGACCCCGGAAGGAAAGACGCACCTCCGCGCGATCTTCGAGTGGTCCGATGGCGAGAGCTACCATCGGTACACCGGCTGGATGCGAATGATGAGCCAGGGGGTCCTCTACGATGCCCCCGAGACCTCGGTGAACCTCCACGAGTTCCACGCGATGCTCAAGGACGTCGTCGTCCACTGGTACGGATCGCATATCGACCGCGCTCCCGAGTCGCTGATCGCGCACCTCAAGGAAAAGTACCCGAAGGGTGCGAGCTACGCGAAGGAATCCTACCGGGCGTAGGATCCCCTCACCCCGCGACCCGTTTGGGTCGAGCCTTTGAAATAGCGCACGCGGCCTTCCCGACCGCGCCTAGGGTCTTCTCACCGTTCGGTTTCCATCGCGGGGCACGCGGGTCCCGCCCGGGGCGGTCGGCGAAGGATCGTGGCCGCGGTGCCGGCGATGCGCGAACATCTGGTGGCCTACTTCGAGGAGCATCACAAGCTCGTCGAGGCCGGCGCCCTTCAGCTCATCCTCACGACGCCCCAGCCGCTCGACCTTTCCCGTCGGCTGATCGAGTTCGCGGGACCCGGATCGCCGTTCGTGACGCTCCAGATGGTCGAACGGGTCCTCGAGGACTCCGCCCGCCGCGTGGGAGGCCCGACCCTCGCGGCGCGCGCGGTCGATCGCGCGGCGTCTCCTTCGACGGGCGTCACCGCGGAGATCTACCGGCTCCTCCAGGAAGGGTTCATCCCCCCGACGGCGGGCCTCTCCCCGCGTGCGGCGTACGACGGTCTCTTCGCGTCGCGGTTCAAGGCGCTCGCGCGGCATCTTCGTAACCGCCCCGAGCTCGCCGGCGCCCGACCGATCGGGGAGGTCCGCAAGAGCGAGGGCAAGACCAGCGTGATCGCGATGGTCCGCGACGTCCGGCAGACGCCGGAGAAGCACCACCTCATCCTCCACGTCGAGGACGAGACGGGCTCGCTCGAGGTCCTGGTCCCGCGGGACAGCGCCCCCGCCGAAGTGACGTTCCTGCCGGACGAGATCGTCGGCCTCGTCCTCGCACTCCCGCGGGAGCACGACCGGATCCCGCGCGCGGTCTCCGTCCACCGACCGGACATCCCGCCGAGCCGTCCCGTCGGCCGGTCGACGCGGCCGAGCCGTGCCCTCTTCCTCTCCGACCTCCACCTCGGAAGCCGCTCGTTCCTCGACGAACCGTGGGCCGCCCTCGTCGACTTCCTCCACGGGAAGACCCTGAGGCCCGAGCTGGCGCAGGAGATCGGGCACGTGGTCATCGCAGGGGACCTCGTTGATGGGATCGGCATCTACCCCAACCAGGAACGCGATCTCGCGATCGGGGACGTCTTCGAGCAGTACGAGGAGCTCGGCCGGCGTCTCCGCGAGCTGCCCCGCCGTCTCAACATCGTCGTGCACCCCGGGAACCACGATGCGGTCTGCCCGGCCGAGCCGCAGCCCGCCCTTCCCGAGGAGTTCCGCTCGAAGCTCCCCGAGAACGTCCGCTCCGTCGCGAACCCGTCCACGTTCGCGCTCGACGGCGTGGTCGTGGAATCGTACCACGGCCGGTCGTTCGACGATCTCATCCCGGCGCTACCGGGGGCCTCCTACTCGCGGCCGACCGAGGTCATGGCGCGGATGCTGGCGATGCGCCATCTCGCGCCGTCGTACGGGGGTCGCACGCCGTTGTCGCCGTCGCCGCGCGACGGCCTGGTCATCGATCCCGCCCCCGACATCCTCGTGACGGGTCACGCCCACACGTTCGGGGTCGGTCAGTACCGCGGGATCCGGCTTCTCAACGCATCGACGTGGCAGGCGGAGACGGAATACCAGAGGATGCGCAACATCACCCCCGTCCCCGCGCGGGCCGCCATCGTCGATCTGACCGACCTCTCCGTCGAGAGCTTTGATTTCCTCGTCGGCGAGGGACGTACGGGGAGCGTCCCCTCGTGAGCCCGTACCCGATGGACCCCGTCGACGCGACGGGACCGATGCGCCTCGTGCTCTGCGCGTTCCCGAACGACGGGAGCGCGGACGCGGTGATCGAGGAGGTCCTCCGATCGCGCCTCGCGGCGTGCGTGAACGCGGTCCCGATCGGATCGCGCTACTGGTGGAAGGGGGCGATCGAGTCCGCGGCCGAAACGCTCCTCGTCTTCAAGACCGTTCCGAAGCGCGTCGGCGCGCTCTTTCGTCTCCTCGAGGAGCGCCACCCGTACGAGGTCCCCGAGATGGTCGAGATCGACGTGCCGCGCGTGAACGACGCGTACCTGTCCTATCTCGCCGAGACCATCGACGCCGACGCGCCCCCACTGCCGCTGGGCGGCGGCCGCGCGGCCCCGTCCGTGGTCACGCGTCGGGGATCACGGCGAGGCCGGGGAGCTCCGCGCCCTGGACGAACTCGAGCGCCGCACCCCCGCCCGTAGAGATGTACTGGAACGCGTGGTCGACGCCCAGGTCCTGGGCGATCCGCGCCGAGTCGCCGCCCGCGCAGACGTGGTATCCCGACAGCGTGGCGAGGCCCGCGAGCACCTCGCGCGTCCCGGCGGCGAACCGCGGGTCTTCCGCAAGACCGAGCGGCCCGTTCCAGAAGACGGTCTTCGACCCGGAGAGCGCGACGTAGAACCGGTCGCGGGTGCGCGGCCCGATGTCGCACGCAATCCCCCCGTCAGGCACATCGTCGAGCGAGGAGGGGACCGCGTCCTTCTCCCCCGGAACCTGCGAGAGGAGGTCGACGGGAAGGACGACCTGGGTTCCCTTCGCCGCCGCCACACGGAGGAACTCGTCGACCGCCTCCTCGAGCCCCGGTTCCACCGGGGTCGCCCCCAGGTGGGCGCCCTGCCGGGCCAGGAACGGGAACGCGAGGGCGCCGCCGATGAGGACCGCGTCGGCGCGGCCCAAGAAGCTCGCGAGGAGCGGGAGCTTGTCCGCCACCTTGGCTCCGCCGAGAAGCGCGACGTACGGGCGATCCGCCCCCGTGACGAGCGGAGAGAGCTCGCGGATCTCCTTCTCGACGAGGAACCCCGCGTACGCGGGAAGCCGCTTCGCGATACCGACGGTCGAGGCGTGGGCGCGGTGGAGACTCCCGAACGCCTCCTCAACGAAGAGGTCGCCGAGCTGGGCCAGCTGGCCCGCAAACCCCGGATCGTTCGCCTCCTCGCCGGGATGGAAGCGGAGGTTCTCGAGCATCAGGAAATCCCCGTTCTGGAGGCGAGCGACCGCCTGGATCGCGGCGAGACCGATCGCATCCTCGGCGAGCGGGACCGGGGCGCCCAGGAGACCGGAGAGCCGGTGCACGACCGGTCGCAATGAGAAGCGCATGTCGCGCTTCCCATCCGGCCGCCCGAGGTGGGAGAGCAGGATCGTCCTCGCGCCGTTGGCCCGGAGGTGCTGCAGGGTCGGGAGCGCCTCGATTATCCGCCGGTCGTTGGCCACGGCGCCCGCGGGAGTGATCGGCACGTTGAAGTCGACGCGCACGAGGACCCTCTTCCCTCGGACCGAGGCGTCGGCGACGGAGCGCTTGAGGGTCATCGCATCCGCCGGAGGGGAGGGGTCCCTTGAGGATTGCGATGCCGGTCGCTAGGGAGGAGGTGGAGCACGCTGGGGCCGATCGGGGCCCTGGGCCTCGCGTCGCCGGATCCGCTCGATTGCCCGCTGTGTATGGGGAAGCGCGAGGCCATGGCGAGCCCCCGCGATCAGGATCGCCCCGGAGATCGCCTCGATCTCGGTCGGTCGCCCTCGGTCCAGGTCCTGGAGCATGCTCGACCGGTTCGATGCGGTCGCGCGAACGACCTTCCAGAGCTCGCGATCGGCCTCCTCGTCCGAGAAGTCGAACCCTTCCGAACGCGCGACCGCCTGGGCCTCGCGCAGCAGGTTCTCCGCCTGGCCACGGTACGGCTCCTGCGCCAGGGCACCATTGAGGAGGCCCTGGTCCGCCGTCACTGGATTGATGGCGGCGTTCACCAACGCCTTCCGCCACAGTTCCCGATCGAAGCCCTCCACCCGTCGGACCGCGAGCCCGCCATCGCGGAGCACGCGTTCGATGGCATCGAGCGTTGCCGCTGGAACGTGCGGGGTCGACGCCGGGAGCAGGAGTTCGCCATCGCCGGCATGCCGGACGACCCCCGGCCCGAGGAGGGTCAGGCCGTACGAGTTGATCGCGCGGACGACGGATCCCTCGGGTGCCGTCCACCCCTCGCTCCGGAGGCCTTCGAGGAGCGAGACCTCGATACCCAGGCCGTTCTCGAGCGCAAGGATCGGAACCGGCGCGTTGACGGCGCGACCGATCGCGGTCGCGGCTGCCGCGATGTCCGGGCTCTTCACCGTGAGCAGGATGAGTTCCGGCGCATCCGAGCGTGCGAGCTCGGATCGAGCAGGGAGACGGATCACCCCGCTCGTGAGCCCTTCGATCCGGAGACCGGAACGCTCGATCGCGGAGACGTGGGCGGGACGGCCGATCAGGAGGACCGAATGCCCGCCCGATCCGATGCGCGCCCCGACGAACGAGCCGACGGCGCCGGCCCCGAAGACGACGACGCGCACCGGGTCCGCCACCTAGCCGAGCTTCCGCACGAGCTCGGCCAGCGGGGCGGGCTTTCCCCAGTCGCGCCGAAGGACCAACAAGAGTCCTTCGTAGTACCGGACCTGCTCGCGCGCCTCCCGGACCTGGCGCCGGAGGTACTCCTCCTCGCGCTCGAGCCGGCCGCTCTCCGCCTCGGCCTCCTGCTGGGCCGAGAGCAGCGAGACGTGCTTATCGAGAAGTGCGATTGGTCTCTTGAGGGGCATTGAATGTTCCTCGCGCGGGAAGACGGGTCGTTTGCTCGAGCAGGGCATCCGACAGGCCGCCGACGCGGCCGAGCTCGCGCTTGATCGATCGCAGCCGGACGGCAATCCGGGTGCGGCGAGCGCGGACCTCCTCGAGCGACGACTGCAGGAGATCGAGGCGCCGCCGCCACTTGTCGCGCTCCTGGAGGCTGAGGAGGACCGCGTCGACGTCCATCGGGGCCTCGGGGGGACCGCACTGACGGTCAATGAAGGTTTCGATTCGACGGGGACGCGGACCGTGCGCTCGTCCGGGTCACCGTTAAGCCCGACCGGCGCTCGTCGGGCCCCGGGACGGATGGTCGATGGCAGGGGTCGGCAGGCTCGTGGTGCTCGGCGCGGGAAACATCGGCGGAACCCTCGCGCAGCGCCTCGCCGAGGCCGATCTCGCGCGTGAGGTGGTCCTCGTCGACATCGTCGAGGGCCTCCCGCAGGGAAAGGCGCTCGATATCCAGGAGTCGGCCCCGATCGTGGGATTCTCGACGCGGGTCACCGGCTCCACCTCCCTCGACGCGCTCGCCGGCGCCGACATCGTCATCGAGACCGCCGGGCTCGCCCGCAAACCCGGGATGAGCCGTTCCGACCTTCTTGAGAAGAACGCGTCGATCGTGCGAGGCCACGCACTCGCGGTGAAGCAGCACGCGCCGAACGCGGTCGTGGTCGTCGTCACGAACCCGGTCGACGTGATGACGTTCTGGTTCCGCAAGGTGAGCGGCCTCCCGCCCGCTCGCGTCTTCGGGGAATCCGGGACGCTCGACACCGCGCGCTTTCGGACCTTCGTCGCCCTCGAGCTCGGCGTCGCGCCGCGCGACGTCACCGGCTTCGTCCTCGGCACGCATGGCGACACGATGGTGCCGCTCCTTTCGCTCACCAGCGTCTCGGGGGTCCCGCTCACCCAGCTGGTCGCGCCGGAGCGCCTCGCCGCGATCGTCGAGCGGACGAAGAAGGGCGGCGGCGAGATCGTCGAGCTGCTGAAGATGGGCAGCGCGTACTACGCGCCGTCGGCCGCTCAGGCCGAGCTCGTCGCCGCGATCGCCCGGGATGAGCACCGGCTCGTTCCCGTCACCGCCCATCTCCAGGGCGAGTTCGGTCTCCGCGACCTGTGCATCGGTGTTCCGGTCCTGCTGGGACGGAACGGCGTCGAGAAGATCGTCGAGGTCCCTCTGTCGCCCGATGAGCGCCGCGCGTTCGAAACGAGCGCCGCCGCCGTCCGGTCCGACCTCGACCTGCTCGCCCGGATGCCGACGGCACCCTAGGTTATCTACCCCGGACCGCCGTGGCCCTCCTGCGGCAGCGACCATGACCGAGCGGTACGACGTGATCGTTGTCGGCGCCGGACTTGCCGGCGCCCTTGCGGCCGCGACCGCCGCGGAACGTGGCGCCCGGGTTCTCATGGTGGAACGCGGAGCGCGTCCCGGGGCCACCGGCCCGTCGGCCGGGGTCGTGAGAGCCGGCGGCGCGTCAACGGCTCCCCCTCCCGGCCTCGATCCTTCGGTGGCCGAGCGGTCGCTCGTCGAACACCGGATGATGGTCCTCGACGAAGCCGCCGCCGTCTCCTTCGACTTCCGGGACGTCCCGAAGAGCGGAGACACCCCGACGGCCACTACGATCCGAAGCCCGATCGCCGCCGAGCGTTGGGCCGAAGCCGCTTCGGCCCGCGGAGCGCGCGTGCTCACCGGGGCGAACCAGGTGCATCTGAACTCGGACGGGCGGGGGGCGATCTCGGGCGCCGCGGTCGGCGGGGAGTCGTTCGAGGCCCCCACCACGATCCTTACCGAGGCGATCGGGGCAAAGGGTGCGGGTTCCATGCGGCTCGAGGAGACGTTCGCGATCTCCCCGAAGGCCCTCGAGAACCGGTTCCAAGTGCGCGACGGACAAGGCAGCTCGATCGAATGCCTCCTCGGCTTCCTCCCGGCCCCGTGGACCGGGATGGGCTGGGTCATCCCCCACCGCGCCCACCTTACTCTCGGCGTGACGCTGCACCGGCCCCCAGGATCGGAAGAGGGAACCGGCCTCGAGTCCGCGTACGAACGGTTCCGCGGTCACCCGGGGATCGCGGGTTATACGTCAGGATGCGAGCGGATAGACCGACGTAGCTACTTGGCCCCGATCGCCCCGACCCGACGTCGGTTGGCGGTTCCCGGCCTGCTCCTCGCCGGACCCGCGGCAGGGCTCGGGGATCCGATCGGAATCGTCGCCCCTGGGCTCGCACCCAGCCTCGCGAGCGCTCGGGCCGCAGGTGAGGCTGTCGGGCCGGGTGCCGCCAGCTCCTCGAAGACCTCGACCGCCGGTTCGGTCTATCTCGCCCGGCTCCGTGCTTGGGGGATCCTCGAGCAGATCGATCACGCTCGAGCGCATCCGATCCCTCTGGGTTGGGACGGGAACGCGCGCCGTCGGAATTCCCAGATACTTGTTCGGACGTTCCACGAACTCCTCACGGAGACCGGCGCCCCGAAGGAGCCGATCACGCGGACGCTGCGGCGGGTCCGTCGGGCGAGCGGTGCCTCGTACACTTCTCTCGCATGGGATGCGCTCACGCTCGGAAGGAACCTGTGACCGAGACCGAGCCCGCACCGGTCGAACATGTCGAGATCAAGCGGCGGCTGGGAACCCTTCGGTACACGACGGATTCGGAGGAGCACGCCCACATCACCGTCAAGGCGGAGATCTGCGCGAAGTGTCCCCACTCGTTCTGCACGTTCGTCTGCCCGGCCCAGTGCTACCAGCGGATCGACCAGCGCCTGGTCTTCCGCTACGAGGACTGTGTCGAATGCGGAGCGTGCGCGATCGCCTGCGACCAGGGCTCCGTGACATGGAACCTTCCCCGCGGCCCGTACGGCGTCCGCTACTCGTACGGCTAGTCCGGGTCGTCGTCGTCGGGATCCGGCACCGTTCGCCCTTCCCATCGAGGAGCATCTTTTAGACCCGCCCCCGCGTGGAATCGGCCGGAGAGTTCGCTACGAACAGCGCCGAGAGTTCGCCGGGTCCGACGGCACTGTTCCCCTACCGGCTCCGCCCCGGCCAGGAGCCGATCGTCCGCGCCGTCGGCGAGATCGCCCGAACGGGCGGCCCCCTGCTGATCGATGCGGCAACGGGCTCGGGCAAGACGGTCGCTACGCTCGCGCCCCTCCTCGAACACGCGGAACAGGCCGATCATCGGATCCTCTACCTAGTCCGCACGCACGCGCAGGAGGTCCAGGTCCTCCAGGAGGCCCGCGCCATCTCGCATCGTCTCGAGCATCCCCTCCTCGCCCTCGGCCTCGAAGGGCGACAGCGCCGTTGCTTCCTCCTCGAGGGGATCAACGAGATCAAGGGAGCTACCGCGGAGGAGCACGGCAAGCTGTGCGCCGACCGGAAGCGCGCGACGCAACGGGCGTTCGACGAGGGCACCATCCTCGCCCCGCCACCCGAGATCCCCGACGCCGGCCCCCTCGATTTGACCGACCTCGACGGGTGCGCGTACTACGCGCGGGTGCTCCAGGCAGACCTGGACGCGTTGACCGAGCGGTTCTCCACGAAGATCCTGAACCCTTCGGAGTTCAACGAGTACAATCGCTCGGAGAACCTCTGCCCGTATGAGCTTTCGAAGAAGCTCGCCGGACGCTCCCGCATCCTCACCGCGCCGTACGCCTTCTTCTTCCACCCCCACATCCGACAGTCGCTCCTGAACTGGATGGGGGTCCCGTTGGACCGCGTGGACCTCGTCATCGACGAGGCGCACAACGTCCCGGACCAATTGCGCGAGCTCGCCACGGTCTCGCTCCCCCAGGAGTCCGTCCGGCGCGCCCGCGCCGAGATCGTCGAGCGCGGGGACTTCCAGCTCCCCGATGGTCCCGGCGCCGCCCGGCTCCTCGAGATCGTCCAGCGCTCGATCGACCAGTTGGTCGAGCGGCTCGGCGACGACGAGGACGGCATCCTGCCGCCGAACGCCCTCGAGGACACGCTGCTCACCGAGGTCGGTGGGACGTCGCACCGCTTGGACACCTGGTTGGGCGCGCTCGCGACCTGGGGGGAGGCCCTGCGGGAGGAGAAGCGGCGCCAGCGTCGTCTCCCGCGATCGTGGGCCCACACGGTTGCTCTCACGCTCTTGTCCTGGCCGCAGTTGGAGCCCCCCGGATACGTCAAGGTCGTCAGCCGATCCCCGCGCCGCGCGATCGAGGCGTACGCGCTCGACGCCCGGGGGCCCGCGGAGGCGGTCCGCGGCTGCCACGTCTCGGTCCACCTCTCGGGCACGCTCGCGCCTCTCGAGGAGTACCGCGATTCGCTCGGCCTAGGGGAGGGAGCGCGTCTTCTCTCGGTCCCATCGCAGTTCCCCCCAGAGAACCGGAAGTTCCTCTACGACACGGAGCTCACTACGCGGTTCGAGGACCTCCGGTCCGACCCGACGCTCCTGCCGCGCCTCGCCGATCGCCTGGCCGAGATCCTCCAGGACCTCCCGGTCAAGACGGCGATCTTCTTCCCGAGCTTCGACGTGATGAACCGCATCCTCGCGGCGGGGCTCCAGTCCGCGCTTCCTCCCGGCCACGTGATCGAATCGCCCCGCGTTCCCATGGCGGACCTCTGGCGTTCGGTCGAGGTCTTCAAGAAGGGGCCGGAGGGCGGCGTCCTGCTCGGCGTCACCGGCGGTCGGATCGCCGAGGGCCTGGACTTCCCCGATGAGGAGCTCGAAGCGGTGGTCGTCGTCGGGATACCGTACCCGAAGCCGACGGCCAAGCGCGAGGCCCTCCGACGCTTCCTCGACCAGGAGACGGGGCACGGCTGGGAGTACTGTCACGAAGCGCCGGCCCAGCGGGCGATCTTGCAATCGTTCGGCCGGATGATCCGTTCCGAGAACGACCGCGGGATCGCGATTGTCGTCGACCGGCGCGCACCCACCTTCGAGCGGGTCCTTCCCGGGCTCGCCCCGTTGGGCGACCTAAGGGCGACGGCCAAGCAGTTCTACGCGCGGAAGGCGCGCTGGCTCCCGCTCCCGGGGAGCCCCGCCCCGGCCGCCACGCCGGCCGGCTCCGAACCCCCCAAAGCCTAAGGGAACGGGGCCGGTGTTCGACCCGTGATCATCACGCGGACGCCGCTGCGGGTGAGCTTCGCGGGAGGCGGCACCGATCTCCCCCAGTTCTACCGCAACTACGGCGGCGGCGCGGTCGCGAGCGCGGCGATCGACAAGTACGTCCACGTGCTCGTGAACACGAAGTTCGACCGTGCGATCCGCGTCGCGTACTCGAAGGTCGAGAACGTCGAACGGTTCGAGGAGCTCCAGCACGGTCTCGTGCGCGAGGCGATGCGTCTTACCGGCGTCACGGAGCGGTTGGAGATCCACACGATCGCCGATATCCCGTCGGAGGGCACCGGGCTCGGTTCCTCCTCGACCCTCACGGTAGGGCTGCTGAACGCCCTCTATGCCTATCGGGGCCAGGTGAAGGACCCTTCCACCCTCGCGGAGGAGGCGTGCCGGATCGAGATCGAGGTCCTGGGCGGAACGCTCGGGAAGCAGGACCAGTACATCGCGGCCTTCGGCGGCGTGCACTACTTCGAGTTCCGACCGGACGACTCGGTGAGGTCCACCCCTATTCCGTTCGCGGCGCAGGACCGCGAGGCGCTGTCGGACCATCTCTCCCTGTTCTACACCGGCGTTACGCGCCAGGCGCAAGGGATCCTGAAGAGCCAGGACGCGCGCACGGGAGAGAACAAGGACGCGCTCGTAAGGATGCGCGAGCTCGCCCTCGCGACGCGCGACGCCCTCATCGCGCGCGACTGGGCGCGTCTGGGGAGCCTGCTCGATGAGGGCTGGCGGTTCAAACGCGCGCTCTCGGCAGGGATCACGAACGAGACGATCGACGCGGCGTACACGCGGGCGAAGGAGGCCGGGGCGCTCGGAGGGAAGATCACCGGCGCCGGTGGTGGCGGGTTCCTCCTCGTCGTCCACCCGCCCGAGAGAAGTCATCAAATAGAGACCGCCCTAGCACCGATGCAGCGCCTCCCGATCCGGATCGCTCCGGAGGGCTCGCAGATCCTGGTGGTGCGCCGGTAGGTTCGATGGCCGAGATCGGTCCGTACGTCCGCAACTACGTCGACGAGACGCGTGCCGCGCTCGCCGACCCGTACCTCGCCGAAGGGATCGAGCGCATCGTTCCGATCCTGCTCCAGGCCCGCGCGGCCGACCGGACGATCTATTTCTTCGGCAACGGCGGCAGCGCTTCCACCGCTTCGCACTTCGTCTGCGACATCGGCAAGGCCACGATCCGCGGCGAAGGGAAGCGGTTCCGGTGCGTCGCGCTCGTCGACAACGTCGAGAGCGTCACCGCGTGGGCGAACGACGCGGAGTTCGCGCGTGTCTTCTCCGAGCAGCTGGCGACGCTCGCCCATCCGGGCGACGTCGCTTTCGGCATCAGCGGCTCGGGCAACTCGCCCAACGTCCTCCGAGCGATGGAGGGCGCGCCGAAGCTCGGTCTCCGGACGATCGGCCTGACGGGCATGGGCGGAGGGAAGCTGAAGGGGCTCGTCGAGATTCCGGTCGTCGTGCCCTCCAACAACATGCAGCACATCGAGGACGTCCACCTCCTCGTCTGCCACCTCCTCACGTCGTACCTGCGCGACGAGGTCCCGGCGCCCGCGGCGCATCGATGATCGTCAAGGTCCGCGAGTACATGGTGCTCGAGGTCGAGCACCTCGAACGGACGACGACCGTCGGCGAGGCGATCGACCGGCTGAGCCGAAGCCGGCACCACGGGCTCCCCGTGACCGACGCGAACAATAGGCTCGTCGGGTTCGTCAGCGCGAAGGAGCTGCTCCGGAACGCGAACCACCGGGACCGCCCGCTCTCGGAGATCATCCGACCGGGCACCTATCGCGCGACCCCCGAGATGGCGCTCGACGACGTCGCGCGGATCATGTTCCGCTACGGTCTCCGCGATCTCCCGATCACCGACGACGAGGACCGCCTCTGCGGGGTCGTCTCCAACCTGGATATCGTGCGGTCCCACTTCGAGCGTGCGTCGCCCGCGAAGGCGGAAACGCTCAAGACGCTCCTGTCCGAGCGCTATCAGCTCCCGTTCTCCTTCCGCCGGGGCCTGGTGCCGATCGCGACCCTCCAGCCGACGCAGTGGAAGGTCTTCGAGGACGAGCTCGAGGGCCGGCGCTACGAGTTGGAGCGCGGGTTCGCCGAGCCGGTCCTGGTCGTGCAGAAGGGCGAGCTCTGGATCCTCGTGGACGGCCACCACCGCGCGCTCGCCGCGCAGGGGATGGGCCTCCAACAGCTCCAGGCGTTCATCCTCACGTGCGACAAGCCCCACGAGTTCGCCGCGACGGAGACCGGGTTCGAGCGCCTCGCCCGCGAGCACAACCTGCACTCGCTCTCGGACATCTCCGTCGACCGAGCCGCCCACCACCCGCTCATCGAGGTCACGACCCAGCTGCTGCGTCGTTTCGACCAGGACGAGGACCGGACCGCCCAATGACCCGGGCGGCACCCGCGTCGGCCCGCCCCCGGGGGCGTCCGCGACGTACCGGCCGTCGAGGAACTCCGCCCCCGGGCGGATTCGTACAATAGCAATATCAAGCGCGCACAGGTCGGAGCGCGGGCAGGATGTTCTCTCGAGATCTCGCCCAATCGCGGCGTCGTGGATATTCGGCGCTGGCGCGATGCTTGATCCTCTCGGGGGTCCTCGTGCTGGTCGTCGGGGTTTCGTATGCGGGGATCGGCGCCCCGCACGGCGCGCGCGTGGTCGTCTTCTCGGCGGGCCTGCCGCCGGGTGGCGGATCGAGCGGGGTCAATCTAACGGTCAACCTCACGGACCGACCCCAGTTCGATCCGAGCACGATCACGGCGGCGCCGAACAGCGTCCTGCACCTTCAGCTCGTGAACACGGGCCAGGCGAACCACTCCTTCACGGTCTCGAACGTGCCGAACGTCGTCCTGCCGACGACATGGTCCCCTTCCGAGCTCAACGCCTTCTTTACCGCAAACGGCTCGCTCGTGAACCTCTCGGTCGCGGCGTCGACGACGCTCTTCTTCAACTTCTCGCTGCCCCCGGCCGCGGTCGAGGGGTCGAGCTACGAGATCGTCTCGCTGGCGCCGTACCAGTTCCAGGCGGGGATGCACGGCTTCCTCAACGTGACGGCGGGAGCGCTCGGGCCGGGCGTCGTCGTCACGGAGAACGCAACGGATACCTTCCGCTTCATCCCCGATACGCTCGCGGTCAACCCGACCACGTACCCCGTCACCGTCGACGTCCTGGTGGTCAACATCGGTGCGATCCCCCACACGTGGACGCTCGCGCCGCAGTCGAACGTGACCCTCTCGCCCGGGAACTTCACCACCTACTTCCAGAGCCACGCGCCGCTGGGCCGCGTCGTGCTGCAGAACGGCGGGCAGTCGAACTGGACGAACTTCTCCGTCGCGGGGCCGGGGATCTACGAGTTCCTCTGCGAGATCCAGGGCCACTTCCTCAACGGGATGTTCGGATTCCTGTACGTCGGCGTCGCACCGCCCGCCGCCGCGGCGGCACCGAGCACCGAGATCGTCCAGGTGGGCATCCTGCTCGGGGCGGGCTCGCTCCTTGGCATCGGAGCCTTCTTCGCGATCGCTGCGGCCTATACCGGTCGTCTCCCCCACGCCCCACCGGCGGAGAAATACACCCACTAGACCGCCCCGCGGGCTCGGTCCCGACGGGTGTGTCCGAGGGAGACTATCATTTACATCGATGGGGTAGGTCGCGCACCCGAGGCGGGTCGAAGACCTCGGCGAGGGAGCAGAGGTGATCGGGACGAGCCGGCGCGGACGGCCGACCGCCCATGAGCCTCCCGCTCAGTCGATGGCCCTCCGACGAAGGTGGATCCTCGCGATCGCGGTCGTTCTGCTGTTCCTTCCCCTACCGCTCGCCACGGGTTCGCTACCACCCGCGACGGCGCCGATCGGCCCCGCCCTGGCGAGCGCGGCGTCCGTCATGCGCCCGAGCGGATTCACGGCCCACGCGGTCCTGCCCGGCAGCGATCCGGCCCACGAGGCACGCGTCAACGTTCCGGAGATCGCCCTCCGACAGTGGCAGGCGGAGCAGGGCGCGCTCCGCGGTCAGGCAACCAACCCAAACACGACCCCGGTGGCTCCGGCACCGGCCCCCGTGGTTGGGCCGGCCCTCGCGTCGAGCGGAACGATCACCGGAAAGGTCTACGATCTCACCCACGGAAGGCCCATCGTCGGCGCGTCGGTCACCGTGGAACCGTTCGGCACCACGTTCTGCTCGCCCTCGCCGTGTTCGAGCACTACGACCGGTACCCTCGGGGACTTCACCCTGAGCAGCCCCGCGGGGGCGGTCATCCTGGTCTTCACGGCGCCGTACTTCGTCGACAACCGCACGTGGGTCAACGTTCCTTCGGGCGGCACGGTGAGCGTCGGAACGCTCTTCCTGGTCCACGACGGGTTCGTCACCGGTATCGTGCGCGACAACTCCCCCAACCAGAACCCGATCGCCGGCTCGGCCATTGACGCGAGCTCGCGCGATGGGGCGGTCCTCGCCTTCCCCGGCGCCACCTCGGCGGCGAACGGGTCCTTCACCGTCGCGGTACCGCCGCTCCCCTCGAAGGTCGCCTTCGGCTCACCCGGGACGCCCGCCCGATACCAGCCGAACGTCACGTTCGTGAACCTCACCCCGTACGAGACCCTCGACATCGGGGTGGTCCACCTCGAAGGAGGCGTTCCCGTCTCTGCGACGCTCGTCGATGCGACGACGGGGTTGCCGATCCTGAGCGCGAGCCCGAGCCAGCTCACGGTCTGCACGCGGCGGGCAGTGATGTGCCTCGAGCCGGCGATCGGCGGGACTGGCCCGGACGTGGCGGGTTACGCCCTCCCGGGCCCGTCCTCCGTGACCGCCTATGCGATCGGGTACGTCGCGAACGCGACCACGATCCCCGACGTTCCGAACACCGACCAGAACGTGGACCTGGGCACGATCGCGCTGACCCCGCTCGCCGCGATCGAGATCTCGATCAATCTCACGGGCGGGCCTCCGCCGCCCGCGGGGTGGCCGATGCCGGACCTGACGGTGAACGTCTGCTCGTTGGACGGGGTCGACATCACCTACCAGACCCCGGCGGGCGGCCTCTACGGAGGCCCGTGCTGGCCGCGGGGACCATTCCCGTCGTACATCGCCGCGAACATCGTGACCGTCGGCACGACGGCGATCGTCATCGGACCTCCCATGCACGACGTCGTCGTCGTTCAGCAGAAGCTCGCACCCGGCGATCCGACGATGCCGGATTTCCCCATCGCCGCGACGTTGTTCGGCTCGACCGCCCCGCTGTTCCCCCCTGCCTACTCGAACGTGACGTGGGTGAACGCAACGCCCGACCGGGTCACGATGGCCGGGTCGGTCGATGTCACCGCCGGCACGTACCTACAGGGAAATGTCTCCCTCGGGGGTCTCCCGGGCTCCGAGGACGGGGCGTTCTCCGTTCAGGCCTGCTCGACGGAGGATCCCGAGGAGTGCGGTTCCGTGGTCGTCTCGAGCGACCTTGAGCCCGCCGTGATCGGCTGTGCGAGCGGTCCCACCACCTTCTGCGCCCCGTCGCCGCCGGGGCCGGTGATGATCCTGGTCACCGCGTACGGCACCGGCGCCTCCAACCGGACGTGGGTCTCGGTGCTCCGGGGGTGCTGCGCCCAGGACACGCACCCCACCGACATCGGATGGATCAATCTCACCATCCCGGCGCAGTACGGTTCGGTCTCGGGAAGCGTCGTCGGGACGACCGGCGGACCGGGGAGCTCCACCGTACCGATCGCGGGCGTCCTCGTGAACGTCGAGGCGTGCCCGGTCGGTCCGGCGCCGATCGGGCTCCCGTCCGCGGGATGCACCGCGGGAGTCGTGAACCTTTCCAATGGACAGTTCAACTTCACCGCGCCGCTCGGCTGGGACGTCGTCTCCGTCCACTCGAACGTGTACCAAGGGAACTGGACCTGGGTCGACGTGACCGGGAACAACTCGACCGGGGTCATCGAGCTCGCGCCGAAGGCGATCTACGTGGGTCAGGTCCGCGCTCTGTCCGGCGGCGGGCTCTTCTCCGCGATCGTCGAGGCGTGCGCCGTCGGGACCCCACTGCTCTGCCAATCGCTCGGCGAGACGAGCTCGGATGGGCAGTACAACGGGACCGTCGCCGGCGGGCCGCTCCCGTGGGGCACGTACATGATCACGGCGTCGAGCTCGGGCTACGCGCCGAGCTGGACGTGGGTCAACTCAACCCCCGGGGTGGTCACGACCGTTCCGACGATCACGCTGCCACCGCTCGGCTCCACGACGTCCGGACCGGGAGCGATACCGGCGGCGACGAACGGATCGGTGGGAGCGTGGGTCGACGGACGGATCTTCGATGCGGACTCGGGCTACGGGGTCCCGGTCGCCCAGATCGACGAGTGCTCGGTGGTCACCGGAGGATGCCTCGGAGGATCGGACACCTCGACGGCGGGAGGCACCTTCAACGTCTCGCTCCTGACGGGACAGTACTACCTCAAATTGAACGCCGCCGGCTACACCTCGACCTCGGTCTACGTCAATGCGACGACCGGGAATTTCGTCCATCTCGGTGCGATCTCGATGGATCACTTCCCCTACGTCCACGGGCGCGTCGTGATCCACCCCTGGGAGTCCCTCGCGCTCTCCAACGGTATCGGCGCACCGGTGAACGTCATCGGGTGCGCCGCCGTCGGGACCCTCTGCGGGCCGCCGACGCAAACGGATACCGGCGGGTTCTTCAACGCGAGCGTTCCGACGGGAGGCACGTCGGGGCTCGAGTTCATCGGACGCGCGCTCCCCGTCTTCGGGACCGTCGACAGCGGGTTCGACTTCCTCACGATCAACGTCGCGGCGGTCGGCCGGTTCGTGAACCTCACGACCTCCGGCCCCTCGGTCCCCGCCGTCGAGATCTTCGGTGCGATCGCCGGCCGTCTCATGGACGGGAGCACCTGGAACACGACGGACCAGGCCGCGCGGGGGACGTGTGAGTTCTGCCGGGTCCAGGTGATCGGGGAGGGGAGCCAGCAGGCCGCGTACACGATCACCCAGGTGGGAGGCGGCGGTGACTACACGACGTTCCTCCCGACGGACGGCACCGCGACGATGCTGATCGCGCTCTCCGCGTCGTCCTGGTGGGTGAACGAGACCGTCGCCGGCGGGATCCCGACCGCGAGCGTTGTGACCGCCCCGCCGCTCGCGCTTCCGCACTATGGCTGGGTCACCGCGCGCGTGATCGATACGGCGACGGGGGCCCCGATCCCGTACGTCTACGTGAGCGCGTCGGCCGTCGACCGCGGCAACGGCACGACGTTCTCCTCAGCGAGCGTCTCCCGGAACGACGGCTTCGTCAACGTATCGGCCCCGCTGGGACCCAGCGTCGTCGTGAACGTCACCGCGGCCGGCTACTTCCCCGCGGCGCGGACGGTCTCTGTTGGCCAGAGCCAGTCGGTGGGGCTCGGCAACGTCTCGCTCGTCGGCGGTGCGGCGCTCCCCGGTGTCTGGTTCCGCAGCGTGGAGGTCAATACCGTCAATGCGAGCCCGTTGGCCACGGTCGTCGATGCGCGGACGCACGCGGCCCTTCCCGGCGCCCTCGTCGCCGTGACGAACTCGCTCGCGATCACCACGTCGAGCCTGTTCGCGAACGGGCTCGGCCAGTTCCTCCTCTTCTCCCCCTCGCCCCCGCCGATCAGCGGCCTCTACGTGACGATGACCGGCTACGACCCGGTCTCTGCCTACTACGACACCTCGACCAGCGCGACGATCGCCGTTCCGTCGATCAACGTGACGGGGAACGGGATCGTCGCCGGCCGGGTCCTCTCTCAGCCGTCCGGGGCGCCCGTCTACAATGCGGAGGTCGATGTCTGTCCGAACGGACTCCCCGCGTGCGGCCACTACGGGTTCACCAACGCCTCCGGGTTCTTCTGGGTCGCCGCGTCGCCCGGCTACGATGTCGTGACGGTCGTCAGCGAAACGTTCCTCGCGAACGTGACCCTCGCCCTCAACGTCTTCTCCGATCGGTGGGCGTGGGTCGGAACGCTCCCGGTCTTCGAGTTCGCCTCCGTCTTCGGGACCTTGAGGGGCCTTCCGAGCGGTGCGCTCCTCACGAACGCGAACGTGAGCCTCTGCTCACCGTTCGGGACGCCGGTGGGATCGTGCGACGTGACAGTGCCGACGGATGCGAACGGGGCGTTCTACATCCCGTCGCCGCCGAGCACGTTCATCCTGATGTTCCAGGCGCCCGGTTTCAACACCTCCTACCTGCCGGTCCTGCTGCTTCCCGGGGAGAACCTGAGCATCGGGACGATCTTCCTCTTCGCCTATGGGAGCGTCGTCGGGCGCGTCGTCTCGTCGATCACCGGCGCGGCGATCACGAACGCCACGGTCTACGCCTGCGCCCAGTACGCCTCGGGGCTCTGCTCGCCGTTCGTCCGCGTCGACGCATCGGGGAGCTTCCAGCTCTCCGCGGCGCCCGGCCCCAACCTCCTCACATCGACGGCACCGGGCTTCTTCGACAATTTCACGTCGATCCTCGTCCCCTCGGGAGCCACCACGCCCGCGCTGACGATCGAGCTCTCCCCGCTCGCGACGAACACTCCGGAGAGCCTCTCCGGGTTGGTCGTCGCCGCGAACCGATTGAACGCCCCGATCCCCGGCGCGTTCGTCTCTGCGGAGCTGGGTGGGGTCGCGATCGGCTCCGGCGCGACGGACGCGGCGGGCCGCTTCACCCTCGCGATCGTGTGGGGCAGCTACTCCGTCGTGGCGAGCGCGCCGGGCTACCGGACGGTGCGAAGCGCGATCGTCGTCCACACGAACGTCTCCGGCGTCGTCTTCGCGCTCCCAACGATGACGTATGACGTCACGGGCACCGCGCGCGACGCCCTGAGCGGCGTGCCCCTCAACGCGGTCGCGATCCGCGAGGGTGGGACGACCCTCGCCGAGACCGGGTCGTCCGGTACCTTCTTCTTCGGGCTCGCCAACGGCAGCTACTCGCTCATTGCGTCGGCGTCGGGGGCCACGGGGTCGAGCTACCTCGATCTCCCGTTCACGATCAGTGTCATCGGACACTCCGTCCTCCGCGACGTCCAGCTCACCCCCGACATCGGGGCGATCTCCGGGGTCGTCGTCGACGCCAACAGCGGTCTCCCGATCCCGACCGCCTCGGTCGCACCGTTCGACGTCGGGACCTCGAACCACCTCGGCGTCACGACCGTCTCGGCGACGGGCGCGTTCTCCCTTCCGCTCGCGGCCGGAAGCTATCTCCTGAACGTCTCGGCCCCCGGCTACGAATCCGCGGTGGTCCCCGTCTCCGTTCCAGGAACCTCGGGCCCCGTGACCGTCGCGCTCGTTCCGCTCGGCACGTCGGGCACGCTCGGGCTCTCCATCCCCGTGCCGATCGTCCTGGGGGTGTTGGTGGGCCTCGCCCTCGCCGTGGTCGCGCTGGTCCTGTGGCGCCGGAGCCGACCGCCGCCCCCTCCGCCGCGCCCTCGGTGGACCCTCGAAGACCTCTACGAGCCGGTCGAATAGCGCCGGTCCCGAGCGGGACGACTAGACGAGGACCAGGTAGGCGCGCATGATGCCGTGGAACGTTCCGCAGAACTCCGTGCACTGGATGAGGTACTGCGTGCCGGCGGCCGCGTTCGGAACGGCGAACGCGATCGAGTTCTCGCGACCGGGGATCGCATCGAGCCGTACTCCCAGCGTCGGGACGTTGAACGAGTGGACCACGTCGGTCGCGGTGATGTTGACCTGGACGATACTTCCCGGAGTGGCCCAGAGATTACCCCCCGACACCGCACCGGTCGCCGCGTCGTAAGCGGTGTTGAAGCACGTCCCGTTCTTGGGATAGCAGAACTCCCAGTACCACTGGTGCGCGACCACGTCGATGTATTCGTCGGGCTGTCCCGGCAAGGTGTCGATGTGGTACAGGAGCACCGTCGACCATACGGCGACGCCGGTCACGAGCCCGACGGTGGCGAGGGTCCAGACGACCTCGAACCGGTTAACCATAGCGACGCCCCCGCGTGGTCGGGTCGCGGAAGCGGTAGATCGCGTAGACGAGGACCGCGAACGTCGCGAACGCCCCGGCGACGGATATGACGAGCAGGACCCAGACGACGGGCATCGTCTGGTCGTAGAGGGTGTCGGTCGCGGAGGCGGAGCCCGCGATCGCGAGGGTCACCGCCGGGACGGCCGCCGCGACGAGAGCACGCGCCGCCGACCGGATCCCCACACCCACTCCGAGGGCCCTCGATACATATTTCCAGCGTACGTACGTGCTTTGGGACTCAATCGATTCTCTCCCGACCCGCGGCCATCGTTCACCGTTCAGGGACTATGGCAAGCCCTTGTTGCCGGCCCCGCACAATCTCTCCTGTGCGGATTCTTCGCGGCCTCGTCTTCCCCCTGGCAGGACCCCTACCTCGAGCCTTGCTCTCGCTGATGGCCGATTATCGTCTCCTCACGAATGAGGTGCTGCGGGAAGCGCTCCGGTCCGGCAAGACTTCTCGGGGGGCACTCTCGAGGTTCGCGCGAGACCGCGCCCTCGTTCACCAACTCACGGGCCAGCACGCCGTCGTGGCCTCCGATCTCGCGCTCTCCCT
>JBGOSQ010000018.1:0-32459 GCA_041476045.1 Thermoplasmata archaeon | reverse complement strand
GACCGTTATGGAGCGGGTCGAGCGCTGGCGATCCGCGCCCGGCAGGGAGCCAAGTCCAAACTCCTAGGCGCCCCGCCCGATCGGCGAGCGGGTCCGCCGAATCGCTCCCTCAGGGGGGGCCAGGTTCGACGGCCGACTTCGGGGGAGCCATGCGTGATTCGAGCAGCCTTCGCAGCGGCCGCGCGACGGCTCCGAACCGACGCTCGGCCGCCCGAACGAAATGCACGTCACCGCGGTCCACCGACCGGGTCGCCAGGATCGCCGCGCTGAACACCAGGAACGGGAGCGCGATGTCGATCGGGATCCACAGGGGGGTTGCGCGGGGGAGGACGAAAAGGAACGTGGGAACGAGGACCAGCGTGGTCAGGAGGACGGGTCGGAGGAAGTGGGAGGCAAACGGGGTGATCCGGTGCTGCTGGTAGATGCGGACGAGCGAGAGCCCCGGAAAGATGAGGCGCGCGATCGACCACGCCGCGGCGGCGCCGAACATCCCGTACGGTGGAATGAGGACGACACAGAGCACGATGTTCAGGGCCGCTGAGGTCAGGGTGAACCAGAGAACCTGCCGTGCCTCCCCGAGTCCACCCAGTGTGGCCACGGACGGCCCGAGCAGGATCGCCACGGTGTTCGCGAATACCAAGAGGCGGAGCGAATCGGCGCCGCCGACCTGGCTCGCCCCGAAAGTGAACGCGAGCGAGAAGGTCGGGTCGAAGAAGAACAGGAACGTGAATGGGAGCGTGAGGAGCGCCATCCATCGTGTGACGGTGACGTACGTCTCGCGGAGGCCCGCGAAGTCCTTCTGCCGGCGGAGGCGCGACGTGATCGGGAGGTAGATGAACGTCACCGTGCCGGTGCCGACGAGCAGAAGCCGGGTCAAGTTCATCGCCGACGAGTACTGGCCGACGATGTCCTCGGGGCGGAACAAACCGAGCAACAGCGTATCCGCGTAGGAAGTGAGGTAGGTCAGCGCTGCCACGCCGAACAGGGTGATCGAGAGCGTGACGAACGAAACGCGTGCGGTCGCGTCGCCCGTGAACGTCGCGGTCGACAGCCGTCGGAGCAGGCGTGGAAGTCGAACGTACGAGTAGACCGCGAGACCGGCGAAGGCGCCGACCCAGGAGAGAACGTAGCCCCAGAGAACGCCCGTGAACCCCCAGTCCGCGAACAGGAGAAGTGCCGTGACGCCGAGGAACAGTGCGGGGTTGACGATCTGGACGAAGAGGGCGTACGGCTCCGCGCGCTCGAGCCCCTGGAAGATCCCGACCAAGACGTTCGAGAGCATCGTGAGCCCGATGCTGATCGAGAAGAGCCGGAACACATCGGCGAGATCCGGTGAGTGGAACGGCGCGGCGAGCTGGGCTGCGAAGAGGTAGACGGCCGCGGTCGAAGCGACGCCGATCGGCACGCTTAGGTAGACTGCCCGGCGGACGAGGACCATCCGGGCCTCGTAGGTCTCCTCGAACGCCATCGAACGGGCCGTCGCGGCGGGGATCCCGAAGGCGGTGAGTAGCGCCAGCAGGCTCGAGAGCGCGAGTCCGAGGTTGAACTCGCCCCAGTTGTCGGGAGAGACGTGGCGTGTCACCAGCACGCGGGTCGCGAACTGGAGGACCACGACGGCGAACGTCGCGAACATCATGACCGTGGTCCCGCGGCTGATGCTTCGGAAGGTCCGGTCCAGGTTCCCCTCGGTCCCCGCCGCGGGTCCGGCCGTTAGATCCGGGGCTTCGCGATCCAGGACATCGACCGGGACGAGTGGTTCGATCGGATCCCCGCTCATTCGGTCGCCTGTTCAGGGCGCTCGGGGACGACCGGGCGCTTCCCCGCCTCTCGGAATTCGATATATAACAACTCGGACGCCGACACATCCCTTTACACCCCGGTGGGAGGCCCGATCGCGGGGGATCCGGCCACCCTGGCTCGGCGCACGGGCCGGAGACCCGAGTACGGAAGGGGCAGGCCGCGGGACCGGACTCTTAGAGGAGGCACCCGAGTGGCTGCGCTCGTCCCCCGGGTGAGACGACCGAAGCCGACATAACCTAGGCCGACTGCGTGGGCCCATCCAGGGAACGACATGACACACCGCGGATTCTGCATCTGGCTCACGGGACTGCCCAGCGCCGGCAAGACGACGATCGCAAAGGCGCTCACCCCGAAACTGCACGCGCTCGGATGGAACGTCGAGCTCCTCGACGGCGACGAGGTCCGCATGGGGCTCAGCGCCGATCTCGGGTTCGACCGGAAGGCCCGCGAGACTCACGCCGGCCGCGTGACGTTCGTCGCCAAGGTCCTCGCCCGCAACGGGGTGATCCCGATCGTGGCGCTCATCTCTCCCTACCGCACCTACCGAGCGAAGGCGCGCTCCGAGATCGGCGCCTTCGTGGAGGTCCACGTGACGACGCCGCTCGAGGTCTGTGAGCAGCGAGATGTCAAGGGGCTCTACAAGAAGGCCCGCGCCGGCCAGATCAAGGAGATGACCGGCATCGACGACCCGTACGAGTCTCCCGAACACCCGGAGATCGTCGTCGAGACGATCCACCACAACCCGGACCAGTCCGCGGACTACATCATCGGCGAGCTTCGACAGGCCGGCTGGCTTGAGCCCGGACAGCCCACCCCGACTATCCGCTAGCGACCGCACTCTAACGGGCGGGACGAGCGGAGTTCACCAGGACGGGGGTAAGCGAGCATGGCCCCGGCCTCCCAGATCGAGCTCCTCGGCTTCGACCACGTGGACCTCAAGGTCCGCAACCGGGAGAAGACCCGCCGGTTCTTCGTTGAGCAGCTCGGAATGGACCCGATCGGCGAGGGCGAGCACCACTCCTACCTGTTGCTCGGCGACCAGGTGCTGGGTCTCCACGACGCCGCTCCGAACGCCACCACAGGGGGCGTCGACCACGTGGCGCTCCGCGTGGCCGAGTGGACCGGATTGCGCAACCGCGTCCGGCGGGCGCGCATCGTCGTCACCCACGAGAAGGAGCGGGACGACTCCCGATCGCTCTTCCTACGTGGCCCGGACGGTCTCTCGGTCGAGCTCGTCTGGAGGCCGGATCCTCGCCAGCACTCGTGCAACAACTCCCCGCCTCCACGAGTCTCGACCCCCGCGGATTCGGACGAGGAGGAGACACCACCCACCCCTCCTCGCCGTCGCCACGGGCAGCGTCGGTAGTCGATCGACGCCGCGAGCCCGTGGCTTTCGCTCGCGAGGCGCTCGGTTTGCACGACGGGACATCGACCGCGTTTCGCGAATTCCTGGACCACTGGCGCTCCCCGATATCGATCGGACCGACGGCGAAAGGTGCCCGATCGAGATCGCTACGGTCCCGCGAGCACGACCGATGGGGGCCAGGTCGAGTGGAACAGGCCGGCCGGGACCCTCCCGAAGAAGAAATCGAACATGTCCTGCGGGTCGAGCTGGGTAAGGATGTGGGGCGCCTGTTCCTCGAACACGTATCGGAATAGGTACTGGCCCGCGTTCGCTCGGTGAAGGAGCCAGAACGGGGTGGTGCAGTTCGCGGGTTCGGGCGCGGTGACGAAGCAGGTGCGGTTGATGAACGTGCTGTTGATCTGCAGGTACGGCCAGACGCTCGCGTTGTTCGTCAGGAGGAGGTCGTGCCCTCCCGCGGTCACGTACATGCGCATCGCCGAGTAGTTCTGCGGGTAGAATCGGGACGAGGACAACGAAAAGGCGAGACGGTTCGCCACGCTGCTGTTGCCCGGATTGCCTCCGCACATCATGGGAGCGTACGTCTTCGAGAAATTCTGGAATATCGTGTTGTTCGGCAGGGTCGCCTCGAAGTTCGTGTACGCGAGCGCCTGGTAGAAGTCGGTCGCCGGCGAATCGACCGCGATCCCTCGGATGAGGGCCGGGTGGTGTGCGGCGATGTTGAAGACGCCCAGCGTCCCGGCACTGAACCCGAGCAGAAAGACACCGTTGATCGTATAGAGCGCCTGGACGGATGCAATCGCGTCGAGGACATCTTGCTCCTGAGGCCCCGTGCAGGGGGAGTTCACCTCAAAACCTCCCCCTTGGCGGACATTGATCGCGATGACGACCATGCCGTGCAACGACGCATTCTGCACGATCCCTCTCGCGACGATCCCATGGCCGCCCCGGATCGTCACGTAGTGCCCGAGTTCATCGGCCCAGCCGCCCGGCTTGGGATAGTCTTCGTGCGCGCCGAGCCCCGGCAGGTAGACGAGGAGCGAGTGGGATCGTTGGACGCTGAAGTTGAGCGGCAGCCACTCCTGGTACGACAGGGGAAACGCGTCGACCGAGCTCGAATAGTTCACGATCGTGAAATTGTACAATGGCGAGGAGGCAGACGGCTGGAGCTGGGGACGGGACCCGGTCGATCCCAGGGCCGATATCTCGCCGGTTCCGGCGAGCAAGAGTGCGAGAACCACCGCGACGGTGGACAGAAGCGATGCGAGATTCACGGTCTACCTCAAGGAATCGAGAACGCATAGCGTACCGGTGGGAGGTTATCCCATCGAACTCTTGCCCCGAGCACCGCATTCCCGCCCCGCGCGTCGCCGCCGCCCTCGCCGCGCCGCCTCCGGGACTGCGGCGCTGATCGCATGCACCCCGCCGTGTGAACAGAACTCGCGGACCCGGTCCGTGCCTCCAAGCGGAGGGAAAGGGTTCGTCTTCCCGAGGGGTCCCGGGGCTCACTCGAAGTGGCCGATCCCGGAGTCCTTCTTCATGAGCTCCGCATCGAACTTCGACGAGGTGGGGCCGGACTTGGCGGCGACCCGCATCGCGATCGGACGGTTCTTGATCCCGACGCGCATGAAGCCGGCACCGAGGAAGCCCGCGGCCGTCGCCTGGAGCGAGACGTTCGCGACGCCGACGTTGTTCCCGATGCCGATCTGCTGGATCACGGGCAGAGGCGGCGCGGCCGGGATCGCGAACGGCGGCGGGACGGGTGGCGGGGGCGGCGGCACGTTCGGCGGAGGGCCCGTCGGCGGCGTCAATTGGACCTGGACCTGGCCCAAGGGGAACGACTGGGTCGCCACGGAGTTGTTCGTGTACGGCACGTACGTCGCCGACGTGAACATCCCGAGGACGGATCCGCTCCCACCCGCCTTGCAATCGATGGTGGTGCACGCGTCCACCGGAACGGTCGCGTACGGAGGCCCTGTGGCCATCACGTTGAACGACGCGGTCCAGTAATCGCCGATGTACATCACGTTCGTCGACGCGTTCTTGCTCCAGTTCCATCCGAGGTACGTGATCCCCTGGAAGTGGAGGACCGACGGCGTGGTCTGGCACGTCGTCATCGCGACGCCGTTCCGCACGCACGCGGCGGTCGGCTGGAGGTCCTTGGCCATCGTGATGCTGCCGAACGGCACGTACTGGAAGATCGGCTTGTTCGAGCCGGCCGCGACCTGCGTCTCGAGGATCGGGCCGAAGCCGACCTGCTTGAACGCGGAGAAGAGCGTCGGATTGTCGAGGTTGGGCTGGTTGTACTTCCCGTGCGGGACGTACTGGAGCGAGCCGGCCTGGCCATTGGGGCAGCTGAACCACGCCGGGCCGTTCCACGTCCCTCCCGTTGCCTCGGCCATGTCGCAGCCGGCGAGGAGCACGTGGTCGACGTTCTGCTGGACGATCGTCCCGCCGGGGCCGCCGCCGCGCGGTCCCACCGGCCAGCCCTGGCTCAGTGGGTCCGTCGGGGTCGTCCAGAGGTCGATCATGTCCACGGTGCAGACGCCACCGATCGAGCCCGTGCACTGCGTGGCCTCGTGGGCCAGGGCCGCGATCGAGTGCGAGGCGTTGCCGTCCTGGCTCTTGACCCAGCCCTCGCAGTTGGGGCTGGTACCGGTCTGGAACGTGTAGGAAGGCTCGCACGTGGCGCCGATGCAGCCGGAACCCGCGAACCACTGGTTCTCGGCGCTGACGCAGTAGTTCTCCGGGTAACCCGGGTCGCGGGGCGCGGTCGAGCCCATCCAGACGATCACGTGGTGGGTGTTGTTCGACCAGTCGAGCCCGCTTCCGATGATCGTCCCGTACAACGCGGTGATCATCGGGGAGGTGAGTTGGTTGTCGGCCATGTCCGAGTCCCCGTAGACGTAGCCGCCCGACAGGACGGTCGCCTGGAAGGTCGACTGGACCTCGGAGCCGAAGTAGGAGGACGGAACGAAGCTGGGGAGGTCGACGTGGTACTCGGCCCCGTCCCCGTCGTCCCAGTTGTTGACGTTCGCGAAGTAGTCGACGAGCGCGAAGGAGACCTGGCTGTGGGGGTTCGCCGCCTGGATCGCGTTCGCGATCTGCTGCGAGTGGGCCACGAAGAACGGAACGCCGTTGGACTCCTCACAGAGCGTCCCCGTGGAGCCGCCCGCGCACGGGTCGAGCCCGGGCTCGCCGGCGTTCGGATCGTAGACCCCGTCGTAGTCGGTCGTCTCGACGACGAAGGCGACCTGGACCGCGGGCCAGGCGAGCACGCCCTGCGAACCAGCGCTCGCGGTCATCGTGACGCGCGAGGTCGATGCCGCGGCGGCGCAAGTATCCAGGCCGAAGGCGCAGATGGCGCGAGGATTCGTGACGATGCCGAGGGACAGTGCGGTCGACGCGGCCGACGGCGACGCGACCGCCGGGGTCGAATCGACGTGGAGGGCGAGTGGCGCCGCGGAGGTCGCGACGCGAGCGCCGTGGTTCGGACTGCCCGTAGCGAGGATCGATACCCCCGAAACGAACACGACCGCGGTCAGAACCAATAGACGTCGGGCAAGAACGCTCCGGGCCAGCACGCCGGGTCGCAGCATTATATCCTCCCTATGGCGCACCCCACTTGAAGCCTTGGGCCGAGTACATCCCACATTCACTCTTCCGGACCGCTTCTCCGCCGATGGTAGAGCGACGGACCGGACCGCCCGGGCTCGGGGAACTATGGATTTCGGCCCCGGACGGGGGTCGGATCCCCCGTTCAGGTGTGGTCCGGTGACGAGGCGTTCCCGGCCGTTCCGCTGACCCCCGCGATACCCGTTCCTCCGGCCACCCCCGCAGCGCCCGGCGTTCCGGCCTTTCCGTTGGCGCTCTGATGGGTCCCAGCGGCGTCGAATCCGCCCGTGCTCGCGAGTCCCCCGAGTCCCCCGAGCCTCCAACGGCGCTCGATCTCGAGCATCCCAAGCCCAGAAGCGAGCAGTTGTCGACTCCGCCGAGCCCGGCGGCGACCGAATCCGATCCCTGCTGTAAGAAACGAGAACGCGAGCCAGGGCGACGGCGCACGGAGCCATCGTGTCTGGGACATGGCAGCTTATCGGGGCGCTGGCCGGGGCGATCGCGGGAACGGAACCGATCGGTCGACCTAGGTCGACGCGGCACGCCGGGCGGGCCGCGACGCGACGGAGGCAGCCCTCGGGACCGGCTGGAGCCACGCCGCGTACTTCGGCTCCTCGCCGCGGATCAACCGATAGAAGACGTCCATGATCTCGCGCGTGACGCGGCCGGGCTTCCCGTTCCCGACGATGTAGTGGCTGATCTCCCGAATGGGCGCGATCTCCGCGTACGTGCCGGAGAAGAACGCCTCTTCGGCGGTCAGGAGCTCGCTGACCGACAGGAGCTTCTCGACGACGGGGAAGCCCAGGTCCTTGGCGAGCTGGATGACCGAGGCGCGCGTGATGCCGAGCAGTATGTCCGACTCGGGCCCGGGCGTGAAGAGGGTACCGTCCTTGACGAGGAAGATGTTCTCGCCGGTCCCCTCCGCGACGAACCCGTTCTGGTCGAGCAAAATCGCCTCGTCGTAGCCGTCGTCGGCGGCGTCGATCCCCGCGAGGTAGCTGTTGATGTAGTTCCCGTCGGTCTTCGAGACGGACGGGATCGCGTCCGAGCGCGGCTTTCGGAAAGGCGAGATCTTGGCACGGACTCCGGCCTCAGAGTGTTCGCCGAGGTACTTCTTCGCGGGGATGGCGGCGACGGCGAGCGAGACGCGTCCCTTCTGGTTCTTCACTCCGAGGGCGGGCTCGCCGCGGTAGATGATCGGGCGGATGTAGGAGGGGACGATGTCGTTGGCCGCCTGAGTCTCCAGGATCGCCCGGCTGATCTCCTCCTCGGTGTAGGGAAGGGGCATGCGGTAGATCCGGGCCGAGGCGACCAGGCGTTTGACATGGTCCGAGAGGCGGAAGATCGCCGGGCCGTGGGTCGTCTGGTAGCAACGGATCCCCTCGAAGACACCGACCCCGTAGTGGAGCGTGTGCGAGAGGACGTGGACCTTCGCGTCATCGGTGTCGACGAGCTTGCCGTCCATCCAGATCTTCTTGGTCTCCGCGGGCATCATGGATTTCTGGACCTTTCCCCGGGGGCTCGCCGGCTCCCGAACGAACGAGGCATGTGCGGGGGTAGATAATAGGACTTTTCGCTGTCGCACGACCGTCCAGACTTGTCGCTTCGGTTGGGGGCGAACTGGACGGTCGCCTCCGTCTCCTCGGGGGCGGCGCCCCACGGAGGCTCCCGCAATGCCGGCTCGGACGAGGGGCCTCCGTGAAGCCTCGGTCCCTCGAGAGAGCGATGGTGCCGTGCGCAGGACTCATGTGCCTCGAGCCGCTCGTCCAGGGATGGCGCCGGGCGCATCCCCGTTCGCGAGGCTCAAGTTCCCCGTCGCAACCCCCCGTCTCCTCCTCGAGCTCCCCAGCCTCCGACGGGCGCGCGAGTATCCGCCGTTGCTGGGGGATCCGCAGGTCTCGCGATGGCTCCTTCGCGTGCCGTTCCCTTATCGAGTCTCCGACGCGCGTGGCTTCATTCTCCGCGCCGGCCGCACCCGCAGCGAGGGGACCGACCTCGCCCTCGCCCTCGTCGACCGCGCCACCGATCGATTGGTGGGGGGCATCGGCATCCACGGCATCGAGTGGAAGCACGGGCATGGCGAGATCGGCTACTGGATCGGCCGTCCGTACTGGGGGTACGGGTACGCCTCCGAGGCGGTCCAGGGACTCGTCGCGGTGTCCTTCCGTTCCCTTCGATTGCACCGCGTCGAGGCGGGCATCTTCCGCGGCAACTCCGGGTCGGAGAACGTCCTTCGGAAGGCGGGGTTCAGCCCAGAGGGTGTCCGACGCGAGTCGTTCCGGAAGGAAGGAGCATGGATCGACGACATGCTCTTCGGTCTCACCCGGTCCGAATGGCTTCGCTGGAAATCCGGCCCGGGACGCGCCCAACGCAGCGCGCCGCGGGAGTGAGCCCACATATGAATATGCATATTCATGGCGAGACCATCTGCGCCCATGGACGGCTCGGGCCACCCCCGTGGCCTCGAGCGACGCGGAGCCACGTCGCGGACCAGTGAAAGGGATTGTTTCGAACGCCACTTACGTAAGTCCAGACTCTCCGAGACGATTCTATCGGATCCCGGACTGCGACGTCAGGTCAGCCAGAGTGGCGGTACGTGGTGGCTCCCTCGATCCAACCCGTTGGCTCCGGTCGCCTCTCACAGCGACAGGGAACTATGCCCCAGCTCGTGGAGAGCGGCGCCACCGCCGTGAGCACGGAGCAAGACCTCGCGGGGAAGGTGGTTTGGCCTGGACGCACCCAGGTTCTGGGTTAGCGGCTCCTCCCGGCCCCCAATCTCTGCCCTCCAAGACCCCCCGTGGAGGCCCGGGCCCGTCCCACCGATCGTTCTGCGCCGTTTTCAGGGGGCCCCGCGGGCCGGAAATCGGTTCGTATAACTCCAGTTATACCACATCTCGAGGAGAGCCGTTCGTCGCTGGGGATCGGTCGCGCCCCTCCAACTCACATTTATGAGAGGCAAAGGGTCGTCAGTTACGCATCTAGTGATATTCCGGACCGAACATGACGTACAATCGCCGGCTGAGCCCTGGGGTGCCCGAATGGCTCCCTCGGGACGAAAACGCGCCGGAAGGCCCTTTCCGACGTTCTCCGAGAGAAGATCCGCACTCTATCACCACATTGGCGTCAATTAGACACTATAGTAGCGTATGTGCCATTCCTCAGTGATTCACTTGCCGATGAGCTTGACGACCAGCTTTCCCAGGTCCTTCGGAGGTCGGGCCGAGTTCGTCGTGAGCCACTCCGAGCAGCCGCTCGCGCTCGCCGCCCCGAGCATCAGCCACTCGGAGGACGACACGGTCTCGAGTCGACCCATCGATAGCGCCGCCGCCGCCGAGACTGCGCGCGCGTCGATCGGAAGGACCGTCAGCTTGTGGCGGAGCCGCTCGAGAGCGGCCCGGCGATTGTCGCGACCCTTTCGGGGGCCCGCGCACGCGATCGCTTCGAGCTCGAAGAGGTTGATCTCCGTCGTCGCGAGCTCCTCGCCCTGGAGGTGTTTCAGGAGGGATCGGGCGGTCGGCCGCCCTCGGAGCAGCTCGACCAGCACGGGGGTGTCGATCGCCTTCAACGACGGCTACGCGCAGCGGCGCGTCCTCCCCGCAGCTTCGACCAGGCGCGGCTCTCCGCGTCGGTCGGGATCTTGGTCCAGCTACCGCGGAGCTCATCCAAGGGACCGCGCTGGTTCATGAGGCGGAGGAAGAGCTGGGTGAAGCTCTCCCGCGGGCGCTTTTCCCGTCGGAGGGCATCGTAGACGTCGCGTCGCACGGCGACATTCTGGGATGACATACATATTCATCTACATATGTAGATATAGACCCTTCGTCGGACGACCGCGGACCCGTAGCCGTCGACCGAACCGTATTGACCCTACCCGCCCTCGGTGCGACGATGTCTGACGGGGAACCCCTCCCGCGGCAGGGAGGCGAGCGTGCGGTGCTCGTACCGGAGATAGCTCCGGACGCGCCGAAGCCGACGCCATCCACCCCGATCCCTCCGTCCCTGGTCCTCGGCTACATCGACCTCGCCATCCGGGGCGTTCTCGAGTACGACCGGTATGCGGCGCTGTTCCTATCGCCCTGGTGGGCGGTCGAGGACCTCCCGATCGGCACCTCGGTCTGGAAGCGGGCGGTGCTCGAACGCATCCCGTTGCGCGGGGCATTGCACTGGGGGCACCTTTACCTCGTTGTCTCCGACACTCCCCCGACACCCTCGCGACTCCGCCTCTTCCGCTCGGAGGCCCTCGGCGGGCCCGTGGCGTCGCGCCCGAACGAGATCCGCGTCGGTCTCCGGGAAGGAAAGCAGCGAGCGGAACTGATCCTCCACCCGACCAAGCCCGACCGGACCGAACGGCTCGGTGCCTTCGCCCGCGAGGTCGAGGTCCGGTTCCGGCGACAGATGGATTGACGACGGGTCGGTCGCCGTCGACCCGGTTGGGCCTACCGGCGGCGGAACTGCGCCACCGCGAAGAGCACCGCGATCCCCGAGAGAACCGCGAGGTCGAGCTCGAGACCGACGGCGAGGGTCGACCAGGAGAGCGCAGGCTCGCTGGGGAGACTGGGGGAAGGCTCCGAGAGGAGCTCGAGATCGGTTCGATTTGTCTCCCCCGGAGCGACGATCACGAGCACGGTCAGGTTGAGGAACCCCGCCGCCACCGCCGCCAGCAGGTGGGGTCCGGCGGCGATCGAGACGTTGAAGATACCGTCGGTGGAAACGTTCGCGGCGACACCGTCGATCGAGAGCCCCGCACCCGTCGGGCGGACCGCGCCCGCGATCCAGCCCGGAGCGATCGCGAGGGAGAGGTTCGCGAACGCGACCGCACCGAACGGCACGTTGACGACCGTGAGGGCCGGCGTGTAGCCGCGTGCGGACGCGGCCAGCTGATGGTTCCCCCAGGGAAGTTGCGCCCGGAGGGCCCCGGCAACCGTCGGGACGACGACTCCGTCGAGGGTCACCGTCGCGACGGCGGGCAAGACCTGCGCCTCGAGCGACCCGTTCGCGCGAGTGAGCACGATCCCGAGGGGAACGTACTCGTTCGGCGCGAACACCAGGACCTCGAAGAACGGAAGGTACCTCCACGCGGTGGCCCCGAAAGTGTGCGCGCCCGCGATGAGCGAGAGCGCGAATCCCCCCAAGGGGGAGACGTTCACGCGCGACCCGTCGACCAGTAGGGTCGCGTTCGCCGGGGACAGGGCGCCGGAGATGTGGACCGGGATGGCCGCCAGGACGAGCGCGACAATGGTGGGCGGCCCGAAGGTGATCGTGACCGGGGCGGAGTAGGTCACGTACCCGTATTCGGAGGCGGCCAGAGTATGCGTTCCCGGCGAGAGCGAGGTCGAGAAGTTGCCCAACGCGTCGACCGCGATCCACGCTCCGTCGACCGTCACGCGCGCGGTATTGGGAGTGACGTTCCCCTCGAGCAGACCCGGGGCGAGCGCGAGCACGAGGTTCAGATACGTCGTGTTTCCCTCGGTGATCTCGACAGTAGTTGTGACGGTAGTATAGGCGGGCGCGCTCGCCGAAACGGGCCGCAGACCTGGGTAAAGCTGGAGGCTGCCATGTCCGGAGTGGATCGGGACCGGGCGTCCGTCGGCGATCACGGTCGCCTGGGCAGGAGTGACGTTGACCTGGAGGGTTCCGGGAGCTCCCGGGGCGTGGCACGCGTCGCCCTGGGCGCCGACGAAACACGCGGTGAGACGGGTCCCGACCTCCCACGTCGAGGTGAACTCGGGGGAGGAGCTATCGCCCGAACCGAACCACTCGGCGAAATACTCCGTGGTGCCGCCATCGGTGAAGCTGGCGGGCGCGATGACCGTGAACGGCTGTCCTCCGACGCCCGCCACCCCAACCGGAACGGGTCCGACGTCGAGCGTCGTTCCCGCCGTCGCGATCCCGGAGACGCTCAGCGTCGTCGCGGCCGTGGACGAGATTGTTCCATCGACCACGGTCGCGTGATCCAGCTGCCGGTCCGGCGCGACGCCGCCCGGACACGCGGTACACGGGATAGGAGTGGCAGAATGATACTGGGTCCAGAGGACGTCAACGGAGTCGCCGCGCGCGGCGAGCGCGGGCGGGGTGAGTGAGTTCGTTCCGTTCCCGGTCCATCCGTCTACCCCGAACTCGGGCGAGAAGTGTTGCCCGCCGTCGAACGAGACCGTGGCGGAGACGCGGTAGTGGGGGAAGGTCACGCCGGTCAGCCCGAACCACGCGACGATCACCGACCCGTTCCCCCCGGCGCTGACGGCGGCGCAACACTCCAGAGCGCTCGCCGCCCCGCTGAGGTTCGTCGGCGCGGACCACGTGGCCCCGAGGTCCGTCGATTCGGAGAGGACGATCGCGGGGACTCCGTTCGACAGGGTCGTGCCGTTGCTCCAGACCGCGTACAGGCGACCTTCGAACGGGGAGCCGGCGGAGGAGTCGGAGATCATGTCCGCGAGCGGGAACGGGAGAAAGCTCAGCGAGGTGAACGTTCCCACCGACACGTTCACCGGGTCCGAAGATGCCGACGGATACTCGAAGCAGTTGACCTGGTAGACGGCGGTGAACTGGTTGCCGGAGGTACCGGGTTCTGTCTGGAACCAGGTGAGCACTTCCGGGAGGCCCGTCGTAGGAGCCGTTGCCAGCCGGACACCGGCGCGCGTATGCAGGAGGGCCACCGGTGGGCTGATCGGCGAATCCCCCGACGTCCCCGTGCTGACGAGGACGAGCGATCCGTTCACCGCGTCGGGATACGCGACGTAGACCGAGCCGTTCGGTGCGAGCGCGACGTCCTCGGAATGCTGCGAAGGCCCGACGGAGGGCGCGGCCGGCTCGTAGGCGAGCAGCCGTGGTTTCTGCCACGTCGCCGCTCCGTCTACGGATACGAAGAGCAGGAGTCCCCAGCCGCTCGGTGCCACGGAACAGGAGGTCGAATCCGTTCGCGGCACGGACGCGACCAGGACGACGAGCGTTCCCCGGGAGACGGAGGCGCCGAGCGCCGCATCGTTCCGGAATCCGCATAGGCCGGCGTGCGGGTCGAAGTACGCCGGCGTCCCCGGGAGCAGTGCCGAGGTCCAATCATTCCCTCCATCGCTCGAGACGAAGCTCGCGACGGTTCCGTTCGGAAACGCCTGAGCGTTGGTGAGGTTCGCGCCGACGGCGTCTCCCTCGAAGGATCCGAAGGCCCAGAGCCGACCCGGTTGCGACGGGTCGGAGACCACGATCGACGAGGCGGAGAAGTTGGCAACCTCCTGGCTGCTGGCGACGGGAGGAGCGACGAGGTGCGATAGCGCCCCGACTGCGCTCGATGGCGCCGGGGCGGCCAAGGCCGTACCGCGCGCGAGCTCCGCGCCTGGTCCCACGAGGAGCAGAAGTACGAGGATCGCGGGGAGCCGTGCCCGTTTCGCGACCGATGCGCGTCGGACCCGGAGGTCGAGAGCCCGCCCTGCCCGCGCCACGACGGCCCGCACCGACGCCGGCCCATAACGCTCCCGCTCCATCGGGATCCGCCGGCCGACGGCGCCGATGCGACCCCGTTCCACGATCGGCTGTGCTCCGACCGGGCGGGCCCGAGGCAGCCGGGACCGTCCGGCGAGACGGAGGCAGCATCGTTTTATGCGGTTCCGGGCCGCCGTGGACCGATGGCCGACCCGCGCGCGCGCACCCTGGTCCTCGGGCTCGACTCGATGCCGCCCGACCTCCTGTTCGAGAAGTTCCTCCCGAAGATGCCGAACTTCCGCGCGCTGATGCAGCGCGCGTCCTACGGGATCCTCAAGAGCTGCGATCCCCCCATCACCGTTCCCGCGTGGGCGGTGATGTTCACGGGGATGGACCCCGGCTCCCTCGGCATCTACGGGTTCCGACACCGCCGGCCCGGCACCTACTGGGACACCTACGCGCCGTCCCCCCAGATGCTGCCTCACCCGCCCGCGTGGGATCTCCTCTCCCGCGCGGGAAAGCGCGTCTGCGTGATTGGCATGCCGCCCGGGTACCCGCCCCCCTCGGTGAACGGCATCTACATCTCGGACTTCCTCACCCCGGACGGCGCGAAGGACTTCGTTACGCCCCAGTCGCTCTCGGCGGAGATCCTCGCGGTCGCGGGGGGCTACGAGTTCGATGTGACCTTCCGGGCCGAGGACCGGCAGCGCATCGGCGACGAGCTCATCGACATGACGCGGAAGCGGTGGGCCGTCGCACGCCACCTGTGGGCCAAGGAGAAGTGGGACCTCTTCGCGCTCCACGAGATCGGTCCGGACCGGATCCATCACACCTTCTGGAAGTTCTTCGACACGACGCACCCGCGGTACGAGGACGTCCCGGCGTTCCGGGAGCTCGTCGACCGGTACTACGCGATGCTCGACGAGGAGATCGGCAAGCTCCTCCAGATGGTCGGCGACGACGTGACGGTCTTCGTCTTCTCCGACCACGGCAGCATGGCGATGGACGGCTGCTTCTGCATCAACGAGTGGCTGATCCAGAAGGGGTACCTCGTCCTCAAGGGCCCCGCCCCCGCGCGCGGCACTCCCCTGGAAAAGACGACGATCGACTGGTCGAAGACGACCGCCTGGGGTGCCGGAGGTTACTACGCGCGAATCTTCTTCAACGTCAAGGGCCGGGAACCCGAGGGGATCCTCCCTGCGTACCAGGTGCCCGCGATGACCCTCCGGATCACGAAGGAGCTCGGTCAGGTCACGCTCCCCAGCGGCCAGCCGCTGGATCCCGATGTCCGGGCCCCCGCGAAGATCTACCTCGAGGTCACGGGCGATGCACCGGATCTCATGGTCTACTTCTCGAAGCTCAAGTGGCGCTCCGCGGGTACGCTCGGCCACGGCGGCCTCTTCCTCTCGGAGAACGACACCGGACCCGACGACTCGGTGCACTCGTTCGACGGGATCTTCCTGATGGCGGAGCCTGGACGCGCCCCGCTCGGGAAGCTCGAGCCCAAGTCGATCATCGATATCGCCCCGACTATCCTGACGCGGATGGGCCAGACCGTCCCGGCACGGATGCAGGGACGTGCGATCCCCGACCTCCTCTGAGCCGGGCGCCGGCGCCCTCGGGTCTGGGGCGATCCCGCCTCCCGCTCGTTAAATAACCTGTGCCAATCCAGCGTAGAAGATGCGATGACGCCCGCTAATCCTGCGCCGCGAAAGCCTCCCACGCCATTCTTCCCCCTGGAGACCCCGCGCGTCGAGCGACCCCGGAAAACCGGCGTCACCCACGTCCTCGACCGGCTCCACGGCCTGGACGCCGACGAGCTCCGGCCTCTCGCCCCGTACATGGACGTCGTCAAGATCGGCTGGGGGCTTCCCCTCCTGCTCCCGCGGGAGGAGGTCCGGAAGCGGATCCAGTTCTACCACTCCCTCGGCGTCGAGGTCTCGACGGGCGGCACGCTCCTCGAGCACGCGGTGACCCGCGACCAGAGCACGTCGTTGATGGACGAGGCCCGCACCCTCGGTTTCGATATCGTCGAGATATCGGACGGGATCATCGAGCTCTCGCCCAGCCAGATCGCCCAGCTCGCCGGTGAGGCGCGCAAGCGGCACCTGGACTTCTACATCGAGGTCGGGAAGAAGAACCCGCAGCACCAGCTCTCCCTGCGGGAAACGCTCGACGGGATAGGCCGCGCGCTCGATCTCAAACCGAGGAAGGTCATCATCGAGAGCCGCGAGTCCGGCCGCGGCGTCGGGATCTACGATGGCGAGGGCGCCATCAAGTGGGACTGGGTCCGGTCGATCGTGGCCGACTACCCGGCGGAAGAACTGATCTTCGAGGCGCCGCAGGAGTCCCAGCAGATCGGGCTGCTCCGTGAGCTCGGCTCCCAGACTAACCTCGGGAACGTGGCGATCACCTCGATCGCCCCGCTCGCCTCGCAACGGCTCGGCCTTCGCGGCGACACCTTCGGCACACTGCGCAGTTCTAGGTCGGTCCGCGGACCCCCCGCGACCAAGTTCCTGTACTTCCTCCTGGAGACGTACCGCGGCCTCGACCAGAGCGAGCTCGTTCGACTCTCGCGCCTTCCACGTCGGACGGTCCAGAGCGGACTGGAGGCGTTGCGAAAGCAAGGGCTCGTTCGCGAGGGCGTCTCACTGGTGGATTCGCGTCGGCGCGAATACCGTCTCGTTTAGAAGTCCCGAAGGGCTCGCGCGTTCGCCTCGAATGCTCGTAGAGCTGCCCCGACGATGGGAGACCATTCCCCGAGTCCCGCGCGGCGCACCGTCACGCTTCGCGCCGCGGGGGGCTGGCACCGGGCACGTAGCGCCCGCTCAACCCGTCGGTCGATCCCGCGCCAATCCGCCAGAATGGGGCCGCCGAGAAGGATCCGAAGGGGATTCAGTGCGTTCGTGACCGTAACTGCGCCCGCGATTAGGTGCTCCTCGGTCTCGCGCACGAGTCGCCTCGACAACGGGTCCCCGCTGCGGGCGGCCGCGAACACGGACCGGGCGGAGATCCGCCTCGCTCCTCCCGAGAGCGTGAGCAACGGACGCCCCGCGCGACGCTCGGCCCGAGCGGCCTCTCGCGCGCGGTCGGCGATGGCCCAGCCGCCGACGTACGCCTCGAGGCATCCGCGGTTCGGGCAGTGGCACTTGCGACCGTTCGTCACGATCGTGAGATGACCCAGTTCTCCCGCGGCGCCCCGAGCTCCCCGGAGGAGCCGACCGTCGACGACCAAGCCTCCGCCGAGTCCGGTGCCGTCCCAGAGGAGCACCAGCTGGTCGATGCCGCGCCCCGCACCGACCTTCCATTCGGCGTAGGTCGCAGCGCGGACGTCGTTCTCGAGGAGGACGGGTCGATGGAGCCGCGCGCCCAGCCGTCGGGCGAGCGCGACCCGACGCCATCGCAGGTTGGGAGCGTAGAGTACCTCGCCAGAGTCCCCGTCCACCTGGGCCGCGATCGCCACCCCCACTACCGATGGCGGCTGTGCCTCCAGGTCGAGTTCGGATCGCACGAGGTGCTCGATCTCGCGGATGACCGAAGCCGGTGCCGGATCGGAGACGGGGCGGGTGCGCGTGCCCTCGAGGACCCGGCCGCGGCGGTCGACGAGCCCCGCGCGGAGCTTCGTCGCCCCCAGGTCGATCCCGAGGGCCACGGCCGCGACCCGGGAGGTTCGAGCCACGGCGGGCGAGAGAGGGCCCGGGATAAGTCGGTGTCTGGGTCCCGGATGGCTCAACCGCGCGGATAGCCGCGGAGCAGCTCCCGGATGGCGGCGCCCGGGTCGGGCGATCGCGTCACGGCGCTCGCCACCAGGATCCCCTCGCTGCCGAGCTCGAGCGCGCGACGCACGTCGTCCCGATCGTGAACTCCCGCCCCGCAGAGCACGTGCGTGCCGGGCGAGACCCGCCGTACGGCGTCCACGGCGCGCGAGATGACCTCGGGTCGGGCGGTCGAGACCGAGCGGTCCCCGCCGATCAGCTCGGGGGGTTCGACGGCGAGGTACGGGGGATGGAGCGAGGCCAGACGGCGCGCCGCCGCCACCGTCGGGGCGCACACCAGCGGAACGAGACCGAGCGCGGTGAGGCGCTCCACCACCGTTCGGGTCTCGGGGAATCGCAGCGACCGCTCCGAGTGATTCACCAGGCTGCCTCGTGCTCCCGACGCGGCGATCGCCTCGGCGACCATCGCCCCGGTGCGGGCCCCCGCGGCATCCGGGTCCGCGTGCTGCGCGAGGATGGGGAGGTGGAGGTGCCGCGCCAGCCATCCCAGGTCGGGCGCGGACGGGGCGAGCGCGACGGCGACCCCGGCCGCCGCTCCCTGTCGTTCGAGGAGGCGACCGATGCGTTGCGCGCCAACGCCGACGGCGTTCGGGTACGCCTTGAGGTTCAGGACGAGGATCGGCGCCCCCAAGGGCGCGGTCTTAGTGGGCAACGGCGGCCTTCGGCCGCTTCGGCCGCGAGCAGATCGCGTACTCGTCGCCGTCGAGGAAGACGTCCCGGTCGGGGTGCTTCCGCTGGAGCTCAGAGATCTTCGTGAGGACGGTCTCGACGGTGATGCTCTCATCGTTCGGGTCGATCCGGAAGTGGATGGTCTTCTCCGGCTTGTCGCCCGACCGTCCCGTTTCTCCCATTCGGCCCCGGCGCGGCGCCATACCGGGGTCTCCCCCTTTAGCCTTTCTTGAGACGTTTTCTCGGAGGAGCGCTTAAGTGGAGCACCCGCCATCGCGCGCGCACGCGCCCATGAAGGACCGAACGGACCTCGGTCGCATCGTCTTTCACCAGACCCGCGTCCGGCTCAACCGCGACCTGTCGGTCATGAACCCGAACCTCGTCGAGGGGGCCTTAGGCCTCGTCGTCGGGAAAGTCGCGAGCTACACGATCAAGGTCGCCTTCCCCCAGGTCACCGTCGGGATCAACTGGCAGGACTGCGATATCGTCGAGGGGAAGACAGGCATGCCGACGGACGCGGAGCAGCCCAAGGTCATCCCGCGCGCACGCGGCGTCGTCAACCAAGAATAGCGGCGCCCGGAGCCGGTCGATGGGCGAGGGCCGCGGTGGGGCCGTTCGGTTCCGCGACCGGATGGGATCGCCCGTCGTCGGCGACGCGCCGAAGATCCTCCTGCTCGGCAGCGGTGAGCTCGGGCGGGAGATCGCGATCGAAGCGATGCGCCTCGGCGCCGAGGTCGTCGCCGTCGACCGGTATGCGAACGCCCCCGCCATGCAGGTCGCGCACCGGCATCACATCCTTCCGATGACCGACGGCGCCGCACTGCGCGCGATCGTCCAACGCGAGTCTCCCGACGTCATCGTCCCGGAAATCGAGCAGATCGACACGAACGAGCTCGTCCGCCTCGAGTCGGAGGGGTGGACGGTGATCCCGCGCGCCGAGGCGGCGCGCGCGACGATGGACCGGGAGCGGATACGACGCCTGGCTGCCGAGACGGCCCGCGTCCCGACGTCCCGTTTCGCGTTCGCCGACGATCTGGCGGCGGCCCGTTCGGAGGCGCACGACGTCGGTTTCCCGTGCATTTTCAAGGCCATCACGAGCAGCTCGGGCCACGGGATGACCGTCGTCCGGGGCCCCGAGGAGGTCGAGGGGGCGTACCAAGAGGCGGCCGAGCACGGCCGGGTGGCCAACCCTCGTGTGATGATCGAGGAGTTCCTCCGGTTCGATCTCGAGGTGACGATGCTGACCCTTCGACACTTCGACTCCAGGGGCGGGCCCGCGACGACGGTGCTCTCCCCGATCGGCCACGCGCGACCGGGCACGCTCTATCACGAGAGCTGGCAACCGGCGGACCTGCCCGTCGAGACGGTACGGGCCCTCGAACGAACCTCCGTCGCGATCACCGATGTCCTGGGAGGCATGGGCCTCTTCGGCGTCGAGTGCTTCGTCCGCGGCAGGGACGTCTTCTTCAGCGAGGTCTCGCCGCGACCCCACGATACCGGGCTCGTCACGCTCGGGAGCCAGTGGAACAGCGAGTTCGCACTGCACGCGCGCGCGATACTCGGGCTGCCGTACGAGGGCCCGGAACCGGTCGTACCGGCAGCGGCGCACGTCATCCTCGCGAGCGGCTCCGGCGGGGCACCGTCGTTCGGCGGCCTCGCCACCGCCCTCGCTCCGCCCGGCGTCCGGCTCTTCCTCTTCGGCAAACCCGAGGCGTATCCCGATCGCCGCCTGGGGGTCGCCGTCGCGCGGGCTGCGACGACCGAAGCGGCGCGCGAGCGGGCGCGCGACGCCGCGCACGCGGTCGAAGCTGGGATCCGGCTCACCGCCCCGCGGTCCGCCTAGCGGGACCCGTATCTCTCCGCGATCTCCGGACATGTCGCGCTCTCGCCGACACAAGCGCCTTGTAGCCAGGGTTGGTGGACCGCCCGTCGGCATTCCGCCGAAGGCATCGGACCATGGTCGTGGATTTCGCGTTCAAGCGCGCAGCGGGTTTTACGGCGGCAACGGTATCGTGGAAGGGCACCTGGAACGAGAAGCGGATCCGGACCGAGTTCGAGGGGATCGCCAAGCGTCTCGCCAAGGCGAAGGTCCGTTCCGGCCGTTGGGTGCTCGAGAGCTACGGGGAGAACAACTTCATCGTCGCGATCGAGATCCAGGGCCGGTTCAAGAGCGCCGGACGGACGCGCGTCCGTTCCTTCAAGCCGTCGACCGTCGCGACCGTTCAGTTCGACCCCGACGCCGTCTCTCCGCGCGTCATCTACCACGGGCTCTCCGACTGGCTCAAGTGGCGGAAGAAGGACCGCGAGATCAAGAGCATCGGCCGGTATCGTGAGGTCTACTCGGCGAACCCCTGGAAGAACGCCAAGGCCTGGTCCACGACGACCGTTCAGGTGCTCGTCAAGAAGTGAGCTTTCCCCCGCACGCGGGGTGCACGGCTCACGGGGCCTGGCCCGTCGGGGCACCAAGCGGCCCCGGAACGCGCCTACCGGATCCGTTCGAGCGAGAACGAGCCGATCACGAGCGCGCGGTTCGTCGCGCGGCATTCGATCCATTCGCGCGTCGCGACCTCGCCGAACCCGGCGACGGAGAGGAACGTCTTGTCGCGGTCCTGCTTGAAGCGGATCGCCCCGTCCATGCGCGAGAGGATCTGCTCGGTCTGGGCCTCGGTGAGCGCGCCCGCCTCGAGCGAGTACATCGCGAGCGAGGCTCGGGGACGCATGATCCCGACGAAGTTCTGGAGAAAGGCCATCGAGCCGCGCTCGTCGGAATGGACGAGCGACGCGGAGAGGCCAAAATACGCGACGCGGAACTTGGGACCGAGCCCCTCGGCGTGACGCGCCGCCGCGACGAGGGCTCGGAGGATACCGGCATGATCGTCCGGCCCGCTCACGCCCGTCGTGTTCGCCCGGGCGGCCACGGCGGGAGCGCCCGGCCCCGCGGGCGGGTGCGAAGCGTCGATCCAGTGGACCCGGCCGATCTGTTCGTACTCGTGGAACTGGGGTGAGACGAGGCCGATCTGCTGGCCCACTTCCTCCGGCGATCGCGACGTCGTGATGACGATCGCCGGCTCGCCGTTCTTGAGCCCCTCGGCCAGGAAGGCGTAGAGAACGATCTCCTTTCCGACGAACGTGTCCCCGACGACGAGGATCTGGCCCCGCGGCGGAACTCCGCCTTGGAGGAGGTCGTCCAGGCGCGCGGTGCCGCTCGGTTCGCGATCAGCGATCCGTCGCCCCGTCGGTGGAGTGAGCAGATCCGGTGTTGGCGCCCCTGCCATCGGCGTCTCGGTCCCCGACGTGGCCGGAAGGGTCCGCTCGGAGAGGTCCCGCGTCATCGTCTGGGCGCGCAGCGCCACCTCGTCCTCGCGGGCGTCGACCGCCTTCTGGCGTTCGGCGAGCACCCGCTGGAGGCGATCGAGCGAGGTGCGCTGGACGGAGAGCTGCTGTTCGCGTTCCTTGAGCTGCGTTTCCCGCTGGGAAAGCGTCGACCCGGTGCGATCGAGCTCGCCCTTCCGGGAACCCAGCTCGGCATCGCGTCGGTCCGTGTCGCGGATCTTCTCCTCGTACTGGCGGAGTGCGTCCTCGTACTGCTGGCGGCGGGAGTCGCCGAGATCGTACTGTTCCTTCGCGTCGCTCTCGCGCTGGCTGAGCGCGGCCTCGCGGCCGGTCACGCCCTCTTCGCGATGGGCGATCTCCTGCTCGCGCCGAAGGATCTCGCGCAGGGACTCGTCGAGCTGACGGGCCTTCCGGCCCAGGACAAGGTTCTGCTCGTCGAGGGTGATCTTGAGCTGGCCCAACCGGGCTTCCCGCTCCTCCACAGGGGCCGCGCCGGCGGTCGCCGGGCGGACCTGGCCGCCCGCTTCGCGCGTGCGGAGCTCGCTCTCGCGTCGGAGGAGCTCGGCGGTCTGACGTTCGATCTCCTGACGGCGTCGTTCGACGTCGGCCTCGGCCTCGGGGATGCCGAGCCTACGCCGATCGAGTTCCTGCTCGCGTCGCGCGAGCTCGACCTCGCGCTGTCGGTGCTCGGACTCCCGCTGGAGGATCTGCTGCTCGCGTTCGGCGAGCTTCGGGCGCTGGACCTGGACCTCCCGCTCGCGGATCTGGAGATCGGCCTCCTTGTCCCGCATCGTCTGGGCGAGCGTGTTCGTCTCGGCGGCGCGCCCAACGTACGACTGCTCGGCCGTGTGGACAGCGTCGGCGCGTTGGCGAAGGTCCGCCTCGAGCCCGTTGATCTGGGCGCGGGCCTGTTCCGTCGCCTCGCGCTGCCGCAGGATGCCGTCCTCGGCATCTTCGGCGTCGGCCTCGCGCTTGAGAAGCGTCGCTTCCCGGAATCGGAGCGCCTCCTCCCGTCGGCGAACGTCCTCGACGACCTGGAAGACCCGCGACTGCCCGGAGGTGATCACCTCGCGCTCGTGGGTACGGGTGCCGGAGGAGATGATGTGCAGGAAGCCGCCGGAGATGAGGTAGAGGACGGCGCCAGCGGAAAGGCTCAAGGCGAGCGCGTTCAACGCGTCCTGCGGGGTCGCTTGGACGATGTAGAGCACGAACGCGAACGGGACGGGGAGGATCGCTGCCACGACGCTGACGGTCTTGCGCTGGGTCCACTCCGACCACGTGAGCGCGAGGCCGACGAGCGCGAGGGAGAGTCCCGCCAGCACCGCCGGGTAGAACCACGGCAGTAGCCACCAGTCGCCCGTGGGGCCGAAACCCACCAAGGAGGCGGCGTAGAGGTAGGCGAGGAACCCGTTGACCGCCACCGCGGCGATGCTCGCCCAGAAGTGGCCCTCCCACGGCCAGAGCTGGTAGGTCTCCCACTTGACCCGGAGACCGAGGACGGAGAGGAAGAGCGCCCCTACCAAGGGGAAGGCAAGGAAGAAGACGCTGTGGAGCCGCGCTGGAGCGAGCGCCACCAGGTTGGGCTGGAAGTACAGGACGAGCAGGATATCGACCAGGAAGGCGACCGCGACGAGGATCGAGTAGTAGTGGGCGGACTGGCCGATGCGCAGCTGAAGCAGCGCGTCGTTCCGGGCGAGGTCGAGATCCTCGGTCGTCGGCACGCGAACGGTCGGGGGCGAGTGCTTGGGCGATGCGGCGGGGAGGTCCGCCGTGCCCTCGGCCCTCTTCTTCGACGCCACGGGAAAAACCAGGCTACTCAAACAGGGTCGGGCCGTTTACTTAATCGCTTGGATTGAGGTCGGGCGAACCGCCCGTCCCTCCGAGGGGGGGCCGCTCGACGCTGCGTGCGCCCGGTCTACGATCGCCGCGCCGCAATGAGCAGCGCCGCCGCGGCGGCGCGTCGGTGGGGCGATCGCCCGATCTGCTCCTCGAGCTCGAGCAGGCGGACCCACGCGAGCGGATCCGGCCGCGCCGCCGCGATCCGCTCGGCGTCGGCGCCGAGAACGGGGGCGACGGAGAGAACCTCGATCGCGTGGAAGCCCTCGGATTCGAGGCGCGCGAGGATCTCGCCCGGTGCATGCCGACGGAACTCCGAACCGGTCTTGGGCTCACGTGATTCCCGTCGGAACCCCTCCCGCTCCGCGCGGGTCCGAACGAGATTCAACGGAGCGACCAGGAGGCGGCGGACGGCTCCCGGCGGGAGGCGTGCCAGGTATCGGGATCTCTCCCCGGGACCGCAGACGATCTCGAGGACGAGCGTGCCGCCCGGCGCGATGAGCTGGAGGAGGCTCGAGAGAAGCCGATCCGATCCCTCGGAGGCGAATCCCAGCGGGTTGCCCAGTGCGACGACCTGCGCGAACCGGGCGCCTCGCAAGGGCGGGTGGGCACCGTCGCCGCGGAGCAGGTGGGCAGCGCCGCCCCGCTCGGCGACCCGGGGACGGGCGGCCCGTAGCATCTCGAGCGAGAGATCGAGGAGGATGCGCTTCGCCGGCGTTCCGCCGAGAAGAGGGGCGAAGCGTCCCGGACCGCTGCCGACGTCGAGGGCCCAGCCATCGACGGGGCGATGCCGCTCCAGGAACCGCTCCCGCAGCTCGCGGAAGAGATCGCGCTGCGGTGTGCCCTCGTACCGTTTCCACTCGCGCTCGACCCGGTACCGGTCCAGAGTGCGGAACCGTTCCGAGGCCGATGCGGGGCTCGGTCGCTCGTGGACCGGGGACCGCCGCACCACTCCGCGCGAGCGGGGCGGGGGCGCTCGACGGGGGGAGCGGTGGGCGGCCGGTCCGTTTTCCTCGGTTCGCATCTGGTCCGGCCCGGCTGGGAGTCCCCCCGACCCGGGCGGACCGCCTTATATATGTAGGTCCTTCGGTCCCAGAGACGCATCCATGCCGTACTACGAGTGCCCGAAGTGTGGCGGCGGTTACGTGATCGACGTGCCTCCCAGTGCTCGCCCGGTCTGCGACCGCGATGGGGCCCGCCTGAAGAAGACGAGCGACGCGTCGTACGAGAAGAACGCCCGCGAAACGTGATCCCGGCCGCGTTCCCCTTCGGGACCCGATGCCGAACCTGTTCCCCGGGAGCGCCTGACGGATGAACCGGTTCGGCCCCCTCGTTCCGCGCACCGCCGGTCTGGGCGGCCTCTTTCTCGCGCTCGGCTCGTTCCAGTTCCTCGTCGCGATGGCCGTCGTCCAGTGGAAGTTTCCCGGCTACACCGATTTCGGCAACTACGTGAGCGACCTCGGCGGACCGCAATCACCCTGGGCGTGGCTCTTCAACGATTCGATCCGCGTCCTCGCGCTTCTGGGCCTCCTCGGCACCGTCCTGATGCGGACCGCGTTCCCTTCGAAGACGATCGCCCGGACCGGGCTCGCCTTCCTCGTCATCGCCGAACTGGCGGCGTTCGGCGTCGGTACCTTTCCCGAGGGAAATCCCTGGGGCGGGGACTCGCTCCACGGTCTCGTGAGTTCGATCACCTTCATCGCGTCCGGGATTGCGCTCCTCTTCCTCGGGGTCGGGACGTTCCGCGACACACGTTGGGAAGGGTACCGGACGTACACCTTCGTCTCGGGAATCGTGACCTTCGTCGGGATCGCACTCTACAACGCGGACCCGGGGGGACTCGCCTGGATCGGGCTGTGGGAGAGGATCATCATCGCGCCGATCCTGCTCTGGGCGGTCCTCGCGGGCGCCCATCTGGCGCGCCTGCCGGCGTTCGCGCCGGCGAAGCTGCCGACCTAACGGATCCGTGCGCTCCGGACCCGCGCGTCGCGCAGGATCCTGTCGTGATCGAACGCCAACCGGCGTGCGTCGGCGATCGGGACCCACCGCGCATCGGCCGCGTCGTCGCCGCCCTTGGGCGAACCACCACGGCCCGACACGAGGAAGACGACGGAGGTCGTCGGTTTTCGCGGATCTCGGTGGGGGCCGGAATAGACGCCGACGAGTCCCCGGATCGTCCCCCGAAGTCCGGTCTCCTCACGCAGTTCCCGGAGGGCGGCCTTCTCGACCGTCTCCGACGCCTCGACGAAACCCCCGGGGAGCGCCCATCGACCGGCGAAAGGCGGACGGGCACGACGCACGAGGAGGACCCGGTCGCGCCGAAACCAGACGACGTCGACCGTGAGGGCGGGACCCGGAGGGAAGCGCGCCACATTCGAACCGGACGGCGCCGGCGAGATAACGGCGCGCTCGCGGGTCCGTCGCCCCGGCGCTACCGTTAAGCGCCGAACCTCCGTCCTCGCCCTGGCATGGTCATCGTCCGCAGCAAGGCTCCGCTCCGGGTGAGCCTCGCGGGCGGGGGGACGGACGTCTCCCCCTACCCCGAAGAGAAGGGCGGCGCCGTGCTGAACTGCACCATCGACAAGTACGCCTACTCGACCCTCGAGCACCGGTCGAACGGCAAGAATTCCGTCACCGTGCACTCCCTCGACTACAACCTTTCGGTCAACTACGAGAAGCCCGAGGATCTCGTCTACAACGGCGAGTTGGACCTCGTGAAGGCCGCGATCAAGGTCCTCTCGCCGCAGGGCTCGGACGCGGTGCCGCAGGGCTCGCTCGAGCTGTTCCTGCACTCGGACGCCCCGCCCGGGACCGGGCTCGGGAGCTCCTCGACGATGTGCGTCGCCCTCGTGGGCGCCTTCCAGCGCTGGCTTCGCCAGCCGTGGACGGCGTACCAGGTGGCCGAGCTCGCGTATCGGATCGAGCGCGTCGAGCTCGGGTTCCGCGGCGGAAAGCAGGACCAGTACGCTGCGGCGTTCGGCGGGTTCAATTTCATCGAGTTCGGCCGCGACGCGACGATCGTCAACCCGCTCCGGATCCCCCCCGAAACGCTGAACGAGCTCGCCTACCGCCTCCTGCTCTGCTACACGGGTACGAGCCACTACTCGAACGACATCATCGAGCGGCAGCAGCGGAGCTACCAGGACCGGGTGCCGGATACGGTCAACGCCCTCGACGCGACCAAGCGCCTCGCCATCGACATGAAGAACATGCTCGTGCAGGGCCACCTCGACGAGATGGGTCGGCTCCTCGACGAGGGCTGGCAGCTCAAGAAGAAGTTCACCGACGGGATCTCGAACCCGCGGATCGACGAGTTCTACGACCACGCGCGGGCCGCCGGTGCCTTGGGCGGCAAGCTCGTCGGTGCTGGGGGCGGCGGTTACATCCTGCTCTTCTGCGACTTCGCGCGCCGCGCCCAGGTCGCGAAGGCGGTCCAGGCAGCCGGCGGACGCGTGGTCGATTTTGCCCTCACGACGGAAGGGGTCCAGAGCTGGCCGGTCCGCTCCGAGGGCTAGTACCGGCAAGGCGGTGCCCCCGCAGGGCCGTCGCTAGGACGCCGGACCGAGGGCCTCGAGGTAGCCGAGGAAGGAGCGCGCCACCGTGGGGATCGAGAACCGGGCCGCGGAGCGGACCGCCTCCGCCCGGATCCGGTCGTCATACCCCTCTCGGACCAATCGGACCGCGGTCTCGATCAGCGTCTCCGCGCCGTGGACCCGCCAGCCGTTGCGTCCATCTTCGATCTGTTCCGAGGGACCGCCCGAATCGAGCGTGAGCACCGGGGTACCGCAGGAGAGGGACTCCGCCACCGAGTAGCCGAAGAGCTCGGAGACGATCGGGGAGATCGTCACGCGCGCCCCGGCGTAGAGGTGACGAAGCTCCGGGTCGGAGACCCTCCCCAAGTTGATCGCCCCCGGCACGCGCGCCCCTCCGACCACCCGGAGCGGAATCCGGGCGGCAACGCGACGAAGGGTCTCGAGGCCCTGCTCGTTCTCGTTCCGGGCGATGGCGAGGGCGTACGCCTGCCCCGGGGCCGGCAGTTCCGGCGCGAACGCCGCTGGGTCGACGGGCGGATACACGACTCCGGCGAACTGCGTCGCGTAGAGGAACGTCATGAAGTTCTTCGTGAACAACGAGTTCGCGAGGAGGAGCCGATATCGCCGTGCGCGCTCGGCGTTCTGCAGGATGTACCGCGACATCCCCCGGGCCAGCCATCGCTTCGCGACACCATGCGAGGAGTAGAACGGCGGGCTCAGGAAGAGGAGTGCGAGATCCCCGTTGCAGACGTAGACCGAATGGGTCGAGGGGAGGGCTTCGATCGCATCTACCACCGCGTCGGAGAGGACGACGTACCAATCCGCGGGGAGGGCCCCGACCGCGCGCGTCGCGACGGCGCGTCCGACCCGGGACCCGAGGGTGAGCAGTCGTGCCTGAGCGATCCGGTGGGAGCGCAGCCCCAGGTTCTCGGTTCGCACGCCACGGGCGTGGAGGGCGCGCTCCGCGTCCGAGTGGATCGCGCTACCGCACAGGGCGACGTCGACCCCCTCCGCGCGAAGGCCCGCGGCGAGGTTCATCGCGAACCGGCTCTGACCACTCGTCACGTTGCCGATCTCCCCGGCGAGGAACGTGACCTTCATCGGGATGGGTCCTCTCGCGCGGATACCGCGCGTTCGGGCTGGGGCAGAGGACGATCGTGGGGTCGGACCGGCGGCCGTCGCGCGACGGCGTAGGCGAGGGCACGTTCGAGCTCCCGCACGTGGGCGGTCCACGAGTTTGCTAGGGCGAGGTCCCGCGCCGCTCGGGAGATCTCGCGCAGTCGGTCGAGTTCGAGTCCGTCGATCCGTCGGAGCAGCGCGATGACCGCCCTCGGGTCCGGTTGGTCGACGACGAACCCATTGCGCCCGTCCTCGAGGCACTCCGACAGGCCGAGCCCCCGGTTCGCCAGGACAATGCTGCCCGCCGCGAGGGCCTCGAGCCCGCCCATCCCCGGTCCCGATTCGTCGTACCCAAGACGGAGATAGAGCAGCGATTCGGATTGAAGTCGATCGCGCTCCGCCTCGCTCACCGGGCCCACGACCGAAAGGTTGGCGAGGGGCCGCGCCTGGTCCCGAAACTGGGCGAGATACGCCGGGTCGGTCCATATCCCGGCAACGACGAATCGAAATTCCGGCAGCGCGCGGGCGAGGAGAAGGAACAGCTCCGGCTGGCGACCGCGGTCCCAGACCGTGATCGAGAAGACCGAGCGCCGATCGCGCCCGTCGAACGTCACCGTACGGTCCCGATCGGGCGCCCCGAGCCGGGCGAGGAACGTGCGGCCCGGCGCGATGCGATCGATCCGCTGACGAACTCGGGCCGACGTCGTGATGATCGCGGGGGCGACGAGGATCGAAAGGAGGTCGAGCATATCCGCGGCGACACCGAGGACCCGGGCGACGACGCCCCGCGGAACCTTCGGATAGAATTCGTGGAACATCACGACGTACGGCTGTCGGTGGAGGATCCGCAGCCATCCTCCGAGCAGGGCGCCGTACTGGTCGTTGTAGACCGCGACGTCGTACTCGCGCACCCTCGTGCGGACCTGCCAGAGCAGATCGAGGTCGACGGAAGCGTCCCGCCCCCGGTGACCGGCGAAGCGCGCGGTGATCGCCCGAGAGAGTTCGGCCGCTGTCGAACTCCGCCCGAGGTCCCCGTCGGAGAGGACCGTGGTTCCGGACGGGAGGGCGTAGGCCGTACCGGGGACGGCGCGGAGAAAGATCAGGTCACAATGACGACCGCGGGCGCGAAGCCCCTCGGTCTGAGCGATCGCCGCTCGTTGCACTCCGCCGTTCCAAAGCACGCGACAGAGCTCGACGACCCGGAGGTCCTCCCGGAGCGGCTCCCCGCCGGGCGTCCCGCCCGCCGGATCGTGGACAGTACCGACGGCGTCTGGGCGCAGGCTCGACATCGTACCTCAGACGTAGCCCCAGCCTTCCAGCCGCGCGGCCGCGTCGGACCCGGGAGCGCCGGAGATCACGCCGATCGACTCCAAGTGCTGCAGGTGCTCTCGCATGCCGCGGACCATCTCGGCGACGGTGACCTCCGACACGGGCGCCGCTCGATCGGAGGGAGAGAGCGTGCGTACCGACGCGATCTCGCCCGAACTGTCGCAGCTGACCTTCGTGTCCCCGAAATACCCGGCGATGCGCACCCGATCGAACCGGCGCAACCGGTCGGGTTCCAGTCGCGACCGCGACCCCGGCCAGACGAGCCCTTCGGCCATCGACCAAACCGGTCCCGAGCGACCGGCGGTTCGTAGGGTTCTGAGATCGACGCCGGTTCCCGCGACGGCGGGGCCGGAACCGGCGAGGGAGAGCAGCGTTGGTGCGACGTCGATCAAACTCGCCCAGCTGTCGGTCGACGTCCCGCCGAGCTCGTCGTGGGGGAGACGGAGCCACAGGGGGATCCGCGTGATCGGATCGGTCACGCTCATCCCGTGGGAGAGCACCCCGTCCTCGCCGAGACCCTGCCCGTGGTCGCTGGTGAGGACGAGCACCGTCGAGTCCCACCGGTCCGTGCGGCGGAACTCCTCGACGATCGCCCGGAGGCGATGGTCGACGGCCTGGATCGAGTTCGTGTAGAGCTCACTGAGCACGCGAAGCTCGTCGGGCGATGGGGACCACCGGCCCTCGAGCCAGTCCCCGAAGTCCTGGCGCAGCGTGAGAGCCTTCCAGCGCGCCGACCAGTCGGGGAAGCTGGGCGGCAGCATGTACGGCTCGTGGGCCTCCATCAGGTTCACGAAGGCGAAGACGGGATCCGTGCGCGGTTGCGCCGCGAGCCAGGTCCGTAGACTCCCCTCGATCCACGGCGACACGCACGAGGGACACTCGTTCGGTCCTGCGAACAGGGAGTGCAGGAACCGGTTCCCCGAATGAAGCAGCAGGGGGTGTCGCAGCGCGACCCGTGACGCCGACAACGTCGCGGGCCACATCCGGCTCTTGCGGACGATCGCCAGGCCCTTCGGCGTGCGGGCGGCGACATCGCGGCCCCCGGGAGGGCGGATGACTCGCAGGTGGCGAGCGTACCGCTCCCACCAGCCGCCCCATGCCGCGGACTGGAACCCCGTCGTGAGTCCCGACACGTCGTTGATCAACGGATTCGAGGAGAACGAGGCCGTCCGATACCCTGCGGCCCCGAGGGCCGCCGCGAGGCTCGGCGCCGCGCGGGGAAGCGGAGAGGATCCTCGGGAGTGCAACCGATGGTCCCACGGATACTGGCCCGTAAAGAGGCTCGCGTGCGACGGGATCGTCCAGGAGCCCGGGCTAACGGCGCGCCGGAACTCGATCGATTGTCGTCCCAATGCCGAAGAAAACGGCATGGCCGACATCGTTCGAGCCCCGACGGAAAACTCCGAGGCTCGAACGCAGTCCATCACGATGACGAGGATGTTGGGGCGACTCTCCCTGGAGGAAGTGGCACCGGTCCCGAGTCGGGTTCCGTTCATTCCGAGACTCGAACCTCTCGGCGCGCTGCTTCCGAGCGGAGTGGAAGGATCATGGGGTCGTCCGTCGGCACCATCGTGACCACCTCCTATCAACCCATCGACCCGCGGGACATTGTCCGTGTCGGAGGCTCGACGAAACGGATCCAGGCTCCGCACTCGCAGGCCGGCGATATGAACCCCCGGTCCTACCGGCTCCTGCCGTGCCACACGCTCGCCGTTCGGGGCCCTGATGGTAAGGAACGCGAATGGGTGATCGACCGGGAGGCCTCGAAGGTCGGCTCCGCCCTCTCGCGTCTCTTCTCCCGGAGGCCATCCGGTCCCGCCTCGCCTTCGCGCTCGCGTACTCGACGGAGCTCTCCTTGCCCGTCGGGTCGGTGTTTCTTCGCGAGTGCTCCAGCGAAGGGCGGGCGTTGAATCGGGCCGCCCTCGCTGCCGCGGTCTCAGAGCGCCTCGAGCGGATCGGCCTCGATCTGGACCCGCGCACGGACCCGGGAGCGATCCGCGAGGTCCTCTTAGCGCACGAATACGAACGGCCCGGGTTCGTGCCCTCCGCCGACACGACCGTGCTCGATGTCGGCGCCCAGCACGGCGAGTATGCCGTGCTCTGTGCCGTGAAGTACGGGGCCCAGGTCATGGCATTCGAGCCGATCGCGTCGAACTGCGAGGTGATCCGGGAGAACCTCCGCCGGAACGGGTCCCCCGCGGTGACCGTCTATCCGTTCGCTCTGGGGGACTTTGATGGGCCCCTCGCGGCGTATCGCTACGACACGATGCTCGTGCGAGAGCCTGGGCGATTCCCGACCCGCGGACTCCGGGTGGGCCAGCGCCGGTTGGATTCCCTCTTCCTCGAGAAGGTTGTATCGACTCGAAGGGTTATCATCAAGGTCGACGTGGAGGGGTTCGAGCGCGAGGTACTTGAGGGGGCCGCTCGGTTCATCGATCGCTTCCGGCCGCTCCTCATCGTCGAAACCGACCGGGCTCGGCGCGGCGCAATCGAGGATCTCCTGCGTCGGGACTCCTACGCGGTTTCCCACGTCGAGGAGAAGGCGACCGGTGTGATCCTGTTTGCGACTCCGACGGCGAGCGCGCTCGTAGCGGACCGAGAGTAGCGGAGACATGTCGATCATGCTCTCGCGATGGTTCTCCGTTCTCGGCCGACGGCTCCGGACGGTCCATCCGG
>JBGOSQ010000017.1:0-32498 GCA_041476045.1 Thermoplasmata archaeon | reverse complement strand
GGGTGGTGTCGGCACGTTCGCGGTGCAGATCGCCAAGTCGTTCGGAGCAGAGGTCACGGGAGTATGCAGCACGGGGAATCTGGAGATGGTCCGCGCGATCGGCGCGGACCACGTCATCGACTACACGCGGGAGGACCTCTCCCGCAACGGGCATCGCTACGACGTGATCCTGGATGCGGTTGGGAATCTCTCCGCATCGAGTTGCAAGCGTGCCCTGAACCCCCAGGGGGTCGGGGTTATCGTCGGGTTTCCCGGCATGCTCCGCTTGATAGGACTGGTCGTCCGGGGGAAACTCGCATCGAAGACCCCGAAGCGAAGGGTCGACTTCTTTGGGGCGCACCGGAACAATGCCGACCTGCGGTATCTGAAGGAACTGAGCGAAATCGGCAAGATCGTCCCGATGATCGATCGACGTTACCCGCTGAGCGAGGCGCGGGAGGCGATCCGATACCTTGAAACCGGACGCGCCCGAGGGAAAGTAGTCATCACGGTGCAGCAAAACGGTTGAGCCGTCTCCTGGCCCGGGGCTGTTCGGCCGACCCCTCGGATCGAGTTCGGCGTCGACCCGGGGGAACGGAGGGACCCCTCCCGGGCGGTTCCGGCGCCGGCCGGCCGCAGCGTGGGGGGAATCGGGCCGGTCCTTGATCTCTCGGCATCGAGAAATCGCCTACGGATGACCCGAAAACGCACCCCCGGACGCGCCAACTTCCCCCGCAAGGCGATGATCGCCATGGCGCCGCGCCGCTCGATGTCGCAACGGGACTACGGCCCGGCGACACACGGTCGCAAACCGTGGGCGCATTCCGCCCGCCGCGGCCAAGCTTGAAGCGGGGAGGCTGCTGAGCTTGGGGGATGGTTGGGCCTCCTCGAGTGGCGGATTCCACCCCAGGCCGAGTCGGCAGGGGTAGATCGGGGTCGATGCCTCATCCTCGTTTCCCCATCGCGCGCTCGCTCGCTATCGGGCTCGTGTTGATTGTGATCCTGTCCGGGAATTCCTCCTCTTCCCCCGGGTCCTCGACCTCGAGCACCGACCCCGGCCCGCAAGCCACGGACGGCGCCGCCACGCGACCGATCGCCCCGGCCGTCGGCACGATCTTCAACACGACGCTCACAGTGGACAGCTCCTCCGTCAACCTGTCGAGCCTGTTCTGGGGCACGACGGTGAACAACGAGGTCCACATGTTCCGCGGCGAAGCGGACGCCGTGAACGCGACGCCGGCCCACGTCCTCGTCTGGCCAGGCGCTATGGCGGGGGAGGACTACAACCCCCTCACCGAGACCCACTACGACACCTGGTACGGGAGCGCGAACCACGCGCTCACGAGCGAGCGCCAGTTCGTCGAGATGTGCAAGGCGATCCGGTGCACGTCCGTGGTGCAGCTCCCCGCGGAGATCGACGACCCGGTCCTGGCCGAACAGATCGTGAACTACACATTGGTCAACCTGAGCTTCGTTCCCTCGTACTGGATGATCGGCAACGAGCCGGAGCTCTGGAGCCACTGGAAGGTCCCGTGGAAGAACTGGGCGACGCAGTACACCACAGGTCCCACCCCGACGCAGTTCGCCAACGAGGTGCTCGACTACGTGAAGGTGATCCGCGACGTCGACCCTACGACACCGATACTCGGGCTTCCCGCCTCGGGGTGCACGTGCGGATTCTGGACGTTCGACCAGTGGATCGCGGGAGTTCTCCAGGTCACCGGCGACAAGATCCAGGCGGTCGCGTTCCACGAGTACCCGGCGGGATGGCTCGGGACCGGCAACGGCAGCCTCCAGGCGTTCTACGGGACCCTGCAGGGGGCCGCCGGCATCCCCACGCGCATGGCGGCCGCTCGCGCGGCCGTGCTGTCGGCGTGCCCGGGCTGCAATGTCTCCGTGTGGATCAGCGAGATCGGCTCCGCGCTCTCCTGGTCCACGTACGGACCGTACGCCATCGGCTTCTCCGGGTCCCTGAGCCTCGCGTCACAGATGACCCAGGCGATGGACGTCAACCTCACCAACGTCGACCTCTTCGCGACCGAGCTCGCGACCACCAACTCATGGTTCGATCCCACCGGACACGCCCGGACGGACTACGCATTGTACACGTCGATCTTCGACCACCTCGGGACCCAGGCCTTCGCGGTGAACCTTACCGGACTGGGCCACACGCTCTACGCGATCGACACGATCACCCCCTCGGACCAGGGCCGCCAGGACCTCCTGGTCGTGAACGACAACATCGTCAACCCGATCTCGTTCACGCCGCGATTCGCAGGCCCCTTGACGAGCTCCCCCGTCGAGGCGTGGAGCTGGAACGGGTCGATCCACTACACGCCATCCAACCACACCACGTGGGTCGAGCCGTACACGCCCACCCCGATCCCCAATGAGTTCCCCTCCGGACTTCCCGGGACCTACGTCCTCCCGCCCCAGAGCATGGTCCTCTTCGAGTCGTACCCCGCGGGCGGGACCTACGTCCGGATCCTCGAGAACGGCGTGCCCTCCCCCACGCGCTGGTACGCCAGCGTGGACGGGCAGCTCCACGCGACCACGGCCGACAACATCTCGCTCCTCCTTCCGACGGGCCCGCACCCCGTCGGGTCGGTCCCGATCCCGCTGCCGATCGACGGAAAGGAGCTCGTTCCCGTCGAGCGGCTCGGACCGTTCGTCGCGTCGCCAGCGTACGTGAGCGGGCGCTACACGAACGTCACCATCGATTTCGTGAACCAGTGGAGCGTGAACGTCTCCGCCACGCCGGCGGAGGGCGGGACCGTGCAGCCGGACGTCGGCTGGTGGAACGAGAGCGCCCCGTTGCGCCTCACGGCCACGCCGGCGCTCGGGTACGCCCTCGTGGGTTGGAGCGGCTGGGGACCGGGGAGCTACAACGGCTCGGGCCGGACGATCACGGTCGCTCCGACCGGACGGGTCGTCGAGAAGGCGCGGTTCGCGATCGGCCAGGAGGTCGTGATGTTCGAGACCGGTCTCCCGGCCGGCACGCCGTGGTCGGTCGTCGTCCGCGAGCTCGAGACGAGCTCGAACGAGAGCTTCCTCACGATCTACGAGACGCCCGGCATGTACGGCTTCACGGTGAACCCGGTCCCGGGGTACCGGAGTCTTCCGAAGAACGGGGGCTTCACCGTGACCGGTCTCGTGCAACTGGTGAAGATCCAGTTCATCCCCATCACTCCCCCACCCCCCGCGTTCGCCGTGACGTTCCAGGTCTCGGGGCTTCCGGCGTCGACCGCGGTCTCCATCACCGTGCGCGGCGCCACGCAGAGCACCGTGATGTCCGATCCCCAGATCCTGCCCCGGTTCCAGCTCCTCAACGGGAGCTACGCCTACCACGTCGGCTACGTGGCCGGGTGGCACGCGGACGTTCCGGAAAAGACGTTCGTCGTCCTCGGGGGGCCGCTCACCGTCGTCGTTCCGTTCGTCCGGACCGTCTACTCCGTGACGTGGGAGGCGATCGGCACGCGTCAGGGGATGCACTGGAGCGTGGTCGTGAACGGGCAGGAGAGCGTGGCGGCCTCGGCTTGGGTGTCGGCGTCGCTCCCCAACGGTTCCTATGCCTACGCCATCCAGCTGCCGGCCAACTACTCCGCGTCCCCGAGGTCGGGCGGGATCGCGATCGACGGATCCGGTACGGAGGTCATCCTGCGGTTCAGCCTCGCCCAGTTCCCGATGCGATTCGAGGCCGCAGGCCCGGCCGCGACGAACGCCTGGTCCGTTCGTCTGGGGAACCTGACGCAGCGCGCGTCCTCGGGCGCCTCGTCGTTCCTCGCGCCGAACGGCACCTACACGTTCGACGTGCATCCACCGGAGGGGTACTACGCCGTCCCCTCGCACGGGAACGTGACGGTCGCGGGCCCGGCCTCACCGATGGTGATCCAGTTCCACCCGTCCTCGCTCCAGCCCTCGGCCTCCCTAGTGGCGCAGCTCACGGCGGGCGCGATCTCCGCGTCGGTGTGGATCGGGGCATCGGTCTTCGGAGGATACGTGGTCTTCCGCGGGCTCACGCGACGGGACGGTTGACGTCGCGGATGGCCGGAAGCAGGTTCGCCGTGCCGCTGCGTCGCCACGGGGACGGGTGACCCCCGCGATGCTCCTGGACCCGCTCGCGGACTTCCTGCGCACGTTGGGCGTCCCCCTGGGAGGGGTGCTCGTCGGGTTCGCCCTCGGCGGGATCCTCTTCGCGACCTCCGAGTGGCTCCGACGCCGGCCTTCACGATCGATCGGCGGCACAATCCGCATCGAGGTGGTCCGCGACCCGTCCGAGACCCCGGCCGGATCGCCCGTCACCTCGCCGACGGACCCCCGGACGATCGCGCCGGTGACGGTCGCGACCGCGGAGGGAACGCGGACCGTCTTCCTGCGGGGAGCGGGGGCGTCGCCGAACGCCCCGTTGCCGAGGGCGCGGGGATTCCTCGTCGTGCTCACCGCGTCGTTCGTGGCGCTCTCGGCGTTCCAGCTCGCTTTCTTCTCCCAACTCTACCTCCCGTACGATCATCTCGTCGCCTACGCCGGGACCGTGATCTTCTGGCCCTTGGCGTGGCCCGGGGTCTATGCGGTCTCCTCGGTCACGCCGCTCGTCCCGGACTACATCTTCCCGATGTACCTCGCGGCGATGGCCTCGCTCGCGATCGCCGGCGGGCTCATCTACCGACGCCGCGCCCTGCCGGGGTACCGACGCCTCTGGGCGCTCGCGCTGATCCTCCTCTACGTGGGGCTCGAGGTGGTCCTCGACGCCGTGTTCTTCACCGTCCCGGGCCAGAGCGTCCGCGATCTCGCGATCGTGGTCCGGACCCTGACGGGCGGGGTCTTCCTCTCCGGCCTGGTCTTCTCGACCCTCATCCTCCCGATCCCGCAGCGCGTCAAGCCCAGGTTCCGTCGCGATCGCAAGGCGCTCGTGCAGTTCTTCAGCACGGGGGTCGTCTCGGTCGCCCTCGCCGCGGTCGCCATCCTGCTCGTCGACAACTCCCTCGGGACCAGCTCCGTCCTCCTGCCGTTCACGCTCCTCCTGTTGCTCCCGTTGGTGACCCTCGAGACGTTCATCGCCCTCAACCGTCCCCTCTACTTCCGCCAACTGCGACGCCGTCCCGTCCCGCCGGTATCGGTCTACCACCCGCCGGTCTCGATCCTGATGCCGGCGTACAACGAGGAGCGATGGATCGCGGAGGCGATCCATCACGCCGACGTCGCCGCCGGCAAGTACCCCGGCTCCGTCGAGATCATCGTCGGGAACGACGGCTCGACGTACCGGACGTCGGAGCGCGCGCGCCGGGCGATCGGCGACCTGAAGCATGCCCGCGGTATGGTCGTCGACCTCCCGCACGCGGGCAAGTCGAACGGTCTCAACGGGGCGCTCGCCCTCGCCACCGGGGACATCGTGATCCGCCTCGATGCGGACACGTTCGTCTCCGAGCGCCTCGGGTTCGCCGCCATCATCCCGCACTTCGCCGACCCTTCGGTGGGCGGCGTCCAGGGCGCGATCCACCCCCGCCAGAAGATCGGGTGGACCCGCAAGCTCCGGGCGCTCGAGATCGCCTGGGGTCACTACTTCCAGCGACCGGCGGTCATGGGCGCCCGTTCGGGCGAGGTGATCGACGGACTCTTCTCGGCGTTCCGACGCAAGGACCTGGTCGCCCTCGGCGGCTGGGTGCCGTGGAACGGCGAGGACACCGAGCTCTCGATGCGGATCCAGCGGCTGGGGTATCGCGTCCGCATCGAGTTCGGGGCGCGCGCCTACGAGGACGTTCCCGAGAACTACGACGCCCTGCGACGGCAGCGCGTTCGCTGGGCGCGCGGGATGTTGATGGCGAACGGGCAGCACTACCCGTCGCTCATCAGTCGCACTCCGGAGTTCATCGGGCTCGGCGTGCTCCTCTGGCTCCTCACCTTCGCGAGGTCGGGCGTTCGGAGCCTGGTCTACGTCTTCGTGGTCCTGCTCCTGGTGATCCTCGGCGTACACGCGCTCGAGGACGTCGCGTACCTCTTCCTGCTCGCCCTCACGATCCGCGCGGTGCCGCTCGCCTACTTCCTCGCAAAGATGGACCGATGGGACGTGCTCGTGTGGATCCCCTTCTTCCCGATCGCGAGCGTCTTGAAGCAGTCGTTCCGGTTCGAAGCGTTCGGGCTGATGGGTCCCGAGGCGAAGCGCGAGTACGCCTGAGCCGGCCTCCGCACGCCGCGCCGCCCGGGTGGGCACGGCGGGCGAGGTCGCGCCACGGATCAGACGATGGACCGGGTGGGCCCGCACCCGGTCGGGAGACCCCACCGGACCATGGCCGTTCCGAGGACCGCCCGGCCACGGTTCGGACGAATGGACGTCGCATCGGGCACGCGACGGCACTACCCTTATCCTGCGCGTCGAAATCGGACGCCATGGCGCGGGTCATCGCGGTGCTCGACGCCCCCTCGAACCTCGGCCTGAGGCCTCCCAAGGCCGGAGCGGTACCCGGTGTCGCGCGGATGCCCGAGGCGCTGCGGGAACGGCGGCTGCTCGAGCGGCTCGGAGCCGGCGACGCCGGCCGCGTCGAAGCGCCGACCTACTCTCCGGAGCCGGATCTGAGCACGGGCTTCCGGAACGGTACCTCCCTGCAGCAGTACTCGACACAGCTCGCCGCGCGGATCCGGGAACTCGTCGGATCCGGTACGTTCCCTGTGGTCCTGGGGGGCGATTGCAGCGTCCTCGTCGGCGCCATGCTCGGGCTCAAGCCGATGGGCCGGTTCGGTCTCGTCTTCCTCGACGGGCACGACGACTTCTCGCCGATCCGCGACCCGGAAGAGTACCGCGGCCTCTTCGCGGCGGCCGGCTGCGATCTCGCCCTCGTCACCGGCAACGGGCCGGACTCGCTCGGCAACCTCGAGGGTGCCAAGCCCTACGTGGCCGAGGAGAACGTCGTCCTGTTCGGGTTCTATCGCGATCCGGCCGACACGAAGTACTACGACACGGGAAAGATCGACGGCACCCCGATCCACCAGATCCGGATCGAACAGGTCCGTGAGCAGGGAGCGCGGGCGTCCGCCGAGGCCGCCCTTCGACGGCTCGCGTCGCGGAACCTCGATGGCTTCTGGATCCACGTCGACGCCGACGTGCTCGACCAGTCGGTGATGCCCGCCGTGGACTCTCCCAATCCGAAGGGACTCCTCCACGCGGAGCTCTCGGAGGCGCTCCACGTCCTTCTCTCGAGCCCGAAGGCCGTCGGGATCGAGTTCACGATCTACGACCCGGAGCTGGACCCGACCGGCACCTACGGCGATGCGCTCGTCGAGACGATCGTCCGGGCCTTCCCGCCCGGACCGGCCGCTCGATCGCGGTCCCCGGCGCCCGCCCCGTGACGCCGACCGCCTCGATCCGGGAACTGGTGGCGTCCGGCCCGTCGGACGCGCACGCGAGCGATCTCCAGCTATATGGGCAGTTCGTCGGGGACTGGGAGTTCGACGTAACGGACCACGGCCCGAACGGTGCCACCGGCCGTGCCCGAGGGGAGTGGCATTTCGGCTGGATACTGGACGGCCGCGGCATCGAGGACGTCTGGATGGTCCCGACGCGGGCCGAACAGCGCCGGACCGGAGGGGGACCGCAGAAACTGGGGATCACGATCCGGATCCTCGATCCCGCGACCGGTCACTGGCGCGTCACGTGGCATGGGGCGCTCGGGTCCCCGCCGTTCTCGATGGTCGGGCGGAAAGAGGGCGAGGAGATCGTGCAGGAGGGCCGGGACCCGGCGGGTCTCCTCAGTCGCTGGATCTTCTCGGAGATCGGTCCGGACGCGTTCCACTGGCGTGCGCTCGGTTCTGCGGACGACGGTCGGACCTGGCGGCTCGAGCAGGAGATGTCCGCTCGTCGGGTGCGCGACCCGCCCTCGGTACGTCGACGCGCGTGAGGCGTCCCCAAGAGAGTGCCGTCACGTGACGGTAGTCACCTTATTCCTCCCGGGCCCTCTGGGCCGCGATGGCGTACTACGAGCTCGACTTCCGATTGCGGCACGAGTGTCCCTACTCCGCGTTCTCGATCGAATGTCCCTCTGCGGTCCTCTCCCATTGGTGCAACTGGAGCCGCGACGTCCTCGAGATCGCCCCGGGGATCGAGACGGCCGACCGGATCGAACGGGGGCTCCGACGCCTGTTCCGGGCGCTCGGGACGCGGGTGATCCGGCGCACGCGGACCCGGTCCGGTCTTCAGGTCGTCCTCCAGCACTGTGCGTGCGATCGCCTCCCTCCTCCGACGCTCCCCTCGATCGAGCGCCGCAACTGCCTCGAGCTCCAGCCGATGGTCTACGCCGAGGGGTGGGAGCGGTACCGGGTGGTCGCCTTCGCCGAGCGCGATCTAAAGTCGCTCGCGAGGGATCTCACCCGAACCGGAGAGTTCGTCCTCGGGGCACGCCGCACGATCGCCGAGGAGAGCCTGCACGATACCCTCCTCGTGTCGACGTCTAGCCTCCTGGGAGCGCTCACGCGCCGCCAGGTCGGTGCGCTCACCGTCGCGCTCGACTCCGGCTACTACGACCTCCCGCGCAAAGCGACCGCAGAGCAGATCGCCCGGCGTCAAGGCGTCCCCCGTACGAGCTTCGTCGACCATCTGCGCAAGGCCGAGAACAAAGTGATCCGGGCCGTAGGCCCGTACGCGCGCCTTCGAACGGGAACGGGTACAGTCGGCGACGGGTCGGGGGCCGCCACGTGACGGTGGTCCTGTTATGCCGACGGACCGTCATCGGGTTCCGAGAGGCACCATGGTGACAGCGGCGTCAATGCGACCTTGGAACATCGAGGGACTCGGCGCCCAGGGACCCGACGAAGAGCTTCGCGGGCCTCTGGCCCTGTTCGGCCAGTTCGTCGGAGACTGGGACATCGTTGAGGCCGTCTACCCGCAGCCGGACGGGACCGAGATCCGGCAGTCGGGCGAGGTGCACATGGGCTGGGTGCTCGCGGGACGCGCCCTCCAGGACGTCTGGATGAAGCGGGACGAGGCGACCGGCATCGTCATCCCGATCGGAACCACGATCCGCGTCTACCATCCGAAGCGCGAGGTTTGGGAAGTGACCTGGATCCCGGTGCGCGGCGGGCCCGTGCAGACGCTCATCGCGCGCCAGAAGGGCCCGGAGATCGTGCTCGAGGGTTCGACCCCCGAAGGCGAACCCACGGAGTGGATCTTCTCCGACGTGACGCCGATGTCGTTCCGGTGGCGCGCGGTCGTGCGAAAGGGCGACGGGGATCCCTGGCGACTCACTGCGAACATGAAGATGCGCCGGCAGGACCCGGCCCGGTCGGACCGCACTGCGATCTAGAGGACGCCGAGCAGATACAGCGCGAGGCCGGCCCCGACGGCCACGAGCAACGCCGTCAGGACCCATTCGAGGTCCTCGCGCGCAGTGAACCGGCCGTCGAGCAGATCGGTCCGAACGCGACGGAAGCGCAGTTGCGAGACGACGAGGATCACGGTCCCTGCGAGCACGAGGAACACGCCGAGCCCCTGGCTCACGGGGGACGTCTGGCCGCTGCCCGTTCCCGAGATCTCCTTGAGGAACAGACCGAAGCGCGCGACCACGAACCCGAACGCCATAATCGTGATGGCGGTCCGGACCCAGGCAAGGAACGTGCGCTCGTTCGCGAGGTGGTCGGTCGGGGCTCCCGGCATCGTGCGACCCACCGTGCGGGAAGGGTAAGGGTTCCGGCCCGCGGGAGCGCGTTCGATCGACCCGGGGGACGATGGTTCCGCGCGATCGACCTGAATTCGACCCTGCGGGTTAGAAATAGCAGCCGGGTAATCCTGCACTCCTCCGCCCCGATGGGTGGAACCCTGTGCGGGGGCGTTAGATCATGAAACTTGGGCTCTCGCTCGCACTCGGAATCGCCGTTCTCCTGCTCGTCTCGGCGGCACCGATCACCACGCATCGGGCCGGACCCCAGAGCGCACCCATCTCGCCGGCCCCCGGCGAGGCCTGCGGTGCGGCGATCTCGTGCCCGATCGTCCCGCATCCGGCCGCGGTCGTCCACGATCTCGGAGTGACGTCCCTCCAGGTCCGCGTCCTTGCGGGGGCTCCGTTCGCCGTCACGGCCGTAGCGCCAGCGGGCGCCGCGCTGACCACCATCTCGTGGTGGTTCGGTGATGGAACGAGCCTTCTGGGCCAGAGCGCTCTTTCGACCAACCACACCTACCTTTCCCCCGGGCTCGACTACATCTATGCGTCCGCCGACGATGCCGGCGGGACCACCCACGACAATCTCGATCGCGTGCTCCCCGTCGAGGTCCTGAGCTCCCACGCTGGAGACGCCTGGGCGACCGTGCCGGACCTCATCGGGTCGGTCGTCGCGAACACGAGCGGCGGAGCGAACCCGACCGCGCTGATCGCGCCGGGCGAGAGCGTGTCGGTCGCGGTCACGGCCGTAACGCCACCGCGCAACGTCCAGACGGTGGTTGTCGGGTCGGGATTCTCCGGGCCGGTACCGACGACGACCCACGCGTCGCTTTCCGGCGAGTACCTGGCCCCGAACGGGACGAGCGGCGTGACGCTCGCGTTCGACGCGGGCCAGCCATCGGGGCTCCTCACCCTGACCTACTGGGAGGAGACCTCGCTCGTGTTCAACGGCAGCACGATCCTCACCTGGAACAACTACACCTTCGGGGTCGGCGTCGGGCTCGGCGGAGGCTCGGTACCCCTCCCGCGATCTCCGACACCGAACCAGCTCACCGTTGAGACCGGCGGAACGCCGTACACCTTCGATCCCGCGGTCGGCTACGACTCAGCGGGGCGCGAGGCGTTCCTCAACGTCTACCAGACCCTCATCACGACCAACGGCACCCGCACCGGATCGGACCCGGGCGACTTCGTCCCCGAGATCGCAACGTGCGTGCCGGGAAGCGCCCTCTGCACGGCCCTCTACGGTTCGAGCCTCGTCACCGGCGCGGAGAACTTCACCTTCGTCATCTCGAACGCTTCCCAGTTCTACGACCCGGCGACGGCGAGCAGCTGGGGCGTCTATCCCACCGACGTCCTCTTCTCGATCGCTCGGACCCTCGCGTTCTCGACGATCCCGTGCCCGGGATGTAACAACGGCTGGATCCTCGCGCAGGCCCTCCTCGACCCGGGCAACGCGACGGGGGGCCAGAGCCACCGGTGGTTCAACAACACGCCCGGCCCGGTCCTGAGCTCGATGACGGTCAACGGCACCGACTGCCCCGCGAGCGCGATCGCGAACGAGCACGGATGCGTGACGTTCCACGCGAGCGCGAACGGGAAGATCTGGCCGTACTTCCTCTCCCTGATCGCCAATCCCTGGGGCGGCTCCATCGTCTCGTGCGGCTGGTTCAGCGCCCCCGCCCAGGGGGCGGGGATCCCGTACTGGTCCGAGGGCAACGTCACCGGAAGCGGCGACGGGCCGTGCGCGATGCCGGGCGTCGGAGGCTTCGGCATCCCTATCGCTTCGATCCCCGCCCTCGGTTGGGAGTACTACGAGGTATGGGGCTCGCAGCCGCCGTTCATCGGGAATGTCCAGTACGCGATGGCGGGGAGCGGCCCGTACGCGGCGACGACGATCGCTCCCGGGTCCTCCTACACGCTCACCGCGAACCCCTCGTACGCCGCGAATCCCTACTGCACCTTCTCCGGGTGCCAGCCGGCCCCCGGGTCGTACCCCTCGACCGTTCAGGTCGTTTATACCCCGGTCCCGTCCGACGGGCCGCTCGCTATCGCCAACGGAGCGGCGGACTTCGCGGAGTTCCCCCAGAACGGATCGTCGACGCTTCCCGCGTTGATCGGATCCGGCGCCGCCGGGTTGACGACCACGCCGATCCTTCAGATCCAGTTCCACGCCTTCAATCTCTACTACGATCACAGCCTCGCGCAGTCGCTGACCGGCATCAACTACACCGCGCCGGCGTCGTTCCTCGCGGACGAGAACCTCCGGCAGTTCCTCCTCCACGCCTTCGCGTATTCCGACGCGCAGACGAAGGAGTTCACCCAGCAGGGGCTCCAGTACCGGTTCCCGAGCGGTGGTGCGATCCCGGCGTTCGTGGACCAGATGACCCCCACGAACGTCTCCTGGCCGTCGGGGAACCCGGATCCCGTCGTCGCCGACGTCGGCTCCGCCGCCTGGTGGTGGGACCGGACGGCCAACGACCTCTACTCGGGCCTCACGTGCACCGCCGCCTCGCCGTGCTCGTTCCCGGTCCCGTTCGTTCTCACCGATACGACGGAGTTCCACGTGCTCCAGTCGTGGAGCGCGACGGTTCGGGCGATCTCGGGCGGCGCCGTCGTGCCGATGATCACGCCGGTCGACTTCGTCACCCTCGTCATCGACGCGCTCTACCTGGGGGCGTACGGGAACCCGTTCCCGATCTACCCGCTCGGATGGTTCAACGACTTCGCGGACCCGGCCAGTTTCACCGCGCCGCTGTATCTGCCGGACAACACCTTCACCTTGGGGGATGCGGTCCAGGAGATCCTCACTACGCCGACCTTCAATTCGAGCTCCTGCCCCTCGACGCTCACGTACTACTCCTCGCTCGCCGGTCCGATCCCCGTCGACTGCCAGGGGGCCGCCTACCTGGCGATGGTCCAGGCCCTCGGGACCGCGGCGGACGTGCCGAACGGCCCTGCGCGCACCCTATGGTACAACGAGGTCGAGCAGGTCGCGCAGCGGCTCGGCCTCTACGCGGGGAACGGACAGAGCAACCTCGTGACCGGCTTCGCCGCCTGGATCGATCCCCAGAGCGTCGTGATCAACCCGTCGCTCGACGCGATCCCGTGGTACGAGGTGCGGGCCCTCCCCGGTTCCGGCGCCGCGCTCGCGATCCGGGGCCCGCTCGTCGACGTGAACCCGACGCCGGCGATGCAGCCGATCCACTTCTCCGGCCTCGCGACGGGCGGAGCTTCGGGGTACCACTACTCCTGGACGGGCCTTCCGGCCGGTTGCACCCCCGTCGCGAGCCCGACACTGGCGTGCACCCCTTCCCTCGCCGGTTCCTACACGATCAGCCTGCACGTGACCGACCAGCTGGGTGCCACCGCGCTGGGCTCGGCCGCCCTCGTCGTCACCGCGCCGCTCCCGCTCTCGTTCACCTCGTTCTCCGCGGTGCCGTCATCGGTCCCGGCCGGCAACCCGACCGTCCTCACCGTGAGAACGACGGGCGGCGTGGCGCCGTTGGCCTATGGCTACACCGGATTGCCCCCAGGGTGCGCGACCGTCGACCTCCCCTCGTTCTCCTGCACGCCGACGGCCCAGGGTTCCTATTCGATATTCGTGACCGTCACCGACGCCGGGTTCGTTGCGGTCGGGGGTAGCGGATCGCTCGAGGTCACGGCCCCGACGAACTTCCTCGTCGCTCTCACCGTGGCACCGGTGAGCGCGGTCGTCGATGTCGGCGTCGTCCTCAATCTCACGGTCCAGGGTTTCGGGGGCACGCTCCCCATCCACGGCACGATCGACGCGCCGGGCAACTGCGCCCGTACCTTCACGTGGACCACCGTCCGGACCACCGCTTTCGCGTGCACGGCGCCAACGACGGCGGGATCGTACAACCTTACCGTCAACCTCACCGACGCCACCACCCTCGCGACCCAATCGAGCACGCTGCTGGTCGTGAACGCCGCGCCCTCGATCCTGTCGCTCGGCCCGCGGACGACCTTCGACGTCGGCCAGATCGCATCCTTGACATTGGCCTACGCGGGCGGCACGGGCCCGTACACGATCGCGTACTCGGGCCTGCCACCGGGATGCGCTGCCGATACCCCGACGAGCCTCGCCTGCCGGTTCAATCAGTCAGGGTCGTTCGCGACGTCGATCACGATCACCGACAGCTACGGGCTCGTCGCGACGAGCACCGCGCATTTCACCGTCGCTCCGACGCTCGTCCTCGCGTCGTTCGCCGCCGAGCCGGCGTCGATCCCGCTGGGCGGGTTCACCAACCTGACCGTGACCATCGTCGGGGGATCGACACCGCTCACGTACGTCTTCGCGTCGCTCCCGCCTGGATGCCCTGGCGCGAACCGTTCGCTCCTGCTCTGCCTTCCCACGGAGGCCGGGACGTTCGCGATCGCCGTCGCGGTGCACGACCTGGCCGGATTTTCGGTGTTCGCCAATGCCTCCCTCATCGTCACCGGCACCGGGGGCGGCGGCCCAGGCTCGCTGGGCGGTGTCGGCGACGCGCTGGTCCCCTGGGTGCTCCTCGCCGGCGCGGCGGTGCTCGTGGCCGGCGCGATCCTCTCCTACTCCGCCGCACGACGGCCCCGGGCTCCTTCCGAGGAAGGACCCACCGGGCCGGCAGAGGTGCTGCCGGAGGAGCCGGCTCCGGAACTCGGGCCGCCGCCGGCCGACCCCCCCGATACGGCAACGCCTCCGGAATAAGGACGCGGGCGGGGTCGCCCGTAGTCCCGTTGGCCTACTTCGCGTCGCCCGTGGGATAGCCGACGAGGTCGTCGGTCTGTTCGACGTCGAGGAGGTGGCCCATCTTGCGCGCCTTCGTCTCGAGGTACGGCCGGTTGAGCGAGTTCGGCGGGACGACGACCGGGATGCGGTCGACGATGTCGATCCCGTGCCTCCGGAGGTCGTTCACCTTCTCCGGGTTGTTCGTCATGATCCGGATCGACCGGACGTGGAGGGCGTTGAGCATGTAGGCGGCGATGCCGTAGTCGCGCTCGTCCGGCTTGAACCCGAGCATCTCGTTCGCCTGGACCGTGTCGTACCCCTCGTCCTGGAGCTGGTAGGCGCGGATCTTGTTCACGAACCCGATCCCTCGTCCCTCCTGCCGCAGGTAGAGGACGATCCCCGCCTCCATCTTCCCGATCCGCTCGAGCGATTCGATCAATTGGTCCCGGCAGTCGCACCGCAGCGAGCCGATCGCGTCGCCGGTGAGGCACTCGGAGTGGAGGCGGACCGCGACGCTCTCCTTCTGGAAGACGTCCCCGTGGACGAACGCGGCGTGCTCGCGCTGGTCGTTGTGGCTCCAGAACGCGGCGACCTGGTAGTTCCCGAACCGGGTGGGAAGCTCGGCGACGGCGACGAGCCGCACGCAGATCTCCGGGCAATCGGGGCTGTGGTAGTCCTTGTTCTCCGCGAGGAGCTGCTGGACCGTGGGTTTCGGGATCGCCATTCCCCGAGTCCAGCCCGGCGGCCCCATAAATCGGTTCGTAACCTTCCCGTAACCGCCCGAACGGCTCCGAATCGTTATGCGCCGCGGCGGGTCGCGACGACATGGCGCCTCCCCCATCGCGCTCCCGGATCACCAGCTGGCCCGGACCGGAGTTTAGGGTTCGGATGACGTTCCGTGCTCCGCTCGATTTCGTGTACCGATGGTGCACCGACTACTCCCCGGAGGATCCCGCGCTCGAGGGGGAGAAGTTCTCCCGGAAGGTGCTCGAGCACACGCGACGGCGCGCCGTCTTCGAGGACCTCGAGGAGACGCCGACGGGCTGGAACTGGAGCCACGACGTCGTCACCTTCCATCCGCCTCGTGCCTGGGAGCTCCTCGAACGGGGCAACCGGAGCGAGGCCATCGCCGTCTACCACCTGAGCGAGCGCGGCGACGGTCGGGTCGAGCTCGATCTCCGGTGGCGCCGGCGCGACCTGGTACCACCGGAGCGGCGGATCACGAAGGCCGAACGCGAACGGAACTCGACGATCGCCTGGCAGCGGTTCGCCCGTGCGCTCGAGCGCGACTTCCGTCGCGAGCACCATTCCCGTCGCTAGGACCTGGGCCCACCGCGGCGGGGAACCCTCCGCTCTGCTTGACGGAGCATTTATCGTGGGTCGCGGGGGAGCCCCGACCATGTCGCGTCGGCGCGTCGTGATCGTGGGGGCGGCCGGTCGGGACTTCCACAACTTCAACCTGCTCTACCGGGACCGGCCCGAGTTCGAGGTGGTCGCGTTCACCGCCGCGCAGATCCCGAACATCTCCGGCCGCGTCTACCCGGCGGCGCTCGCCGGCCGCGGCTACCCCAAGGGGATCCCGATCGTCCCGGAGGCCGACCTCGCCCAATTGGTCCGGCGCGAGAAGATCGACACGGTCGTCCTCGCCTACTCGGACCTCCCCCACGCCGAGGTGATGCACAAGGCCTCGATCGCCCTCGCCGCTGGAGCGAGCTTCCTTCTTGCCGGCCCCCGCGACACGATGCTCGCGTCGGTGAAACCGGTCCTAAGCGTCTGCGCCGTCCGCACCGGCTCCGGGAAGAGCCCGCTCACGCGCTTCGTTTCCCGCTTCCTCCGATCGCGGGGCTTCCGCGTCGCGATCGTCCGGCACCCGATGCCGTACGGCGACCTCGCCGCCCAGGCGGTCCAGCGGTTCGCGACGCCGGACGACCTCGACCGCGCCCACTGCACGATCGAGGAGCGCGAGGAGTACGAGCCGCACATCCGCGACGGCGCCGTCGTCTTCGCGGGCGTCGACTACGAGCCGATCCTGCGCGCCGCCGAGAAGGAGGCCGACGTCGTCCTCTGGGACGGTGGCAACAACGACCTCCCCTTCTACACCCCGGACCTCCAGCTCGTCGTCGCCGACCCGCACCGTTCGGGCCACGAGCTCTCGTACTACCCGGGCGAGGCGAACTTCCGCATGGCCGACGTGATCGTGATCAGCAAGACCGATTCCGCCCGACCGGAGGACGTGCGCTCGATCGAGGCGAACGCGGCATTGGTGAACCCGACGGCGCGGGTCGTCCGCGGCGCGTTGAAGCTCTCGGCCGATCACCCCGAGCGGCTCCGCGGCAAGAACGTCCTCGTCGTCGAGGACGGCCCGACGGTGACGCACGGGGGGCTCGGGTTTGGGGCCGGCACGCTCCTCGCCCGCGCCCACGGGGCCCACATCCTCGACGCACGGCTCTCGGCGGTCGGGAGCATCGCCCGCATCTACGAGGAGTACCCGCACCTGCACGACATCCTTCCCGCGATGGGCTACTCGATGGCGCAGGTCAAGGAACTCGAGGAGACGATCCGACGCTCCGGGGCGGAGATCGTCGTCGACGGGAGCCCCGTCGACCTCCAGCGGTTGGTCCACCTCGACGTGCCGATCCTCAACGTGCTCTACGAGTACCAGGACCTCGACGACCGTCTGGCCCCGATCCTCGAAGAGTTCGTCCGGATCATCCCCGGGAAGGTCCGTCCTCCTTCACCGGTAGCTCACTGACCGGAACGGCCACGAAGCGGGACCCGCGCGGGTGCTCCAACGCGCGGAAGGTCGCTCGTCAGGATCGCTTGGGTGGGACCCGACGGCGGGACGCGAGGACCCAGCCGATCGCTGCCCCGGCCAGAAGGGTTACCGCGGCCACCGCGCCGAGGGTCGTGATCGGGAACCCTTCGGTCGTGGTGGTGTTGGCGTAGCGCGTCGTGTTCTTCCAGATCGTATGGTCCTGGGCCGGCGGGGTAAGCGGCGATACGGACACCACCGTCGCCGCGTGCGTCGAGCTCCCGACCGCGTCGGTCGCCCAGACCTCGACCGTGTAGTTCCCGACGACGGCGTAGGTGTGGGTGATCGCGAGACCCGATCCGCTCGTGCCGTCACCGAGGGCCCACTGGATGGAGAACGGCGCCGTCCCGTCGCTGGGGCTCGCCAGGAGCCCGACGGTGAACGGGGCCGGGCCCGCCGGGACCGGCACGAGGAGGGTGACGCCGGGAAGGGCGTTGATCGTTACCGAGTGCGAGAGAGAGGTGGTGACGCCTCCCAACGCGTCACGGACGGTGACGTAGGTCTGGTCGATCCCGGCCGACAGGGCCGTGCACGCGATCCCCGGCGAGTTCGTGCTCGCGCAGCCGGTCGGCAGGCCGTGCCAGGTCACGGTGTAGGGAGCGAGTCCCCCGGCCAACGTGGCCCCGAGCACGACGGGAAGGCCGACATCCGTCGCGGACGTGCCTGCGACCGTCGCCGAGGGAGCCTCGACGACCTGGAGGGGCGCGGAGGGAGAGCTCGACGAATCGGAAGCGAAATCGGTGACCGTCACGACGATCGAGAATGTACCGGTGCTGGCCGGGAAGCACACGAAGAGGGCGAGGTCGTACGATGGGCAGCCCGCGGGAAGACCCGAGTACGCGTACTGGTAGGGCGGAAGCCCTCCGGCCGCCGCGGCGCCGATCGTCGCGGCCTGCCCGAGCTCGACGAGCGTGGGAGTTGCGGAGAGTCCGACGGAGAGGGGGATGGGCTCCGGGTGCGCCCACGTGTCGTTGACGGCGTTCCCGCATCCGACGACGGTACATCCCCCGAAGAGCACGAGCTGATTCAACGCAGGTACGTCGGTGAGCGACGCCACGAATCGGGCGGGGGGCCACGCCACCGGGAATGGCGTTGCCTGTGCCCAGGCTCCCTGGGAGTAGGTCCAGAACTCGTTCGAGATCGGGCCACTCGCGGTCTGACCGCCGAAGAGAGCGATCTCGGCGTCCCCAGCGTCATACGACAGGGCCGCGGCCCGTCGAGGCGAGGGAGCCGTGGAGAGGACGGAGGTCTCGTCCCGCCACTGATCGTTCTGGAACAGCCACGTGTCGTTCGTGTACTGGAAGCTCCCTGCGTCGACGCCGCCGAAGAGGACGGAGTACCCGTCCGCCGCGTCGAACGCGAACGTCGTGTACGAACGGGCCGGCGGACTCGTCGTGAGCGTGCTCGTGAGATCGCTCCACGCCCCCGTGCTGAACACCCAGGTGTCGCCAAGGCCGCCCCCGAGACCGTATCCTCCGAAAAGCACGATCTCGTTGTTGATGGAGTCGTACGTCATCCCGCCCGAATACCGGGCGGGCGGCGATGGATTCAGAAAGATTGTGAGGTTCGTCCACGCTCCGTTCTCGAACTTCCACGTATCGTACATCGCGTGTCCGCCGAAGCCGCTGATCCCCCCGAACATGAGCAGGTACCCGTCCGAGGTGTCGTACGCCATGGCCGCGCCCGAGCGCGCGGGCGGAGAGACGCTGAGGAACGGCGTGAGATTAGTCCAGGTGTCGTTCGCGAAGAGCCAGGTATCGGTGGGGACCGTCTGGCCCGGCCCCGCGCCGCCGAAGAGGATCAGCCCGCTGACGTCCGGATCGTACGCCATCGCGGCCGATCCCCGGTCGCTGGGTGCCGTGGGGGTGAGCACGGACGACCAGTAGGAAGAGGTGGCAGGGCTGGCGACCCGGGGGCCCACGGCGGTCGCGATCGGAGCCGGTGCCTTCGCCGCCCCGAGCGAATGCGGGGAGGACAGGGCAGGAAGCGGCACCATCTCGCCGGCGGAACGGAACGGCGCGGATCCGGGAACTCCCCCGGCGTTGTCCGCGTGCCATGGGATCGTCGACGCGATGGCCAGAAGGGCGATCGCCCACACGGCGAGGGGCATTCCGAGGCGTAGGGACCCAACCTTATGCCACCACATCGCGTCGGAGGGTATCGACGCGCCAAGTTAACGTCAACTTCGACGCCACGAGGCTCTTGCGGTCGCGCCGGGCGTATGGACGGAGCTGCGAGCGGCCTAGATCCGGCCTGTTCGCGCGCGGCTGCGACGGTCCGGGGCCTGTCCGATCGGACTAGAGGGCCACTGGGCGGGACCCGCGACCCCACGCTCGGAGCCACGGCGTAGCGAGCCAGACGCCGACCACTATCAGCACCGTTGCGAGGAGTAGGTCGAACGGATCGAAGAAGTCCCGCGCGACCTTGATCCCGCCGATCGCCGCGACCGTAAGGCCCAACAGCGCGAGGCCGGCCGAGGGCCGGGGACGCGGGCCCATTGATCGCGCGAGAAGGAGCAGGCCGCCGAAGACTCCCGCCAGCGCAACGGCAACGTCCCCCAGGTCCGCATAGTCGGTCACGAGCTTCACGACGCCGAGCCCGAGCGCGTTGAGGGCGAATGCCCACTCGACCCCGCGCTCCCGATCGACGCGGTAGAGCAAGGCCACCAGGAGCGGGAACGCGAGGACGACGACGCCGACGAGCTCGGGCGTGATCCCCGGCGAGAGATTGAACTCGCTCACCGCTCCCCCCGAGCGCAGACCGAACGCTCGGCCCTATGCCGGTCCGGCGAGCAGCGCCTCGAGAACCCCCACCGGGGGGCATCCGAACCCGAGGAGTCGGTCGTGGAACGCCCGCAGCGAGCCCCCGAACCGCGGGCCCAGGTTCTTGGTCCGGGCGTCGAGGATCGCGAGCTTGCCCAAGGTGTAGCAGAAGTACTCCGGGTTGAACGTGCCGCGGATCGCCTCGCGCTCGGCGGGGAGGGTCTCGAAGTGCGCCTCGCGCTGGAACAGCTCCGTCGCCCGGGCGACGGTCCAGCCCTCCGTGTGGAGGCCGATCGAGGCGATGAGGCGGCAGTTGCGGAGGAGGGCGTCGTGGATCTGGGCGAGCTCGGCGTCGTGCGAGCCCGCGCCGAGGCCGGCCTCGATCGCCAGCTGCTCGCAGTAGTGGGCCCAGCCCTCGGCGAACGACGAGGAGAGGAAGACCTTGCGCGCGAGCGTCCCGGCCGTCCGACGGAAGTGGAGGAACTGCAGGTAGTGGCCCGGGATGACCTCGTGGACGGTGACGTTCCGGAGCATCGTGTTGTTGAGGGAGCGCAGCCACTCCTCCTGCCGCTCGGGGCTCCATGTCGTGTCGACGGGGGTCACGAAGTAGATCCCCTCGTCGCCCGCGACGTCGAACGGGCCGGGCGGGTTCATGCTCGCCGTCGAGAGGGCGCGGCCGTAGACCGGCGTCTCCTCGACGCGGCAGATCGCGGGCTCGGGGATCGTGACGAGGTCCTTCTCCTGGACGAAGCGGCGCGTCTCCTCGACGTACTCCTGGGCGAGCGGTACCAGGCGCTCCGCGGTCGGGTGCTTCGCGTAGACGCCCTCGAACAGCTCGGCGATCGCGGGCGCGGTCGCCATTCCCGGGCGCTGCGTCGCGGCGATCTCGGCGAGGCGCGCCTGGTTGCGCTCCAGGTCGGCGCGCCCCGCCTTGAGGACGTCCGCGAACGGCGCGCGGATCCCCTCGCGCACCCAGAGAAGACGCTGGAACCGCTCCGGGCCGAGCGCAAAGTCCTGGGTCGCTTTCGGCAGGTACTCGTCCTTCATCCGGCCGACGAACTCGTTGATGCTCTGCTCGGCGTCCTGCCGGGCGTGGTGGAAGGTGTCGCCGAGGTTGGGCGATGCGCGGCGCGCGAACGCCTCGGCCTCGTCCAGGTGCGCGGGGAGGCCGGAGGACATCGCGAGGGCGAGGCGAACGAACGGCTCCGGTAGGCGCGCGTCGAGCCGCTGCCGTCCCGCGTCGAGCACCGTGGGGACGGATCCGAGGAGGCGCACCATCGCCTGGACCCGTTGCTGCGCCGGCGCGTACTCGCGGACGAGGTACGCCGTCAGCGAGACCTGTCCGACGTACGCCATCGGGTTCCGGTCGAGGTCGCGGGACTCGCGGAGATCGAAGAGGGGGCTATCGAGGAGGAGCTGGAGGAGCGTGGCGTCGAGGCTCCGGGCGAACGGGAGGCCGGTCAGATCGAGCGCGGCGAGCTCGCGCAGAAGCACGTCGGCGTCCCCGGCCCATCGGTCGGTCCCCGACCGTGACAGGTCCGCCACGCGGCCGTCGTACTCGTGGAGGCCGAGAAAGACCGCGTAGCTCGGCTGGAAGACGAACGTGTGGTCGACGATCCGGCGCTCGATGTCGGTCAGCACATCAGAGGGGCGAGGGTCCGGCGAGGGCGCGGCCGAGGTCATCGGCGGCCGAGGCCGAGCGCCCGCTATAAGGGGAGCGATACCGCGTCGCCGCCGCGCGGGCGATACGGGCTCCTCGGAGACCCGGCGCTCCCGCCTACTCGTTCCAATCCATCCGACACGTCGGGCAGAACGTGCCCTGCATCGAGGTACCGCAGAGGAAGCACGCCGATCCGGGTCGGTGGCGCGAGAGCGAGCTCATCGCGGCGTCGCGATCGGCCTCGGGAAGGGGCGGAGGCAGCGCGATCGGGGCGTCGACGACCGGGGGCGTAGGGGCGAGAAGCTCCGGGGTCACGTCCGTCTCGATCGCCTCGGGAGTCGCCGCCTCGGGAATGGCCACCTCGGGCGGGATCGATGCGACCTCGTCGATCGGGATCTCGGCGGGCTCGGGCGGTGCGGGAGCGGACGGGCGCGCTGTGTGGGTTCGCACGGGCGGTGGCGGTCGGCGGGGCGGAGGTCCACGGGACGCGCGCGGCGTCGTGGCGGGTTCCGGCTCGCCGTCGGACGTCGGCTCGGACTCGGTCGCCTCTCCTTCGCTCTCGGCCGGGGGCTCTGTCTCCTCCGGCGCCGACGCGTCCGGTTCGGTCGGCTCCTCCTCCTTCGTTCGCCGGAGGCGCCGTAGGAATCCCGACATCACAGAATCCAAGGCGCCCCACGCTTTAACGGTTCGGCGGCGAACGCCGTTCCGGGATCGGAACGGCATCGTTTTGCGTCAGGCTCGCTACCCCGAACGATGTCCCCGACCCCGACCGAACGACTGCGGGAGCTCGGGATCGCGTTGCCACTTCCGCCGCGCCCCTCGGGCTCCTACGCGCCGGTCGTCGTCGACCGCGGCCAGGCGTTCGTCTCCGGCCAGATCGTGCTGGAGGGCGGCGTCGCTACCTCGCCGGGGCAGGTCGGCCGCGATGTGACGCTCGAACGGGCGAAGGATCTCGCTCGTACCGCGACGCTGCAGGCGCTCAGCGCGCTCGCCTCGACCCTGGGATCGCTCGACCGGGTCCGACGCGTCCTCCGCGTCGGCGTCTACGTCGCCTCCGCCGACGGGTTCGACCGGCAGCACGAGGTCGGCAACGGCGCGACCGAGGTCCTCCTCGAGATCTTCGGCGAAGCCGGCCGACCGGCCCGCGCCTCCGTCGGCGTTCCCTCGCTTCCCCTGAACGCGCCCGTGGAGATCGAGCTTCTCGTCGCGGTCGAGTGAGGGCCCGACGATGGAGGCGACCGACTGGGAGGGCGTGGGCCGGATGGGCCGCGACCTGTACACGACCAACCTCACCCCAGGGCTCCGCGCGTACGGTGAGGACCTCCGCTCCGAGCGCGGCGTCGAGTACCGGCGCTGGGACCCGTTCCGATCCAAGCTCGCGGCGTTCCTGCTCAAGGGAGCGACGTCCGCCCCGTGGGCCGGCGCGCGCCGGGTCCTGTATCTCGGTGGGGCGCACGGGACGACGGTGAGCCATCTTTCCGACCTCCTCCCGAAGGGCGAGATCTTCGTCGTCGAGAAGAGCCCGGTCGTCTTCGCCCCCCTCCTCAGCCTCGCCCGCACCCGGTCGAACCTCTTTCCGCTCCTGGCCGACGCCCAGCTCCCCGAACGGTATGCGGCCGATGTCGGCGTCGTCGATCTGCTCTACCAGGATATCGCGCAGCGCGGGCAGGCGCAGATCTTCGGAGAGAACGCCGACGCGTGCCTCGCCCCCGGCGGCGCGGGGCTCCTGATGCTGAAGGTCCGTTCAGTGACCCAGGCGCGATCGGCCGGCAGCGTCGTCGACGAGGCGCGCCGCGAGCTCACGCGGCACCACCTCGCCGTGCGGGGGACCCGGGATCTCGCTCCGTTCACGCGGGAGCACGTCGCCCTCACGATCGACGGGGCGGCCGCATCTTCCACCGTTCAGGCGTGAGACGTCCCGAAAATACACCCCGCCCCTCGTTGGGCAGGGTGGCGAAGTGGCGAAGGGTTGGTATCGATCGATCGACAGCACGCTCGGTCTCGTGGGAACGTTCGTCGGAGTCCTGATCGTCCTGGTGGCGGCCTCCCCCTCCGTCCTGGGGGCCCCGGTTCCGGCTCCGGAGCGCATGGTGCCGATCGCCCCGGGCGGGCTCGCCGATTTCTCCGTGGTCGTGGCGGTCGACCGCGGGCTCACCGAGCCCGGGGTCCCGGTCACGTTCTCCGCCATCGTGCTCGGCGGAACCGCGCCGTTCCGGTTCGACTGGTCGGATTCGACGGGGAACGTGGGATCGTTGGCGAACTTCTCCTCGGTCACGGTCGCGCTCGGGAACCTCACCGCGACGGTGTCGGTCCACGACGTCGCGGGCGGTCTGGCCGCCGCGACGTACACCGAGCCCGTGGTCCCGGGGATCGATGTCGAGATCGCTGCGACGAACGTGACGGACGTCGGGATCCCGTTCGATCTCAGCGTCGTCCTCTCGGGGGGCGTTCCCCCGTACCACCTCGATCTCGAGGTGGACGGTGTGGGTCTCGTCAACGAAACGCTCCTGTCGGCCGGGTCGTACTCGCTGCTCGCCGTCTCCTCGACATCGGGACCGATCGCGGTCCTCGTTCGCGTTTCGGACGATATCGGGGCGACACAATCCGCCTCGGTTCCCAAGATCGCCCTTGCGGCGGCCCCCGCGCTCGCGGTCGTCGCCGGCCCTGTCCTCGTCGAATCCGGCGTGCCCTGCTCGTGGCTGCTCTCGGAGACGGGAGGATCTCCGCCCTTCACGTGGACGGTCGACTCCACCGGCGCCCCCGGAAATTCGACCGGACCGAACGCGTCGTCCTCGTCCCCCGGGCCTCTCCGATGGTTCGCCGAGTTCAGCGGCGTGGGGAACGCCACGGTCCGGATCTCCGTGACCGATGCGGCGGGATTGGGCGGGACCTTGGTCCTGCCGCTCCAGGTCGTCCCCCGATTGGCCGCTTACCTCAGTACGCCGGCGGGCGACGGGAGTCTGGCCGCGTTCGTCAACGTCTCGATCGACGGAGGGATCGCTCCGTACGCGGTCCTGCTCTCGGCGACCGACACGGAGATCTGGGTCGGCAACTCCTCGCATCCGGGAAGCTTTCGCTGGAGCCTCGCCCCTCGATCGACCGGGCCGCTCAACGTCACGCTGCGAGTGACGGACGCCGCCGGTGTCATCGCCGTCGCCGTCCTCGGCCTTGCTGCGCCGACGAACGCGCCCCCGCCGGCGGGCGCGACCTCCGCGGATCCGGCGTGGTCGATCGTGACGGTGATCGGGCTCCTGCTCTCCGTTGGGGTCGCGGCGGCGTTGGCGCGGCGACGGCTCGTGCGACACCGCGATCCGGATGCGGTGCCGCCGGTGGTCCCCGCGATCGAGGAGGTGCGGAGGATTTTCGAGGAGTCCGACGCGCTCGAACGCGAGAGCCTCTACCTGCAGGGCGAGGACCGGGGAGTCTCCCGCGACTCGACCGAGGCCGGGATCGCCCACTGGCTCCAGGCCGGACGGATCGAGTCCGTCCGGGGAGCCGGGGGAGAACCGCTCCTTCGATGGGTCGATGACGCGACCCCGGCGCCCCCGGAGCGTGCATGATCGCAGGGGGCGGGCGCGACGCGCTCCTCGCCGTCGCGATGGTCTGTCTGGTCTGCCTCACGGCAACACCGGTCGCGTCACCTTTCCCCTCGCACTCCGACGGTGCGCCTTCGACGGACGGGCAAGCCCCCGTGGCGGCGAGCTCGCCGACCCCGGCAGCGAACTTCACCGCCGCGATCCAGCGCGTGGTATCGTTGCTCGCGTTGTCCGGCAGCGGGCTCCTCGCGATCGTCTGGGCGCGCGTCGCGTTGAGCTGGTTCTCGAACGATGTCACGAAGAAGGTGCAGGCGAAGGATCGCGCTCGGGACGCGCTGATCGGCACCGCGATCTTCGTGGCGGCGATCTCGGGCCTCCTGTGGGGCATTGCCCACTGGGTGGTCACCGGGGTCTAGCGAGGAGCTCGCCCCGTGACGGACCTGGGATCGGCCGGCCTGCAGGCCATCCTGTTCGCGCTCTTCTCGGCCCTCACCGGGATCCTGTCGGCCCTCATTGGCCCCACGTACGACAATCTCCTCGTTCCCGAGCTGGCCTCCGAGAACCTCTATCCCGGCCTCACTGCGACCGGCGGAGGCTCGTTCCTCTCGACCGCCGCGTCGTTCAGCGCGTACCTCGTCGTCGATCTGGTCGACCCGGCGCTCGGCGTCGTCGGGCTCGCGATCGGACTCGCGTACTTGGGACGATCGTTCCTCGGCCGTTGGGGAGCCTCCCCCGAGCCCCTCCTCGCCCGGCTCGTTCTCGCCGTCGTCGTCGCCAACTTCTCGCTCCCCATCGCCGGGGCGCTGCTGGATCTCGCCGCCGCGACGTACCCGGTCATCGCCGGGTTCGACGGGGGCGCCTGGCAGCACTGGGTGGCGCTCGCGGGGTTCGGCGAGTTCGCGTTCTCGTGGGACAACGGGGCGCTCGCGTTCGTCGTCACGTTCGCGATCTTCTCGATCGTGATGTTGCTCGCCGCGGCGGTCGCGCTCCGCAATGCCATGCTCGCGGTCCTCGTCGTGCTCCTACCGGTTTTCACGCTCCTCTGGCCGATCCCGACGCTCGCTCCGCTGGCGCGGCGTGCGTGGCTCCTGTTCGGAGAGCTCGCGTTCCTACCGTGCGTCCTCGTCATTCCCCTCGAGCTCGCGGTCGGCTCCTCGAGCATCCTGCTCCTCCTCGGGTACCTTACGGTCGCGCTCGCCTCCCCCTCGCTCGTCTCGCTCGCCGGGGCGCAGCTCAACGCGTCCGGCTTCCCGTCGGTCGGCGGAGGCATCGCGAACGGGTTCCAACGCGGGCTCGCCGTTGCGTCGTCGTCGACCTCGAACTGGATCCGCCCGCTCGGCACTCTCGGCCGCAGCTCGGGTGCGGCCGCCCCGATCGCCGCCTCGGCCGGCCGCGCCCTCGGCGGGACGGCCTTCCCGGCCGCGTTGCCGCTCCTCGCCGCCGATTTCCTGGGTCGCGGGACCGCCCACCTCGTTCGCCACCTCAACCGGAGCGCGGTAGGCGGAGTTGCGCGGGATCGTTTCCCAACGACCGGCGGGCACAGTGCGGGAGGCCGGCCCCGTGGGTGAACCCGGCACACGGGAGGGTGCGGGCGTCGTCGTCGGACTACCCGAATCGCTCGACCGCCGGATGCGTCTCGGACCGTTCCCAACGGCGCGCGACGCCCTGAAGTTCGCCGCCTACGCCGCAGTAGGAGGATCCGTCGCGGCGGTCGCCGGGGTGGCGTGGGCGATACCGTTCCTCGGGGCCGGGTTCCTCCTTTCAGTCCATCGCGGCGACGGACGCGGATACGACGAGCGGTTCGGTGACTTCCTCACGTTCCGATGGCGCTCGCATCCCAGCGCGAGACCTCTTGGCGCAGCTCGCGCGGCCGCCGGTCCCAGCGGACCGTTCCTGACCGCGGTTCCCGGTCACCTCGTCGCGATCGTCGCCGCCCGGGGGATCCCGATCGCGTTCCTCCCACCCTCCGATGCACGGACGCTGTTCGAGGCGTACCGCGAGCTGCTTCGGAACCTCGAGCGGGGTATCGTCGTGCAGATGGGGGTGGAACCGCTCGGTGAGCGACCCTTCCTTCCGGTCGGCCGCCCGCCCGACTCGGGGCGGCCGGAGGACGCGGCGCGACGCGGATACGGCGAGATGGTCCGCCTGCTGTGCCGTCGCCGCTATCGCCGACGGGTGTTGATCGCCCTCTGGGAGCCGAGCGCCCCCGACGCTTCCGTGCGGCTGGAAGCGTCCGTGCGTCAGGTCGGCGAGGGTCTCGCCCGCCTGGGGCTCGCGTGCGAACGCCTGCGCGACGGCGCCCTCCGGTCGGCGGCGGCCCAGATCGGCTGGAGCGTCGGGGAGGCCGGATGAAGCGATCACGATCCGCACCGTACCCCGAGCTCCCGATGGATCTCGTCGACGCGTCGGGGCTCCTCGGGGCATTCGCGGGAGGGCTCTCGATCGTGCTCCCGTTCTTCTTCGGCCTCACCGCCGCGATGGGGGCGGTCCTGATGGGCACCGTCCTGCTGCGGCGGTCCGACGCCACCCAGACCGCGCTCCGCCCGGGTCTGTACCCACGGTACTTCCTTGCGTTCGCCGTGGCTCTCGCCGCGTGGGCGGTGGTCGCGTTCCACCCCGTGGCCGTCGAGCGGTTCCTCGGCGCGATCCTTGGCATCGCCGGTCTCCCGCTCTGGGCGATCGCGCGGCGACCCAGACCGTTCGGAGGCGATTGAGATGGGTCCGCCGCGACCGGCGCCGCGTCGGGAGGGTGCCGGGTGGTTCTCCCGATCCGGGCGGGTCGACGCGCCGATGTTGCTGCCGCATCTCCCATCGGAGGTCCCGTTCGGCTTTCTCGGCCGGCTCGTCCCGACCATCCTGCGCGCCGAAGTGCGTCTCCAGATCCACCGGATCCCGCCCGATCGTGCCCTCACGTTGCTGGACCGGGCCCAGGCCGTCGCCGCCGCGGAGCTCCATTCGGGGGTATCCGAGCCGGGGGCCCGTCCGGTCGAGCTCGAGCGCGAGGCCGACTCCGCGACCGAGATCGCGCGCCGCGTCGCCGCCCGCGAGCAGGAGCTCTGGCGGGTGGGCCTCTCGGTCCACGCCCTCGGACCGGACCCGACGCGCGCGGAGCGTCTCCGCGACGATCTCCTCCGCCGGTTCCGTGCGGCCGGGTTCCGGCCCCGCATCCCCACCTACGAGGCGGCACCGGCCGCGGCGACCCCGGACCTGAGCGGCACGGAGCGCCGCCCCGAGGGATACTGGCACACCTTGCACTCCGATGGCGTCGCCGCGTTCTTCCCGTTCGTCGAGGAGGCCGTGACCGAGCCGGGGGGGGTCCTCGTCGGCCTCCTCCTCGACGATGCGAGCCCGGTCTTCCTCAACCGATGGGCCCACGCGAGCTATTCGTGGGGCGTCTTCGGGTCGACCGGTGCGGGCAAGAGCTTCCTCTCGGCCCTGACCGTCGTGCGGACGCTGTGGATGCGCCCCGACCTCGACGTCGTCGTCCTCGATCCGCTGGGCGAGTTCACCGGGCTCGCGCACCGGCTCGGCGGTCGGGTCCTTTCGCTCGCCGACGGGCGGGACGGGCGGTGGAACCCGTTGGACCCGTCGTCGACCGGGGGCGACCGCATGGAGAAGGCCGGTCGCGTCGGAACGATCCTGCGCGCGCTGTTCCCGAGCCTGCTCGATGAGGAGGTGGCGGTATTGGACACAGCGCTCCGACGGCTCTACGATCGGGGCGCCGAGGCACCGGAACTGTCGGACCTGATCGAGGAGGTCGGCCGAACCCCCGGCGGGACCGAACGGTTGGGTGCCCTGCTCGAGGTCTTCCGGTCCGGCTCGCTCCGTCACCTTGACGGACCGACGACCCTCCTCTGGGAACCCGGCCTCACGGTCGTGAGCCTGGTCGGGGTCCCGGAGGGGCACCTTCCGTTCCACCTGGCGTACCTGCTCGACGCCGTCTACGGGCGCGTCCGCGCGCGACCGGGCCCGAAGCTCCTCCTCATCGACGAGGCCCACCTGCTCGCGCGCGATCCCGCGACCGGTGCCTACCTCGATCGGCTCGTCCGCCACCTGAGGCATTTTGAGACGGGGGTGATCGTCGCGAGCCAGAACCCGGACGACTTCCTGGGGACCGAGCCCGGCCGCTCCCTCCTGCGCAACCTGCGCGCCACCTTCCTCCTCCGGCTTGGGCAGGTGTCGGAGGCCGCCGCGGATTTCTTCCAGCTCACCGAGGCCGAGGCGAAGTGGCTGCCGAGGGCGCGGATGCCCGCGGAGACGGGCTACTCGGAAGCGTTGCTCCGTTTCGGACCGGCCCACCTGCCGATCGCGCTCATCGCGTCGACCCCCGAAGTGGAGCTCCTCCGCGGAGCGCTGGGACGCGCCGACGACCCCGCCCCGCCGCCGTGAGCCTTCCTGTACAAACGTAGGTTTATCTGCGCGCGACCGGGAAGGCGGGACGTGTCCGACGACGGCGGCGCCAACGCCGACGGGCCCGGCCGACGGCGCGACAGCTGGAGCCTCAAGAACCTCGTCGAGGACATCGCGGGGCGCCCCATCTCCGAGCTCCAGGACCCGACCCGACCGGTCCATCCGTACCTCCTGGTGAAGATGGGCGAGAACGCGCCCTCGCACAGGCCCCCGTACCCGACCGCATCCCCCGCGGGACGCGGCGGCGCGGCCGAGCTCGAGATGCTCCCGCCCGATCCGGTCGACCGCGTCTACCCGCCGCTCGTCGGCGAGACCGGCCGTCATCTGCACGGTCCCGAGCACGAGCACCACGCGGCGACGCTGAGCGCCGTCGCCGCGATCGAAGAGGAGGCGGTGCCGGGGCGACCGCACCACGCGCCGGGTCCGTCGCAACGACCCGAGCGGATCTACCTCCACTATCTCCTGCTCCACATGGACCACCTCACCGATCACGCGCTCCGGTACCTGCAGCACGCGGTCGATGAGGAGCTCCGGCACCGCGAGGCCGGCGGCGCCGGTCCCCCGCCACCCGGCGCGCCGTCTCCCTGAGCGCTCCCACGAGCGTGGGGTCGATCTCGACCCCGATGGACGACCGGCCGAGCCGCGCCGCGGCCCAGAGCGTGGTCCCGGTCCCCGCGAACGGATCGAGCACGGTCTCGCCCACGCACGAGGACATCCGGATCAGGCGCTCGGGGATCTCGGGAGGGAACGCCCCCGTTCGCGCCCCGCCCCTGCCCTGTCGGATCCCCCGGACGTCGTCCCAGATCTGCGAGAACCACCGATCGCGCTCGGCCCGCGAATACCGGCTGGTGGCCCGGACGGCGTCGCCGGGCGGGAACCGTCGCACGCCCCCCTTCCGGAAGAGCAACAGGAACTCGCAGTCGATCGTCACGTAGGCGTTCGGTGGGGAGAACCCCGAGCCGAGGAACGCGTTCGGTCGGTTCGTCGGCTTCTTCCAGAGGACGTAGGGAAGGGGACGGAATCCGAGCGATTCGCAGACCTCCGTGATCCGCGCGTGGTTCGGCCAGAGACGGAACTCCCCGTCGCGGGTGCGGAGCGCGTCGCCGATGTTCACGGCGAGGAGTCCTCCCGGGACGAGCACCTCGAGGCTGCGACGCCAGACGCCCGAGAGGACCGAGTGCATCGCGTCGTAGTCGTTCGCGCCGAGCCGCGCAAAGAGCGCGTCCCACTGGGGGATCATCGGGTACGGCGGGGAGGTGACGATGAGGTGGACCGAGCCGTCGGCGACGCCGGGGAGCTTCCGTGCGTCGCCCTCGATCACGCGCACCGCGACGATACGGTCTCCCTCCGCCGGACGGCGTCGCCACGCCGAGGAGAGTTAATACGGGCCCCTCCGATGCTTCACCGATGCGGCTCGAACGGCCCGTCGTGCAGGTCGCCCTCGACTTCGAGAACCTGTCGCGGGCGCTCCAGGCGGCCCGAGAGGCCGTCGAGGGCGGGGTCGACTGGATCGAGGCGGGCACGCCGCTCATCAAGAGCGAGGGGCTCGACGCCGTCCGCGAGCTCAAGAAGGCGTTCCCCGGCCACCGCATCGTCGCGGACATGAAGATCATGGACACGGGCGCCTTCGAGGTCGAGATCGCCGCTAAGGCCGGCGCGGACATCGTGACGGTGCTCGGAACGGCCGACGACGGGACGATCGCCGACGCGGTCCGCGGCGGCGAGAAGTACGGCGCCGAGGTGGTGGTCGACCTCCTGAACGTCGCCGATCCGATCGCGCGCACGAAGCGCGTCGCTGAGCTCGGCGCGGCGGCGGTCTGCTGGCACGTCGGGATCGACATGCAGATGGCCGGGAAGACGCCGTTCGATGTCCTGGGGGACCTGGTGGCCCAGTCCCCGCTTCCCGTCGCCGTCGCGGGGGGTCTCAATTCGGAGACCGTCGCCCAGGCGGCGCGCGCCGGCGCACGGATCCTCATCGTCGGGGGCGCGATCACGAAGAGCGCGGACATCGTCGGCGCGACACGCCGGATCCGCCAGGCCGTCGACACCCAGACCGAGCTCTCCTCCGAGATGTTCAAGCGCTACGGGGAGGAGCAGGTCCGCGAGGCGTTTCTGAAGGTCTCGACCCCGAACATCTCCGACGCGCTCCAGCGGCAGGGCGCCCTCCACGGGCTCGCTCCGCACCTCAAGACCCCGAGCACGAAGTTCGCCGGCCCGGCGGTGACCGTCGTCACGCGAGACGGGGACTGGGCGAAGCCGGTCGAGGCGATCGACCGGGCCGTCGCCGGAGACGTGATAGTCGTCGAGGCCGGGGGTGGGACGACCGCGGTATGGGGCGAGCTCGCGAGCTGGAGCGCGCACGGACGCGGCGTCGCCGGTGTCGTGATCGACGGGGCGGCCCGGGACATCGATGCCATCCTCGAGCTCGGATTCCCCGTGTTCAGCCGGTCCGTGTCCCCGAACGCCGGGGAGCCGAAGGGTCACGGCGAGATCGGCGTCGAGGTCACGGTGGGCGGCCAGAAGGTGCGACCCGGCGACTGGATAATCGGCGACGCCAGCGGTCTAGTCGTCGTGCCGCGCGAGCGCGCCGCCGAGGTAGCGAACCGCGCCCTCGACGTGCTCGAGCACGAGAACCGGGTGCGCGAGGAGATCCAGCGCGGTTCGACGCTTTCGAAGGTCCAGAAACTCGAGCGCTGGGAACGGGTCGGCTGACCTCGAACTCCGAACCCCTCGAGGCGGACCGAGCGCTCGGTCGACGGACCGGACGCGGAGATGACGCCGAAACCGGCGGTTCCACTCATCCGGGGCTATTCAAATAGGACTTCGAAGGACATTTCGGCGTGGCCGGACAATCCCTTCCCTCCGGCAGCGTCCCCGTGAGCGCCCCGCCCGCGCTCCCAGGCGCGACGGGGACCCGCGTGCCGGTGATGAAGGGCCTGATCGCCTACCTTCGCCGGCATCCCATCCTC
>JBGOSQ010000016.1:0-33394 GCA_041476045.1 Thermoplasmata archaeon | reverse complement strand
GGTGTCGGAAGGGCGAACATCACGACGATCAGGATCAGAAACACGAACCCCATTGCGGTTCGCGTTCTCCTTCCCGCCAACGCTCCGGCAACTCGGGCCAGCGAGGACGAGTGGTCGTTCGAGATCGGCACGTGGTAGTCGGAGCGCTCCGAGGGGCCTGAGCGACCGGCGGACATCCTAGAGGCGTCGGACCCGAATTTTGGCGATAAGGCTTTGGCTCTCATATCGTGATACGGAGACGTCTCCCAGGGACCTTCTCACATCACTGGTGTGGACATTGTGCGGAGATCGCGTCGGAACTCCTCCGCTGCAGGCTCGGAACGCCTGCGCAATCCTCCTACTCCCCGATTCAGGGGTGGCTCGAAACACCCGGTCGACGCCCGCCCGCCCCGTCCCAGCGCCCCGGTGCCGGTGTTACGAATTTGAGAAACGCCATAACGTTAAGCTCCCGCCTCCTTCCCCTCGCTCGTGGGAGGGAACGGCCGTGGGTGGGGGGTGCTGCTCTCCGCATCGGAGAGGGCCCAGATCATCCTCCTCTACGCGGCCATCGTCGGCGCCACCGTGGCGGCGTTCGCGATCCTGTTCGGGATCGCCGGACGGTACGACACGCCCGGGACGACTGCCCAACCGGCGATCACGTTCGTCGGCCTGGGCCTGTTCGCCTACGTTCTTGGTTTGCGCCACGGCGTGGATGCGGACCACATCGCGGCCATCGACAACACTACGCGGAAGCTCCTCCACGACGGGAAGCGTCCGCTCACGGTCGGCACCTGGTTCTCGCTCGGGCACTCGACGATCGTGGTGGCCCTCGTCCTCCTGCTGGTCGTCGCCACGCAGGCGGTCGAGTCCCAGCTGGTCGCCCTGAAGTCGGTCGGGACGGTCATCGGAACCGCGGTCTCGGGGACGTTCCTGTTCCTCATCGGGCTCATCAACGTCGTGATCGTCCTCGAGGTGTACCGGATCTTCCAGGGGCTCAAGCAGGGTCGGTTCAACGAGGCCCAGCTCGAGGAACAGCTCACCAAGCGCGGCTTCATGAACCGCTACTTCGGGCGTCTGTTCCGGCTTGTCGAGCGCCCGCACCAGATCTATCCGATCGGCGTTCTCTTCGGCCTAGGGTTCGACACCGTGAGCGAGATCACGCTCATCGTGATCAGTGTCGTCGTCGCGGCCGGCTTTGCGTCGACGATCCCCCTCTACGTCGTCCTTGTCCTCCCCGCATTGTTCACGTGCGGTATGGTCCTCGTCGACACGACCGACGGGATCACGATGCGGTTCGCCTACGGCTGGGCGTTCCTCAAGCCGATCCGGAAGATCTACTACAACCTCACGGTCACGGTGATCTCGATCCTTGTCGCGTTCGTGATCGGGGGGATCGAACTGCTCTCGGTACTCGCCGGCGAGCTCGGACTCACCGGCGGGGTCTGGGATTTCCTCGGGAACCTGAGCTTCGAGGACATCGGGTTCGCGGTCATCGGCCTCTTCGTGGTCACGTGGGGGGTCGCCGCGGCGTACTACCGGTACCGCCGGTACGACGAGATCGCGTTCGGGTCCGTGCCGCCTCCCTCGGAGCTCGCGGGAGGGGCGTCGTGACGAAGCGGGTGGTCCGGCTCGGGATCTCGCTCGAGCCCGAGCTCCGCGAGTCCCTCGATCGATGGGTCCGTTCCCGCAACTCGATGAGCCGCTCCGAGGCGGTGCGCTTCCTCGTCCGCAAGGAGCTCGCCGAGAAGGGGCTCGCCGATCCGGACGCCGACGCCGTCGGGAGCGTCACCCTGCTCTACCGGCACGACGATCCCAACGTGCTGCGCCGCCTCACCGCCGCCGAGCATCGCTGGGGCGAGCACGTCCGATCGTCGACGCACGTCCACCTGCACGGCGGCGCGTGCGTCGAGTCGCTGATCCTCTTCGGCACGCGTCGGGAGATCGAGGCCGCGGCGGAGGACCTCCGCGGCGTCAAGGGGATCCTTCAGGGGCGGTTCGAGACGCTGACCCCGTCCCTCGCGGGCGGCGGTACCGACCACCTGCACCCGCACGCCCACGCGACAGAGGTACGACCAGTCCGTCGACGGCGTTCGGCCCCGACGGTGCCGACCGCGCGCGGTTAGGTCACCTGGATCACGAGCACGCTGCGCGGCGGGAGGAGGAAGGACGCGGGCGCGTGCCCGAAGGTCCAGCTCGCCGAGACGGGCGACGGCGAGGTACCGTTCCAGCTCCAGTAGGTACCGGCGTCGTTGATCGGGAACGCCGATCCTCCGAACACGATGCGGACGGCGTGCGACGCGTTCGCGTTGACCGCGAGGAGTGAGTAGCTCGTCCCGGCGGAGCTCCGCGCGGGGACGACGTAGAAGTGCGCGGGGGTCGCGCTCAGGGTGTAGTTCAGGACGACGGGCTGCAGGTGGATGAGCAACTGGGAGTAGAGCAGACCGACGGGGGACGCCGCACCGGAAGAATCGAGGAGCGAGCCGCTGTAGTTCGACTGGAGGGCGAACAGGTCGACGTTCGGGACCTGGTCGGAGATCGCCTGCGCCACCTGCGCCGCCGTGAACGGAACCGCCGGGAACCCGGACATGTACGAGGCGAACGGGCCTCCCGAGGTACCGGAGCCGAGCTCGGTCACGAACACGGCGATCCGCGTGCACGTCCCGCAGGCGGAGAGGATCGCCGATCGATCGCGTGGGATGCGGTACGGCAGCGAGCTCTTGCCCTCGAGCGAGCCGAAGAAGGTGGACAGCGTCACCGGGGCCGTCCCGTTGATGCCGGCGGCAGGGTAGACGTGGATCGCGACCGCCGAGAGATTCGGTCCGTTGAGCCGGACGGTCGCGCGGATCCACGTGTCCTCGTTGTAACCGCCGGTCCCGACGCCCGGAAGGCCGATGATGCGCGCGGTCGGATCGACGGCGCGGATCGCGAGAGCGTACGCCTGGACCGTCGCCGCGTAGGAGCCGGGGGTCGCATTCACGTTCTGCGACCCCAGCCACTTCGACCACGGGAACCCGTAGTGGCTCCAGAGCGCCGGTTCGTTGCCGATCTCCCAGTAGGCGGGCCGGAAGTGGAGCGTCGTGAGGGTGTACTGAACATAGTAAGCGGCCGTCGCGGGGTCGTTGATCTCGGCGGGAAGCTGGAGGATCGCATGGCAGCCCACGAGGCGGCACCACGCAACGAACTGGCCCTCGTCCGACGGGGGAGAGTACGAGACGCCCCCGACGGCGTAGATCAGGTTCGCGGTGTAGTTGTACGCGTCGGCGACGGCGCCGCCGGGCCACCGGGCGTACTCGATCGGCGTCGCGTTGAACGTATCGGCCTGCGTCGAGCCGAGCGGATAGTAGACGCGCACGTCGGCGCCCCAGAACGAGCCGCTCATCGTCCATGTGGTCGTGTTCGAGACCGTCAGGAGCGGGACGAGCGATGGGTTCACCAGGTCGGGGGCGACGAGGGGCGTTGGGGCCACGGGATGGGCGCTCGCGTCCGCGATCACGGGGAGGAGCAGCAGGAGCACGAGAACAGCGAAGAGGTGGGTCTGCCAATGCCCTGGGGCGAGGCGGGGGCGCGCTCGGCGCGCCTTAAGGTGTGAAAGGGCGGGCATCGGAAGGAAGGACGGAGGCGAGTGGGTGCGAACGGGCACCCACAGGCTTCCTGCCCCGCCCGTTCTATTTCTACTTCCGTTCGGCGTCCCAATTTCGGGCCTCCTGTGCCCCGTGCCTCCGTGAACGCCGCGCCGGCGCGGCGTCGCCTCGGGGTGAGCCGCGCGGAGGGCGTCCCGCTACGGACCGGGTGGTCCGGCACTCGAGCGGGGTCGGGCGTCGGGGGGCCGACGCGATCGGGACCAGAAGTAGGCCATCGCGATCAGGAAGATCAGGGCGAGCGTCGCCACGCCCGCGAGCAGGGCGAGATCCGGGCCGAGGAGGACCGAGGAGGTTCCCGTCCCCGCGACGGGAACGTGGGCGAGATCGATCGTGCCGATCGTGTGGTCCACGGAGACGTTCACGTACTCGAAGAACGGGTAGTACCCGTCGGCCTGCGCGGCGACGGCATGGAATCCCGGCACTACGTCGACCGAGAACGCCCCGGTGGGCGAAACGGTCACGAGGCCGCCATCGATCCAGACGAATGCGAACGCAGGAGTGACGGTCCCGGCGAGCGGCACGAGGATCGCGGTGAAGGTCACAGCGAAGTCCGAGGTACCCCCGGCGACGGTCACGGTGCCGGACGTCGGGGTGACCGAGTAGCCGCTGACGTTGCCGATCGTGTACGCGTACGACCCGTTCGGTTCGGAGAAGTCGATCGTGTCGAACTGGGAGGCGATCGTCGTGCCGTCCAGCGTGACGGTCCAGAGCGTCCCGTCGGCCAGGCCGAGTTGGAAGAAGGCGACCCGGAAGGACTCGGTCGTGGGAAGACCGAACGTGAGCGAGACGCTCTGGTTCGCGCCCTGGATCGTCGTCGTTCCCGCCGAGGGGCGGACGACGAGGCCGACGACCGGGGAGACCACCCAGGTGAACGTACCGTTGTCCTCGTTGAGCACGAGCGTGCTCGTCGCGCTCGCATGCGCCACTCCGTTGACCGAGACGGTCCAGCTCGTCGCCGTCGGCAGGCCCGATTCCGAGAACGCGAGCGTGTAGCGACCGGAGGAGGGGCTGAAGTTCACTGCGATACCGCCCGGGCCGCCGGCAAGGACCAGGACACCCTGGCCGCCCGACAGCCTGTAGCCCGGGACTGGGAGGACCTCGAACGGGAACGAACCATCGTAGAACGAGATCACCACGATCGGCGAGGAAGTCGCGGCGGAGAGGCCGGCGAACGTGAAGCCCCAGAAGGTGCTGGGGGCGAGACCCGACTCGACGAACGAGACGAGGTCGCCGATCATGGGGTGTCCATCTCCCCCGATGGCGATGCGGCCCGCGTCGTTGTACGGGACCGAGCTGGTCCCCGGGACGTAGTCCCACCAGAGATTGCCGCCCTCGTCGCTGCCGTTGACGATGCTGCCGGATAGGGGGATCCCGTTGACGATGTGAACTCCGGATGCCGGCCCCGCCGAGACGTTCCAGGAGTCGGTCCACGTTCCGTTGAACGACGAGTAGAACGTCTCGTAGTAGATCGTCGCCGCGGGACTGTAGGCGGGGATCTGGGTCAGGAAGGCGTTGCCGAAGAGGAGGTCACCGGATTCGTAGACCTGGGGCCCGAGCGCGAACGTTCCGGCGAGAACCACGTTGGCGATCGCGGGGTCCGAGAGGCTCGGATCCATCGTGAACCGATTGCCCCACACGGTGTTGCCCGTGCCTCCGTACAGGAGGAGGGTCGTTCCCTGGCTCGAGAAGAGATCGCTGGCGATCAGCGTCGACGAGGAGTTCCAGACCATCATGCTCGCCAACGGGAAGCCGGCGAGCGTGCCCCCGTCGAACCATCCGGAGATCCCGGTCGTGTTGACGATCGAGACGTGCGAGGTGCCGTACAGTTCGAACTGCAACGCGTTCGCTTTGGGGAGCCCGCTCAGCGCGGGTTCGGTGAGGCCGCCACCGGCGTAGTCGATGTGGAACGTCGAGGAGTCGTTCGCGACGACGTACGCGGTCGTGTGGGCCAGGAGGAGGCCGGGGAAGACCGGGAACCCGAAGATGTTGAGGCTCCCGAAGATCGGGTCGAGGCTCGCGACCGCGTTGCTCGGGAGGCGGTACGGATCGGCGGGCGAGCCGCTGCCCGAGACCGCGAGCTCGGCGAGCTGGGAATCGTCGAACGCGATGAGCGGCGTGTAGATCCCCGTCGCGGGATCCGAGGAGAGCGAGACGTTGAGACCCCACGAGGCCGGAACGCCGGCCCGGATCGAAAGCGCCGCCGGATCGTGGTTCGCCATCAGGACCTCACCGACGTAGTCACCGACGGGCATCGCGTAGGAGACGCCGCCCCCGATGGGAACCGGGGCCCACGCCGCCCAGCTGGAGTTGAACGAGGCGCTCTCGTTGAGGAAGACGAAGGAGGTATCCGGCGCCACCGTTCCCTGGATGGTGAGGCGGCCGGGCGAGGCCATCGCGCTTCCGTTCCAGAGCGGGAACGGTAGCGTAGGTCCCGGGCCCACGTGAACGGTGTTCGAGGCGTCGAACCATTCCGTCGCCCCCTCGATCGTCTCGCCCGTGTTGGTGCCGTACGAATACGCCGATGGGACGGTCTGGTAGGTTCCCGTGCTCGAGGCCAGGTACCACAGGTTCAGCGTCGCGTTGATCCCGAGGACCGTGGTGGTGCTCCCGCCGCCGGGGCCGCAGAAGACGAGCTCGGATTCGTAGGGTAGGTAGCCGGTGGGGGATTCGGCGAGCCCGTTGATCTGGTACACTGGCGCCGGGAGGGTGGCGATCGGGTTCGCGGGGTCCTGGGAGTTGAAGATCGCCCAGTCGAACGTGCCGGCGGCGAGCGCGACGCCGGACTTGATCACGGTGTAGTTGAAGTAGACGATATCGTCGGGAAATCCATTGACGTTCGTCGTGGTGGCGTTGAGGTAGAGATCGACGGTGAACGGCATCGAGACGTTGAGGACCGGACCCAAGCCGTAGTAGAACGCGGGCGCGATGAGCGTCCCGTTGGGGCCGGTCGCGTTGAAAACGTTCGGGCTCAGGTAGAAGGCCGGGCTCGAGAAGTTCCAGATGTTGTCGATGAACTGGAGCAGGTTCGTCCGGGCCGAGTAGGTGATGACGTTCTGGTTCCAGAACGAGTAGTTCGTCTGGCCGAAGAGGGTGATGTTCGAGACGACGCTGTTGAGCTGGGCCCCGATGTAGTCGGTGGCGTCGTTGTCGAGATAGAACTCGTCGAGGCTGTTGAAGGTGATCGCGCCCTCGTAGCTCGACGAGTTCAGGATGTAGCCCGTCGCGTTCCCCGAAGCGTTCTCGACGCCGTACGACGCGATACCGTAGGGGGCCGGAGAATGCAGGTACGTCGGCGTGACGACGCGGTCCACCCGAGAGGACACGGCATGGAAGTTCGGCAGGTAGGCGTAGCGGAGCGGCACGTGGGAGTCGTGCAGCGCGGAGAGGATCCGCTGCTCCGTCGCTGCGCCAGCTGACCGGCCCGGCGGCGACGTGTGTTGGGGCGAGGCGACGGTCAGTGGCGCCGCGATGCCCGGTGATGGGAGCTCCGCTCCGGACCACGTGGCCGCGCGCGTCGAGGGAATCGTTACGGTCGAAGCGAGGAGAAGCAGCGTGGCGACCAGGGCGATGTTCCAGAATCCCCGCACGATGAGCACTCGCCCCGGAGCCGTCGGGACCCACTTTAGAGTTGCGTGAAGCGGTCGAGCCGGATTCGGGGCGAGGCGGCAGAATCAGAGGCGACCGGCCGCGTCGAGCGGCACGGGGGGATGCCCGTCGGCGGGTCGATCGACCTTGCGGTACGCCACCAGGAGATCGTCGCCGAGCGCGAGGCGACGGGCCGGCGCGGTGTTGAGGAGGCGAACGCCGGCGCGCTGCCAGAGCGTCGGGCGGACGCTGGGCACGTTCTGGACTACTCGGGCGCGATCGCGCTGGAAGCTCTCCGCGGCGAGGAGCCGATCGAGCTCGTCCAGGGTGAACTCGACGACGTGACCGTAGACGCCGGTGCCGTTCCAGGGATACCGGCCGCTCTCCTTGATCGACCGGCCGACCAGGAGCGTCACGCGATTCCGAAGGCGCGCGAGGTTCGGCGTCGTCAGGAAGAACAGTCCCCCCGGGGCGAGGTGGTCCCAGACGTCGCGGAAGAGGAGGAGGGGATTGATCAGGAGGTGCTCCAGCACCTCCACGAGCAGGATGGCGTCGTACCCGCCGGGAACGGCAGCGAGAGGAGCCGGACGGGAGAGATCGCAGGCAAAGACCCGATCGATCCCGCGGCGTCGCAGGGCCGCCGCGTGCGCCCCGTCAGGTGCGGCGAACTCCGCGAGATCGTACTCGCCGCCGAGCCGCGCCTTCAGGATGACTGCGAGACTCCCCACGCCGGCACCGAGGTCCAGGGTCCGGCGACCCGCCCCGGGCCCGTAGCGCCCGAGGAACTCCTCGATCGACGCGTAGCGCCTTGCCTGGAACGAGTAATAGAGGAAGCGCTCGGGGGGGAGGGCCGCCTCGATCCAGAATGGGCGGAGCAGCTCGACGGTCGAGGTACCGGTCGGTGACCCTGCCATCCCTCGGTCGCCGTCCCGGCGGGACCTAGTCCGTCCCGTATCTAAGGATTCGGCGAGGTCCTCAGTAAGTCCTCCCGCGATACCGCAAACTCGTTAGGATGTACGAGCTCGCCGGATCCTCGTCATAGAACCCCCGTGAATCTCTCGCATGGGCACTGCGCGGGATCGATGACCGACCCCGTGAGGCGGCCGTACGGTCGCGGAACAATAGTGATGCAACGCAAAGTCCCGGTCCCTCGGCCTCGGAACGCGATCCTACTACCTATTAAGTGGGAGATTTCAATTTCGAAGCTCCAAGGCGCCGGACGTGATGGGGAAGCGACGGATTCGGGCCATCGCCGGCGGGGGACTGATGATCGTCGCGGCAATCGTGCTGCTGTCCTCGATCTCTCTCTCGTGGTACTCGACAACCGGGTCGTATCAAGGCATGATCGTGACGACGGTGGACTTTCACCCCAACGACCGGGTGGTTGTCACCAATCAGGGCAACTCGATCATCGAAGGCTACAACTCGCCGAGCTTCAACCTCAACAACACCGGTTTGCTTTACACCGCGGTCGAGGGTCTGATGATCGGCGGCGGGATCCTCGGCCTCATCGGCGCGGCGCTCGGCTTCATGGTCGGTGCCCGGCCGAACCTGCGTCGGGGCGCGGTCATCTGCGGCGTCCTTGCCTTCATTCTCGCCATTGCCGGCCCGGCCGCCCTAGCGATCGCCCAGCCGGGTGCGCTCGCCTCCGACTCGCACGGCGCCTTCCAGTACGGAGCGAATACCAGCGCAGGTCCGACGAACAGCTTCGTTGGCTCGGTGGACACGGGCGGCGGGACCATATCGTGGGGCCCGGCCATCGGGTTCTACCTCGCCCTCCTCGGCGGGATCATCGCCATCATCGGGGCGATCCTTGTCCTCACCGCACGTCACGAGCCGGTGTCGACCCTCGCGCTCGGCGCCCCCGTGTCGGTCACCGCTCCTTCGCCCGGCGCACCTCCGATCGGCTAACGGGACCGATTCTCCCGGGCAGAGCGCTCGGACCCCTCCCGGCGCGGGGGGACGGCCGTAGCGCGGCGACGGATTCTCCCGAATCCTTGAGGTGAACCGCGCGGATGTTGCAGGCGCAAACTCTTTAGTCCGGGCGCGGGAGTGCGCGCCGGCGCAATGGACGACCTCGACCCGATCCTCATCCAGGTCACGATCCCCCTCCCCATCCCGATGATCTACTCGGGGCTGGTCGACCCGGCGCAGCTGACCCAGTGGCTCGCTCAGGCGGCGGTCGTCGAGGCGAAAGTAGGCGGGCAGTTCCACCTCGTGTTCGCCGGCGACCCGGCGTTCACGAGCCCGGGCCGGGTCACCCACTGCACGAAGGACGTCGACATCGGCTACACGTGGTTCGCGCCGCCCTCGATGGCGTCGCTGATGAACGAGCCGGAACCGAAGACCCAGGTCTACGTCCGGCTCCAGGAGTCCCCCGAGGGGATCGACGTCACGCTCGAACACAACGGCTGGAAGAGCGGTGACGACTGGGAGGAAGCCCGTTCCTGGCACTTCCATTTCTGGGACGACCGGCTCCAACAGTTCAAGGCCCACCTCCTCCGGGTCGCGTACGGCTGACGGAACCCTTCGGGTCGGTGCCCGTGGCGCCCGCAGCGTAGGGCCCGTTTGGCCGGGGCCGGGGGAGCCGGAGCACGGGGACCGGAGGGCGCCGGGCCTGACGCCGGCGCAGGACGAATATCGCGCCGAGCGCGACGGCGGCGAGGATCCCCAGCACGAGGAGATCGACCTCGATCGCGGAGAGGAGCGGAGGCGGGAACGAGTGCACCGTGACGTTCACGGAGACGCCGCCCCAGACCCCCCCGCCTCCCACGATGGCGCGGACCGTGACCGGTGCGCTCACGTTCGGCGCGTGCAGGGTCGTCGTCACGGTCCCGTCCGCACCGCTTACGCCGAAAGCTGGCGAGAGCCGGCCGCCGGTCGCATCAAACGAGAGATAGACACCGGACAGCGATGCGCCACCCGTGTCCTCCGTGGCGAAGGTCAGATCGATCCACGCGCCCGGCGCCACCGCCGGCGCCGGTGCGAGCGACCGCACCACAATGTGCTGGGCGGGTGACACCGAGACCGAGGCCTCGGCGAGGCCGTTGTAGCCGAAGGTCGTGACGGTCGCGCGGAGGAGATCGGCCCCGGCCTCGGAAACGTTGGGGGTCGCGAAGGTGACGGGCACGAGCCCGGAGCTCCCCGAGAGGGCAGAGGCTGGGGTGAACGTCCCGCCGAGGAGGTCGGAGAAGTACACGGTCGCGCCGGGGACCGGGGCTCCCGACGCCGACGTGACCGCGACCGACGCGGACACGACGGAGAGCCCCCGGGCGTCCGACGGCGCGGTGAGCGCGAGATTCAGCGGGACCGGGCCCCCGGTCCAGAGAACCGTCCCGTTCGGGACCGCCGACACGCTCCGCCCCGAGACGATCATCCCGGGAGCGAGCGTCGGGTGCTGCATCCGGCCCTCGACCCCCCACGCGGGTCCTCCCGCGCCGGAGAACGTCGCGTGCGCTTCGACCGGCAGGTACCACCCCGACGGCTGGTGGACCGCGAACGCGAGCGGGACGGAGCAGACCGTCGGCGCCGAGGAGGTTGTGGGGTAGAGTGCGATCTCGCTGAAGCCGAGTCCCCCGAGCCACGTCGACTCCGCGGCCCCGAAATCGAACTGGCTCGCCGACGCGTTGCCCCCGAACGGCTGGTGGTTCACGTCGAGCTCCCAGAGGGTCCCGGTGGTCCGGGTCAGCGCGAAGTCGTACGTCGACCCGGGCAACGTCGACGCGTTCGGCCAGTAGGCGAGATGCACGATGGTGTCCGTCGTGTTCGAGAAGACCGTGAAGAACGGCACCGGCGCTGTTCCCGAGTTCTCGAACAGACCGAACACCGCGTCGTATCCTCCGATCGTCTCCTCGACCGCCGCCTGGAAGGACGAGTCGGCCCCGAGCGGGGGTTCGGCGAACGGGGTGATGTTGAACCGGACTCCGTCGTTGGGCACCGCGAGCGGATCGGAGGTAACGATGATCAGCCGGCCCTGCGCGGCGAGCTGGGGATGGATCGGGAGACCCGACGGGATTGGGGGAAGCGCGGCCGTCGCGGGGCTGGGAATGAGGTTCGCGGAATCCGTCGGCGGTGCCGATGCGCTGGATCCAGGCGCCATCGTCGGCGCCCCTGAGGCCAACGCCAGCAACAGAGCCAGAGCGATCGCAGGGGCGGTCATGGAGGAAGAGGGTCCCCGCTCACGCGGTCGGCTCCTCTTGTACGTTTGGGGCCGGGCGGCACGCGGGGCTCAGGCCGACGGGGTGAATCGAGGGCATATCGACTCCCGGCAGATCGCGCACGAACCCGTCGGGTCGAGTCGATAGCCCGACCCATTCGCCCCCGTAAGGGCGACCACCTGGAGGTGGGTCGTCGGGAAGTGGCCGCACCGGCACCGGTTGTGGACCGGCTCCGAGGGTGAATGACGGTCCCCCCTCCCCTTCATCGCTCCCCGAAACGCGACCCCCGATAATAGATTCCCGGGGCGGCCCAAACCGGCCGGCGCGGGAGCTTGAAATCGGACCGCGGTCTCCCCCGCCCGATGGAGGTCGAGGGCTGCGCGCTCCCGGAGGACCGGCTCTACGATATCGACAACCAGGTCTGGCTCCTCCCGACCCCGTCGGACCCGACGACCGCGCGCCTCGGCGTGATCGCCGCCCTCGGCGCGTTCGCCGGCCGGTTCCAGTCGATCCAGTACCGGCCGATATCGGGGACGATCGATCGAGGGCGCAGCATCGCGACGGTCGAGTCGGTCCGGTACACGGGGGCGGTGCGGCTCCCCGTCAGTGCGAGCGTCCTCGCGCAGAACCCGGAGGTCGTCGCCACACCGAAGCTGCTCAACAACGACCCCTACGGAGCAGGGTGGATCGCGACCGTGCGGCTGCTCGATCCCTCGGACCTCTCGCGTCACCTGCAGGCCGCGTCGGCGGCAGCCGCGCCGCTCTCGGCGCTGATCCGGGAACGGCGGATCCGATGCTATCCGGCGGTCCCCGACGTCGAGATGTATGAGATCGGCGCCGAGTGCTCGGCGATCCTCGCTCGGCTCGATGAGGAGCTCGGGCGCGTCGCCGCGGGCGACGTGATCCTCCTCGTTACGGACGACCCGACGAGCCCGATCGAGATGGTCCGATGGTCGGACCGGACGGGGCATCGCGTTCTCGCCCGTCGGACCGAGGACACGCTCGAGCACTTCCTGGTCCGTCGCGAGGCGAACCCCGTGCCCCGTCGTCGGGGCGCCTGAGCCCGATCGCTACGGCTTCTCGATCGGGGTCCGGATCAGGTTGCCCCACTCGGTCCACGAGCCGTCGTAGTTGCGGACGTCGTCGTACCCGAGGAGGTACTTCAGGACGAACCAGGTGTGGCTCGAGCGCTCGCCGATCCGGCAATAGGTGATGACCGGCACGCCGGGCGTGATCCCCTTCCCGTGGTAGAGCTTCTCCAGCTCCTCCCGGGTCCGGAACGTCCCGTCCTCGTTGACCGCTTGAGCCCACGGGATGTTGGCGGCGCCCGGGATGTGGCCGCCGCGCTGGGCGTGCTCGTTGGGATACTCCGGCGGCGCCGTCACCTCGCCGGTGAACTCCTTCACCCCGCGGACGTCGACGAGCTTCCGCTTTCCCGCCTTGACCTCGTCGAGGGCCTGCCGAACGGTCTCGTAGTACGCGCGGAGCTCCTCGTGCGAGCCCTTCGCGACGAAGTTGCCCTCGGGTAGTGTGGGGACGTCCTTGGAGAACGCGCGGTCCTCGGCGATCCACTTCTTCCGACCGCCGTTCATGAGGCGCACGTCGTGGAAACCGTAGTACTTGAAGACCCAGAACGCGAAGGCGGCGAACCAGTTGTTGAAATCGCCGTAGAGGACGAGGGTCGTGTCATTGTGGATACCCGAACGGTGGAAGAGCTTCGTGAGCGCCACCGCCGAGAGGAGGTCGCGCGCGACGGGGTCGTTGATGTCGAGCTTCCAGTCGATCAGGATCGAGCCCGGAATGTGGCCAAGATTGTAGTTGGCGGCCGGATCATAGTCGACCTCGACGAGACGGACCTTCGGGTCCTCCAGGTGCGACGCCACCCAGTCGGTCTCGACGATCGCTTCGGGATGGGCATAGTTCGACATCGGGATCCTCGGTCCTCGTCACCCGTTTCCGAATATAGGCTTGCCGGGGTGCGCAAATTCCGACCCCCTCCGGCAGGGGCGGCGGCCGCTGCCTGCCAGGCGAAGTACGAAGGGGGCGCTCTAGTGCCGTCCGCGCTTCGGGAGCTGGGCGTTCGAGACCTCGACGGTCTCGGGATCGAACCCGAGGCGGCGGAGCTCTTCGCGGATCCGCGTGCGATGATCGCCCTGCAGGTAGACCTCGCCGTCGACGACGGAGCCGCCGGTCGCGAGCCGGTTCTTGAGCGAGCGCGTGAGCTCGACGAGGTCGACGCCGGGGGGGAACCCCGAGATGACCGTGGCCGGCTTGTTGTACCGACGCGGTTCAGCGCGGACCCGGATGCGCGCGGTCTCACGGTCGAGGGCGGAGAGGATCTCGTCGAACTCGTTGCTCCCCATCGGTTTGGTCTTCCCTTACCCGAGCGGGGTCCCCGCCGAGTGGAACGTCAGAGGTACGGTGCGGCACGGAGTCGAGCGGCCCCGGCCACGAGCGGTTTCAAAGAGATCTGGGCTGGTGCGCACCAAGGATTGGATACCCGCGGAAGGGATGAACGTTTGGGGTGGGTGGCGCCCGGGCGAGGGCGCGGTGAAGCTCGGAGCCCATCTCACGGGGACCTCCAACGGTACATCGACAGGGCGACCCACGTTCCAGCGAGCGCGAGGGCGAGGAGGAGCCCCGCGTACTCGAGCATCTCGACGGGCGACGCCGGGGTGAGGCCGAACGCCCCCTGGACGAGGAGGGCCGCGTACGTCGTCGGCAGGAAGCGCGCCACCCCCTGCCAGACGGGCGGGAGGTAGGAGAGCGGGTAGTACAAGGGCGAGAGCATCCCGATCACGGTGAACGTGAGGTTCCCCACGGGCCAGATCTCCCGCTGGCTGGTGAGACGGCTCGACATCGCCACGCCGATCGCCGAGAAGAGGATCCAGACGATCGTGAGGGCGATCCCGAGGATCGCCCACGCGGTCCACGGCACGCCGGCGGGCAGGCTCATCGCGAGCACGACGGCGAGGACGATCAGAGCCGGCGCGGCCGCGATGAGGTTCGAGAACGCGACGCCGAACAGGTATCGGACCTTTCCGAGCGGAGAGGCGACGAACAGGTCCTGGACGGCGAGCTCGATCCGCCAGGTGGCGCTGTCCCCGAGGACCCAGCTGCCGATGTTCTGGGTCGTGAACATCATCGCCCCGAGGACCTCGAGGGGAAAGAGCCCCGGTGGCGAGATGAGCGAGAGGAAGTACAGGAAGATGAACGGCTGAAGGATCGGCGCGATCGCCGACGCGGGGTTGCGGCTGATCCACCGCCATCCGATCCACGCGAACGCGGGGAGGGCGCGGCCCTCTCCGGGGGCCGTTGGGGTCGCCGTCGGGAGCGCCATCGTCAGCGCTCCTGGGCGGTCCGACGCGCCCAGTAGACCGCGAAGACGAACATCGCGATCGTCTCGACGGCAAGTCCGACCGAGGCGAGGAAGAGGTCGGAGGAACTGAGCGTGCCGGGGGAGAGCGTGTTCTGGAGGATCCCCGCGGCGGCGCTCGGCGGCAGGAGGAGCGCGACCGGACGCAGGGCGATCGGGAACAGGTGGACCGGATAGAAGACCGGCGGGAGGACCCCGAAGACGCTGAACAGGACGGCCGCGTACGACCAGATCGCGCGCATGTCGCGGAACATCGTCGAGATCACGTATCCCATCGCCGAGGAGAAGAGCCAGACCGCGAGGCCGAGGGCCGCGAGCTCGGCGGCGAGGATCGGAGAGAGCGGGACGATGACCGCGGCGATCGCGACGAGGATGAGGATCGGACCGAGGTAGGCGGCGAGGACCCCGACTGCGATCCCCAGGAAGTAGCCGGCCGGGGTGAGCGGCGAGGCGAGGTACAGCTCGTTGAGCTTGTGGTCGAGCCGGATGTACGCCGCCTCGTTCAGGACGCGTTGACCGAGGGTGAACAGGCTGTACAGGATCGCCCCGAGGATCGCGACCGCCAGGTACTGGCTCGCGAGGATCGAGACGAAGATCAGGAGGACGGCCTGCGTGATCATCGAGGTGACGATCGCGATCCCTTCGTGCGCCTGGACGCGGAGCTCGGTGAGCGAGAAGGCGAGCGCGCCGCGGAAGGAGGGGAGCGCGAACGCGTGGCGCGCCTCAGTCTTCATCGATCGACCGCCCGACGACGCGGAGGAACGCCTCTTCCAACGTGACGGGTCCCACGGTGGTCGAGAGGCCCGCCTTCACGGCGAGACCGAGGATCTCGCTGAGACGGGCCGGATCGATGATGACGTGGAGGGTGGGGCCGTCGGCGACCGCATCCCCGAACGACGCGAACGTCGACTGGAGATCGGCCCCGCCCGCGATCGAGACGCGGAGCGTACCCCCGACCTGCTGCTTCAGCGAGTCCGCGGTCCCCTCGACGAGGACCCGCCCGCGCTCGACGATGTAGAGCCGGTTGGCGAGCGCCTCCGCCTCGTCCAGGTAGTGCGTCGTGAGGAGGATCGTCGACCCCTTGCGGGTGAGCGCGCGGAGCGAATCCCAGACGCCGCGCCTTCCGAACGGGTCCATCCCGATCGTCGGCTCGTCGAGGAAGAGGAGCGGTGCCGCGGTCGCGATGACGGTCGCGACCATCGTCCGCTGGCGCTGGCCGCCCGAAAGCGTGATCGAGAGCCGGTCGGCGACCTCCTCGAGTCCCATCTCCGAGAGCGCGGCGCTCGTCCGTTCGTTCGCGGTTCCGCGATCGAACCCTCGGGCGCGGAGGTACGTGTACACCTGCTCGCGCGGGGTCAGGTGGAAGAACGGCTTCCCTTCCTGCGGGACGACGGCGATGAGCGGTCGGACGTCGTCGGGCGCGTCGTTGACGTCGTGCCCGAAGACCTCGATCTCGCCCGAGCTGGCTGCGAGGAGCGTCGACGCGATCTTGAGGAACGTGGTCTTCCCGGCGCCGTTGCGGCCCAGGAGCGCGACGCGTTCGCCGCGTCGGACCGTCATCGAGACCCCCGAGAGCGCCTCGATGGCCGGGCCCCGGCGGGGTCGGTACGTCTTGCGGACGTCCGATGCGAGCAGGGCTTCGCCGACCATGGAGTGCGCGGACCCTCGGGCTCCTATTTAATCCCCGGCAGAGGGGGGGAAGCCCCGGCTCCGAGAGCCGGATACGATACCGCGCCCCGAGCCGCTACCGCAGGGGAGGCGACCGGCGCAGCGATGCCGGGTTCTCCGTGCCCTCGCTGTCGAGCGGACGAAGGCCGGGCGCGCCGCCGGCGGGGAGGGGGTTCACCGGCCACGTCTCCTCTCTCCAGCAGAGGTGCGCGAGCACCTCGCTGAACCGGGAGGGTAGACCAATGGCACCGCCGATCAGGCGGATGTCGGCGCGCGAGAGCTCGCCGACGAGGGCGAGGATCGCGCCGTAGACGACGAATCCCAAGAGCACCCCCGCGACGAGCTGATAGTACCGGTTCACGGGGAGGATGTTGTTGAAGAGCGCCACCGCGAGGAAGCCGCCCACCGAGGCGCCGAAGATCGTCCCGATCGGCCGCAGTTGGATCCGAACCGCGAGCAGCGTCTGCATGAAGTACGTGTTCGCGACGAGCGCCGCGATCGACGAGAGCAGCACCGCCACCGCCGCGGCCGTGAGGCCGTCGAGCCCGAAGATCCGGTAGGGGGCGAGCAGGAGCGCCGAGGCCGCGACGAGGACCGCGACCTGGAGCGACGTGAGGTAGAGCTCGAGTCGCTGCAGCCCTACGGAGTTGAGCGACGTGCCGACGATCTGGCTCAGTGCGGCGGGCACCGCGGAGATGGCCATGATCGCGAGCGGCGTCGCGCCCTCGGAATAGCCGAGCGAATAGAGGATGTACAGGACGTTGACGCGGTACACGACCATCGCCATGACGAGGGGCACGACGATGAGCGCGGTGTAGCGAAGGGCGGCCCAAGTCCGCTGTCGGATGAGCCCGTAGTCCCGACGTTTGTGCAACCCGGACAGGTGCGGGAACAGCGGCACCGCGATCGCCGCGGGGATCGAGAGCGCCATGATCCGGAGCCCGTTGGCGGCGAGGAAGACGTTGTACGCGTTCGCCTCCAAGTGCGCGACGACGAGGAACTGGATGATCGTGCTCGCGAGATAGAGGAGGATCAGGCTCCCCATCAGCGGCCAAGCGAAGCGGAACAATCGGCTCGCGACGGGAGTGCGGAACCGCTCGGTCTCGCGGAGGACCGCGGGAAGACTGTAGACCGCGGACACCGCTGCGCCGAGGAGGTAGGCGTACGTCACCTCGGGAATGATGTCCGCGTACTGCGCCGGTTGGAGAACGAGCGACTGGAGCGAGATCAGCGTGAGCGCCGCGGTCCGGACGATCGATTCGACGAGGATCGGGACCTGGCCGCGGACGGACTGGCCCTGGGCCACCCAGAGCTGTGTGTAGACCGTCGAGACCGACCAGAGCACGGGGAGGAGCATCCAGAGCGCGAACAGACCGAGGTACTGGCCGGTCGAGTAGGGGAGCGCCGGGGCGGTCGCCCAGAGGAGCGCCCCGCCGACCCCGACCATGACGACGCGCAGGAGAAAGTAGGTCCCCGTCCCGATCCGCGGCGACTCGCCGCGGGCAACGTAGAAGGTGTACGCGGACCCGATCCGCAGATCGCCGATCATGTTGATCGACGAGGCGAGGAGGAGGAACCACTGGAACGTCCCCAACACGTCGCGCCCGTGCTCGATCTCACCGACGCCGAGCGCGAAGTAGTGCGTCGGGATGTAGCCGAGAAGTTGGATCGCGAGAGCGATCAGGAAGACCCCCGTCGAACTGAGCCCGATCGCGCGGCCGGCCGCCGGGGACGGGACGTCCGCCACTATCGGTTCTTTCGTGGTACGACCCCCCTCACGCGCTCCCCACGCGGGGCCGGACTAATTATAGTCCGGTACGCCCGAACCGGCCCCAAGCGCGGTCAGTCGACCGATTGGGACGTCGGAGGGCCTTCGGCCGCGACCGACTCGTAGAGTTCGATCCAGATGCCGTCGGGGTCCGAGAGGAAGGCGAGGCGGACCCCTCCGTCCTCGAACGGGGGGATCCGGACGCGCGCGCCCATCGCGACCAAGCGATCGATCGTGGCCCCGAGTCCGCGGACGCGGAATCCCAGGTGGTCGAGCTCGTCGCCCTCGCGGTACGGCGGCGAGTCCGGATAGAAATTGAGCTCGAGCATGTGGTGGCTCTCCGGGTCCTCGAGCTCCTCCCACATCCCCCCCGCCGCCATCCGACCTTTCCGGATCGAGCGGAGGCCGAGGCCCTCGGTGTAGAAGTGGCGCGCCCGGTCGAGGTCGCGCACCCGGATCCCCGTGTATTCGAGCACGCCCCACCGGACGGATCCGGCCTATAATGGCTCTCGGGGGGTGAAGCGCGAAGCCGCTAGGCGGAGAGCTGGTTCAACACGAAGGGCAGGAGGCCCCCGCTCCGGTAGTACTGCATCTCCGTCTCCGATTCGATCCGGCAGCGCACGCGGAAGCGCCGTACCTCCTTGCCTGATTCGTCGACGGCCGAGACGTCGAACTCCGCCCGGGCCGCGAGCCCCGTCGACGGTCCGTGGAAGGTGAACCGCTCCCGACCGGTGAGTCCGAGCTGCTTCCAACCTTCCCCGGCGGCGAACTCGAACGGAACGACCCCCATCCCCACGAGGTTGCTCCGATGGATCCGTTCGTAGCTCTCCGCGATCACGGCCCGGACCCCGAGCAGCAGGGGGCCCTTCGCGGCCCAGTCGCGCGAGCTCCCCTGGCCGTAGCTCGCACCGGCGAGAATGACGAGCGGGACGTTCTCCGACCGGTACCGGTTCGCGGCGTCGAAGATCGGGAGGATCTCCCCGTCCGGGAGATGCTGCGTAATCCCGCCCTCCTTCGGGGCGACGAGCGCGTTCTGGAGACGGGGGTTGGCGAACGTTCCCCGGACCATCACTTCGTGATTACCGCGCCGCGCGCCGTAGGTGTTGAACTCCGTCGGCAGAACCCCGTGCGCACGCAGATAGTCGGCCGACGGACCCTGCGCCCCGATCTCGCCGGCGGGCGAGATGTGGTCGGTCGAGACGCGGTCGCCCAGCAGCACGAGCGCCCGTGCGTCGCGCAGCCAGAGGGTACCCGAGGTCGGTGTAGCGGGGGGCGTCGCGAAGTAGGGGGGGTTCCGGAGGTACGTCGAGCCCGAGTCCCAGGGGTAGGCGAGACCCGAGGGAACCGTCAGGTGCTCCCAGTGCACGTCGCCGACGGTGATCGCGCGGTACTCCGTCCGGAACATCTCCGGGTCGAGGCAGGCCTCGACCCGCCGGCGGATCTCCTCGCTCTTGGGCCAGAGGTCCTTCAGCAGGACGGGGTGTCCGTCGCGGTCCTTCCCGATCGGGTCCTGGGTGAGGTCGATGTCGAGCCGGCCGGCGAGCGCGTAGGCGACGACGAGCATCGGCGAGGCGAGGTAGTTCGCGCGGACGAGGTTGTGGATCCGCGCCTCGAAGTTGCGGTTGCCGCTCAAGACGGCACCCACGTAGAGGTCGTTCTCCCGGACCTGGCGCTCGACGGCGGGGTCGAGCGGTCCGCTGTTCCCGATGCACGTGGTGCACCCGTAGCCGACGACGTCGAAGCCCAAGGAGGCGAGCGGGACGAGCAACCCTGCGCGACGCAGATAGTCCGTGACGACCTTGGAGCCTGGGGCGAGCGAGGTCTTCACGCCGGCGGGGACCCGGAGCCCCAACTGGACCGCTCGCTCGGCGATGAGGCCGGCGCCGACCATCACGGCCGGGTTCGAGGTGTTCGTGCAGCTCGTGATCGCGGCGATGACCACCTTGCCGTCGTGCGCGGCGGAGTCGGCGGCGGCTGCCCCGGCCCGAGCGGGGTGGCCCGAACGGTACTCGGCGAGCGCGGCGCGGAACGAGTCCGCGGCTCGCGAGAGCGGCACGCTCTCCTCGGGGTTCTTGGGGCCGCTGACCGTCGGTACGATCGCGTTCAGGTCGACCTCGACGAGCTCGTCGTAGTCGACGTGCGGCGCCATGGACGTGTCCCAAAGCCCCTGGAGCTGGGCGTATCGGCGGACCCGGTCGACGTCGGCGGGCGGTCGCCCGGTGCGAGCGAGGTACGTGAGCGTCGCCTCATCGATCGGGAAGATCGCTGCCGTCGCCCCGTACTCGGGGCACATGTTGGAGAGGGTCGCGCGGTCGGAGACCGAGAGGTGGGCGACTCCGGGTCCGAAGAACTCGACGAACTTCTCGACGACGCCGTGCGCGCGAAGCCGCCGCGTCACCGTCAGCACGACGTCGGTCGCCGTGGCGCCTTCGGGGAGCGCGCCGGTCAGCCGCACCCCCACGACCGTCGGGGCGGAGAGGTAGTACGGCTCCCCCATCATGACGGCCTCGGCCTCGATCCCGCCCACCCCCCACGCGAGGACGCCCAGGCCGTTGACCATCGTCGTGTGCGAGTCGGTCCCGACCACGGTGTCCGGGAAGACCTCGCTTCCGCCGGGGACGGCCCGACGCGTCACCACGGAGGCGAGGTACTCGAGGTTGACCTGGTGGACGATGCCGTTGCCGGGAGGAACGATGCGGACGTTCGCGTACGCCTGCTTCGCCCAACGAAGGAGGACGTATCGCTCCGAGTTGCGCTCGTACTCCCGGTCCAAGTTGATCAGGATCGACTTGGGCGACCCGTAGCTATCGACCTGGACGGAATGGTCGACGACGAGGTCGACCGGGACGACGGGATTGACCCGATCGGCGGGGAGGCCGCGTTCGACGGCGGCAGAGCGCAACGCCGTCAGATCGACAAGGACCGGAAGGCCGGTTAAGTCCTGGAGGAGCACTCGACCAGGGAAGAACGGGACCTCGCCCAGGCCGGCGAGCGGCTCGCCCCGGACGAATGCAGTGAGGAGCCGCTTCGGAGATTTCGCGCGAGTGAAGTTCCGGGCCAGATTTTCGGCGAGGATTCGGATCGTCAGGGGACGGCGAGCGAAGCGGTCGCGATCGAAGGACTCGAGGCGGTCTAGGCGGTAGATCGTGGCGGGGCCGGGCGTATCGGGGAACGCGTCGGCGATTCCGAGCGGGTCGCGGTCGTTCATGACGCAGCGAGGGTCCGATGGTTTTTGGCTTGTTCGATGCAACGCGACGAATTCGGAGCCACGTTATCGTTTCACGCGACGGACGGCGCTCCCACCGTTCCCGCCTCGGCTCGCTCTCGCAGCGCCCCGTTCATCCGGATGAATCCGGCGCGCGTCGCGTTGGCGAGGCCGGTGCTCAGCACGAGACCGACGAGGATCCCCCGGAACTCCTCCGACTGCACGAACCGGACGCGTCCGTCCGGGAGCGGCACGATCTCGAACCGGTGCCGACCGTCGAACAGCCCGGGGATCCCCAGACGACCCAGCCATCGAAGCTCCCGCGACGGCGTCGCGACCTCGACCGTCGGTCGGAAGGTCATCGGCCGGCGCCCTACCGGCGTGATGGTGACGGTGAGCCGCGCCCCGGGCGTGGCTGCGCCGGATTGCACCGTCAGGAAACTATTCCACTCGGGGAAGGCGCGGAACTCGGTGAGGACCTTCCAGACCCGTTCCGCCGGTGCGGCGATCTCGACCTCGGTCCGGATCTCCTTCATCGGGGTACCGGGTCCGGCGGCGGGCGCCGAGAAGGAAGCCCCAATAGGGAACTGCGGGCAGGGGATGGGAGCAGGGGGATTTGAACCCCCATATGCGGGTCTCTCCGCGCGCTCCAGTCACTCGTCATTGGGACGCGAACGTCCCTCCGCCGACCAATCTTCCAGAACCCCCCGTGAGAGGTCCTGACTGGAGCCCGCTGGTCTGCCAAGTTAGCCTATGCTCCCTCCGCCGGTTCCCTCGACGCGGTTTCCGAGATATGCTTTCCGGTGGCGTCGGCGCGGCGGCGCCATGTCGTGCCAACCGCACAAATCCTTAAGAGAAATCACGTTTGACCCCAAACTAATGAGTTTGTCTACCGGTCCTTCGGCTACTCCCCCCGCCGCCCGATCGATCCCGTTGACCCTCTTCGCCGTGGCGCTCCTCATCGTCGCCGGAGCGGCGATCGCGGCGACGGCCGCGTACTACGAGCTTCGCCCTGCGAACGCGCCCCCGGGCGCGATCTCGATCACCGACGACACGGGACGCACCGTTGCCGTGCCCGTCAACCCCCATCGCGTGGTCGTTCTGGCACCGAGCGTCATGGACAGTGTGGCGCGACTCGGTCTTCGCTCGCATGTCGTCGGGGTCGATTGCGGCACTCCCGCCGGCGGCGGGCTCCTGGTCGACTACAACGCCTCCCAGGTGGTTCAGTGGAACCTTGCGAGCTCGATGTGCATCGAGACCTCGCCCGCGGTCAACATCCCCCAGCTGCTCAACTTCAGCCCGGATCTCATTCTGGCCTCGACGATCACGAGCGTGGCCGACGTCGAGGAGGTCTCGACGACCTACCATCTGCCCGTCGTCATGCTCCAGCCCTCCACGCTCGGCGGGATCGCCGTCGACGTGACGCTTCTCGGCGAGATCTTCCAAGCGTCCGACGCGTCCCAGCGCTTGGTCGCTCAGCTGCAGGCCGCGCTCGGGTCCGCCGCCAGTCGGGTCGCGAACGCGACCGCCACCGGCGATCCGCTCCCCACCCTCCTCCTGACGTACTACGCGGATTCCTCCGCGGCCCCCACCCCAGGCTACTGGACGTACGGTCCGAACTCGTTCGGCCAATCCCTCATCGAATTCCTCGGCGCAGCGAGCATCGCCTCCGCGGCCCCGTTCCCCTACGTCGAGCTCTCGGGCGACCAAGTGCTCGCCGCCCAGCCTTGGGCGGTGATCTACGGGACCGGGTTCGGCATCGACGTCGGGACGTACGAGCAGGGTCCGCACTGGTCGGATCTCTCCGCCGTGCAAGCCGGTAGAGCGTGGGAGATCGACTCCAATCTCCTCACGGAGCCGGATCCGACGATGGTGCTCGTGACCGTTCCGGTGATGCTCCAACTTCTGCATCCGTCGACGTAGATCGGGGCGCGCTCGTGGCGAGGTCGCCGACGGTCGGGCGCCGATCGCGTCTTCGACCGCTCCTCGTCGTCCTTCTCTTCGGCGCGCTCCTTCTGATCGTCTCGCCGCTCCTCACCGGCGTTGCGATACCGCCCTTCACGGTCCTCGCGATCCTCTTCCACGGCCTCACCCTCGGCGCGCTCTTCCCCGCGCCTTGCGGGACCTCCGTATCGGCGTCGCAGTGCGCGACCTGGACCCTCATCGTCTGGCAGAGCGCCATCCCCTCGATCCTCCTCGCGCTCCTCGTGGGGGCGGCCCTCGGCCTCTCTGGCGCGACGCTCCAGGGAACGTTCCGCAACCCTCTCGCCGACCCGTACCTCCTCGGCATCTCCTCGGGTGGCACGCTCGGCGCCGCCGTCCTCCTCGTGTTCCGCGTCGGCCTCACCCAGGCGAACCTCCTCCTCCCGCTGTTCGCGTTCTGCGGCGCGCTCGCGACGGGCGGGCTGATCCTGGCCGCCTCCCGTTACCTCGGGGGCAGCCTCGAAACGCTCCTCCTGGTCGGCGTCGCACTGGCGAACGTGCTCTCGGCGATCCTCGCGTTCGTCCTGTTGTTCAATCAACAGGGGAGCGTCCAGGTCAGCTACTGGCTCCTCGGTGGCGTCGGCGGCGCCACGTGGGCCCGCGACGGCATCGTCTTCGGCGGACTCCTCGCCGCCGCCGCCCCCCTGTTGCTCTACGGCCGCGAGCTCAACCTGCTCCAGCTCGGCCCGGACGTTGCGCGGAGCCTCGGCGTCGACACGGACCGAGTGCGGGCGCGTCTGATCCTCTTCGCCTCGCTCGCGACGGGGATCGCGGTCGCGTTCTCCGGCATCATCGGGTTCGTGGGGCTCATCTCGCCGCATGTCGCGCGGCGGCTCTGGGGCGCCGACTACCGGTGGGTTCTCCCGGGCTCGATCCTCACCGGGGCTCTCTTCCTCGTCGCCGCACGCGACCTCGCCGGATTCCTCGTGCCGGACGTCGTGCTGCCCGTCGGGCTCTTCACCGCCTTCGCGGGAGCCCCGTTCTTCTTCCTGCTCCTCCTGCGCCACCGGCGCACGGCCTTCATGGGGGCGTCGGGATGAACCCCGATACCGCCGCCCCCGTGGCCCTCCACCAGGTCTCGGTCCGGTTCGGGGACCGAACCGCCCTCCACCGCGTCGACCTCACCGCGCGACGGGGGGAGTTCGTCGCACTGACGGGGCCGAATGGCTCGGGCAAGACCACGCTCCTTCGGGCGGTCCTCGGCCTCACCGATCCCTACGAAGGGGAGGTCCGTCTTTTCGGCACCCCCACGCGGACGCTCTCCCCGCGGGAACGCGCGCGTCGGGTCGCGTGGGTCCCTCAGGAGGAGCTCCCGCGCGACAACGTCCGGATCTTGAGCTACGTGCTCTACGGTCGGTACGCCCACCAGCCGCCGTTCGGCTCGGAGTCGGACGCGGACCGGTCGGTGGCCCGACGCGCGCTCGCCGACGCCGGTCTCGCCGAACGCGCCGACGAGGGGGTCTTCGAACTGAGCGGAGGCGAGCGACAGCGGCTCCTCCTCGCGCGCGCGCTCGCGCAGGAGGCGCCGTTGCTCCTCCTCGACGAGCCCACCGCCCACCTCGATATCGGCCACCAGCTGGACCTCCTGGAGCGCGTCCGCGGGCTCGTGAGCCACCGAGGGGTCTGCGCGATCGCCGCGCTCCACGACCTCAACCTCGCGGCCCGGTTCGCCGACCGCGTGGTGGTCCTGTCGCACGGTCGGCGCGTCGCGGACGGTCCGGCGTCGGAGGTCCTCACCCCGCCGCTGCTCCGGGAGGTCTGGGGCGTCGACGCGGATCTCAAGCGCGACCCGAGGACCGGCCAGCCGTACCTGCTCCCCCGCCGGCTCTCGGAGGCAACCCGGGAGGGCGTCGCGCGCGGGGTCCGGAGAGGTCCGGTACACGTCGTGGGCGGCGGAGGCTCGGCGGAGCCGTTCCTCCGCGCACTGATCGACGAGCAGTACGCGGTGACCGCCGGAGCGCTGCCCCTCCTCGATTCCGACGGGGAGGCGTGCGAGGAGCTCGGCATCCCGTACGTCGCGGAGATCCCTTTCGCCCCCCTGAGCGACGAGGTGCGCGCGCGGCATCGCGCGATGATGGACTCCGCGCGCGCCATCGTCGTGGCTCCCTTCGCCGTCGGTCCGACCAACCTCGCCAATCTGGAGGACCTCGTCGGCCGCGCTCGGCGCGTTCCGCTGCTGATCCTCGCGCCGCGGCCCGGGTTCGATCGGGACTTTACCGGCGGACGCGCGACGCGCGTGCTGGACTATCTGCTCGCCGAAGGTGCTGTCCCCGTTCCGGACGCTGCCGCCGCGCTCCGCGTCCTCGCCGAACGGATCAGCGAAGCGGCGTGATCTCGAGCGGTGGGGGATCGTTCCCCGTAAACTGCTGGAGGAGCCGCGGCAGCTCCTGGTCGAGGACGAGGACGGTCGCGTCGACCCCGACCTGCGAGGCCTCCCGGCACGCGCCCGCGACGGCGAACCGAACGACGGGGCGCCGCACCGCACGCGCGAGCAGGTGGTAGGCCTCGAGGCCCTGCGCGGCCAGGAGCGAGGGCGCGGTCTGTCGAGCGAGGGCGCGGAGCCGGGCCGGGAGCGAGCGCTCGCGCAATCGCGCGAGCGGGAGGGTAACGATGCGCACACGGCCGCGGGCGATCGGCAGGATCCCCTCCAAGCGGTCGACCTCGACGATCTCGCCGCGCCGCACCGACGTGCGCGCGGTGCCCTTGGAGGCGCCGCCACCGCCCGGCCGTGCCGAGAGGAGCCCATCGACGAGCTCGAGCGAGACCGTCGTGCCCTCGGTCAGGTCCGAGAGGGCGAGCGCCCGGCAGCTCCGCACGACATCGAGGTGCTCCAGCCGTCCCTGGACGTCCTCGCGGAGGACGCCGAGGGAGGCGTGCAGCCACGCGACGCCGTTCACGGTGGGCCGGTAGCGGCCGTCCCGCACCTCGGCGAGCCCGCGACGCGACAACTGCCGGAAGGAGTGCGAGACCGCCTGCACCGTGAGCCCGAGCATTTCCGCGATCGGGCGCAGCTGCGTCGGCTCGGTGGTGCTGCACTCGAAGAGGAACAGGAGCTCGGTGATCGCCCCGCGGCGTCGGAGATCTCCCAACCCGGGCGGCAACGGGGTCGAACGACGGGCGGGGGAGGTCGGCACGGGGAGGGCACGCGCGGCCGGCTAAAGACGTCCCGGGGACTCTATGCGGTTCGAGGCCGACGGACCGCACGCGCCCGGGTCGTGACACCGGTCTTCCGCTCGAGCTCGCGGATCCGGTCGCGGATCCGGGCCGCCTCTTCGAACTCGAGACGCTCGGAGGCGAGCCGCATCTCCTCCTCCAGGTTCGCGAGGAGGAGCGGGAGGCGGTCCCGCCACTTCGGTCCGAGCCCTTCCGTCGAGAGCTCCCCCGAGGGCGCCTCTTCCTCGGCGGCGAGGATCGAGCGGACCTCCTTGCGGATCGTCTCGGGGACGATGTCGTGCTCGGTGTTGTACTCGACCTGGGCTTCCCGCCGTCGGCTCATCTCCGCGATCGCCCGCGCCATCGAGCCGGTCGTGCGATCGGCGTAGAGGATGACGCGTCCCATCACGTTGCGCGAGGCCCGCCCGGCGGTCTGGATGAGGGAGGTCTCGCTCCGGAGGTACCCCTCCTTGTCGGCGTCGAGGATCGCGACCAGGCTCACCTCGGGGAGATCCAGGCCCTCCCGCAGGAGGTTGATGCCGACGAGAACGTCGAACCGCCCGAGGCGGAGGTCGCGCAGGATCTCGATCCGTTTGAGGGTCTCGACGTCGGAGTGCAGGTATCGGACCTTGAGCCCGAGGTTGGCGAGGTAGTTCGACAGCTCCTCCGACGTCGCCTTCGTCAGCGTCGTGACGAGCGCCCGCTCGCCGCGCGCGATGCACGCGCGCAGCTCGACCACGAGATCGGCGATGTGCCCCTTCAGGGGGCGGATCTCGATCCCCGGGTCGACGAGCCCCGTGGGCCGGATGATCTGCTCGACCACCCCATCCGAGTTCGTCCGCTCGAACGGTCCCGGCGTCGCGGAGACGAAGACGACCTGGGGAGCGCGAACGAGGAACTCCGGGAACTTGAGGGGACGGTTGTCGCGACAGGAAGGGAGGCGCCAGCCGAAGTCGACGAGGTTGTCCTTCCGGCTCCGGTCCCCCTTGTACATCCCCTGGAGCTGCGGCACGGTCACGTGGGACTCGTCGATGAAGACGAGATAGTCCTTCGGGAAGAAATCCAGGAGCGTGAACGGCGGCTCGCCGGGTCCTCGACCGGCGAAGTAGCGCGAGTAGTTCTCGACCCCGGAGCAGTAGCCCGTCTCGCGGATCATCTCGAGATCGTACTCGGTGCGGCCCTTGAGACGCTGGGCCTCGACGATCTTCTCCTCGCGCTGGAGCTCGGCGACGCGCTCGACCTTCTCCGCATCGATCTGCTTGAGGATCGCCTCCAGGCGTTCGTCGACGGTGAGGAAGTGCGTTGCCGGGAAGACGAGGAGCTCGGGGAGGTCCCGGACCTCCTCCTGGGTGACCCGGTCGAGCTCGGCGATCGCGCCGATCGTGTCGCCCTCGAGGACGATCCGGTGCAGCGTCTCGCCCGAACCCGCGAGATCGATCGTTCCGCCGCGGACGCGGAACCGGCCCCGCTTGAGCTCGGTGTCGTTGCGCTGGTACTTCATCCGGACCAGCTGGGAGAGGAGGTCCTTCCGCGAGATCGTCTCGCCGCGTCGCAGGGTCACGACGTTCGCCCGGTAGTCCTCGGGGGAGCCCAGACCGTAGATGCAGCTCACCGACGCGACGATGAGCACGTCCCGCCGCGTGAGGAGCGCCTGGGTCGCGCGGTGGCGGAGCTTCTCGATCTCCTCGTTGATCGAAGCGTCCTTCTCGATGTACAGGTCGACCTGGGGAACGTAGGCCTCGGGCTGGTAGTAGTCGTAGTAGCTCACGAAGTACTCGACGGCGTTGTTCGGGAAGAGGGCCCGGAACTCGCTCACGAGCTGGGCGGCGAGGGTCTTGTTCGGGGAGATCACGAGCGTCGGTCGCTGCACGCGCGCGACCGTGTGGGCCATCGTGAACGTCTTGCCGGAACCGGTGACGCCGAGGAGCGTGACGAACTTCTCGCCGGAGGAGACCCTCCGGACGATCTCCTCGATCGCTTTGGGCTGGTCCCCCTGGGGGAGTAGATCGGTCTCGAGTTGGAAGCGACCGGAGAGCGTCGCCGGCAGCTCCGGGCCCGGGGCGCGGCGCGGCAGTGTGCCCCCTCAGGCTCCCGGTCGCGGGCGGTATCCGATCGGGTCGAGCGTGACGGACCCGAACCCCGCATCGCGGACCGTCTGGAGGACGGCGTCGGCCTGCCCGGGCCTTTCGAACTGTCCGATCTCATCGTGGCCGACCTCGACGCGGGCGTCCGCACCGTCGGTGCGCACACGCACCCGTCGGAACCCGAGGGCCCGCACGCCGGCCTCGCCCACCTCGATGCGGGCGAGGAGCGGAGCCGATATCGCTCGACCGTGGGCCACGCGCGACGCGAGACAGGCGTCGGACGGAGCGTCCCAGTTCGACAGACCGATCTGGCGCGCGTAGGCGCGGACGTCGGGCTTCTTCCAACCGGCGGCCGCGAGCGGGTGGACGAACCCCGCCTCGTTCATGGCGACGATCCCGGGTCGATCCTCCGATAGGTCGTCCAGGTGCACCCCGTCGAGGAACTGCGCGATCCCGTGTTCGCCGCCCCAGGTCCGGAGCGTGGAGGTCTCCGATCGTCGGCAGAAGTAGCACCGGTTGGAGGGGTTCGAGCGGTAGGCGAGGTCCTCAAGCGGGTCCGAACGGAGGACCTCGTGGTCGATCCCGATCTGGCGAGCCACCTTCTGCGCCCGGTCGATCTCTACGCGCGAAACGGCCGGACCCGACAGGGTGATCGCGTGCGCCCGCTCGGCGAGCGCCGTGAAGGCGAGATGCGCCACGACCGCGGAATCGACTCCGCCGGAGAGCGCCACGACGGCCGAGCCACCCGGGCGGATCCTCCGCACGATCTCCTCTGAGGACTCAGGGAGCGCGGAGGGTCGCGACACGGCGGGTACGAGCATGGAACTCGCGCTAGTCCTGCCCCGAAGATACCCTTTGCCTCGGGAAGGGGGCAGAGGTGCCGAAACAGCCCGGTGGGGACCGTTTCCCGTTCCGGAATCGCCTTACCCCCCGACGCGTACGGTCGCGCGTGCAGGAATTCGGCGAAGGGTACCGCTGGATGGTCCGCCTCGACGACGGCGAGGACGTCTTCGCCCAGATCACCGAGTTCGCGCGCCGGCACTCCGTCCGCGCGGGAGCGATCGTTTCCGGGATCGGGATGTTCAAGACGGCCACGGTCGGCTACTGGGACGGCAAGGAGTACCGGCCGCACTCGATCGACACGCCCCACGAGCTCGTCGCCCTGCACGGATCCATCGCCGAGGCCGACGGTGCGCCCTCGATCCACCTCCACGTCGCGCTCGCGGGCCCGGAGCATCGGATCGTCGGCGGACACCTGATGCGCGCCACCGTCGGCGTCCTGAACGAGATCTACCTCGAGACCTTCCCGGGCCAGCGGTTCGGGCGACCGCTCGACGAGTCGTTCGGGCTCCGGCGCCTCGATCTGGCTCCCGCGCACGAAGCCTGAACGGCCCCCGTTAGACCTTTCCCCGCCCTCCGGCTCGCACGACCGTTCCGATGCCCGAGATCGCGGTGGACCCGTTGGAACGGCTCGATCGCCGCCTCGTCGCGGCGATCCGGAAGCGCGGGATCGCCGAGCTCACGGAGATCCAACGCCTCGCGCTCCCGATCCTGCACTCGAGCGCCGACGCGCTCCTCATCTCCCCGACGGGCACCGGGAAGACCGAGGCGGCGCTCCTCCCCCTTCTGTCGCGCCAGCTCAAGGATCCCTCGCCGCCGATCAGCACGATCTACGTGACGCCGCTCCGCGCCCTCAATCGCGACCTCGCCCAACGCCTCGTCGCCCTCGGCGCGGAGGTCGGCGTCCGGGTCGGGGTCCGCCACGGCGATACGTCGACCGGGGAGCGGTTGCGCCAGTCGCGTCGCCCCCCCGACCTGCTGTTGACCACGCCCGAAACGCTCCAGATCCTGCTGGTCGGGGTCCGGTTGCGCGAGGGGCTCCGTGGGGTCCGGACGGTCGTCATCGACGAGCTCCACGAGCTCGCCCCATCCGATCGCGGGGCCCAGCTCGCGCTCACCCTCGAGCGCCTGGACGAGTTCGTGGGTCGTCGCATCCGCCGGATCGGGCTCTCGGCGACCGTCGGCAACCCCGAGGAGGTCGCACGGTTCCTGTCCCCATCGCCGCGATCCGTGGAGGTCCTCGTCGCCCAGCAGCGCCGTCGGATGGTCATCGACGCGGCGATCCCTCCGACGGCCGTCCCCGAGATCGATGCGGCGCTCCGTGCGGAGCTCAAAGCGGACGACATCCTCTTCGGTGGTCTCGTCGCCGTCGAGCGGGCGATCCGGTCCCACCAGACCACGCTCGTCTTCGTCAACACCCGCCCCACGGCCGAGGGTCTCGCCGCTCGGTTGCAACGACTGGCCCCCGATCTCCCCGTCGCGGTGCACCATGGCTCGCTCTCCCGGGAGGTCCGCGAGGAGGCGGAGGAGGCGTTCCGCGAAGGACGCCTACGCGGTCTCGTCGCCACGTCCTCGCTGGAGCTCGGGATCGACGTGGGCGGGGTCGATCTCGTCCTCCAGTTCGGCTCGCCCCACCAGGCGGGGCGCCTCTTGCAGCGCGTGGGCCGGTCCGGCCACCGGCTCGATCGCGAGGTCCGCGGCACCGTGGTCTCGCTGGACGTGGAAGACCTCGAGGAGGCCGCCGTCTTGGCCCGTCGCGCCCTCGCCGGCGAGATCGAGCCCACCCGGTGGCGGACGCGTAACCGCTTGGCGGTGGCGCAGCAGGTCATCGCGGCGCTCCGGGCGCAGGGTAGCGTCGACCCGAGGAATCTGGCGGCCCGGCTCCGGCACGCCGCCCCGGCCGCCGATCTCACGGACCCCGAATGGGAGGCGCTCCTCGCGTACTTGGAGGAGCTGGGATCGCTCAAGCAGGAGGAGGGGGCGATCCGTCCTGCCCGGGCGACTCTCCACCGGTTCTACGAGACCCTCTCCCTGATCCCCGACGAGCGGACGTACCGACTGCGCGATATCGCGACCCGTCGGCTCATCGGCACGTTGGACGAGCGGTTCGTCCTGACCCAGATCCTCTCCTCCCCATCGGAGATCTTCCTCCTGCACGGACGGACCTGGAAGGTCGTCGAGCACCGCGAGGGGGAGCTCCTCGTCGAGACCGTCTCCGAGATCGGCCAGGAACCCCGGTGGGTCGGCGAGGACCTGCCGGTCCCGTTCGAGGTCGCGCAGGAGATCGGGCGGCTCCGACGGACGCGGGACCTGGACCCGTACCCGCTGACCCCCGAGGGCCGGGCGCGCTTGGGCGAGCGGCTGGCGGCTCCGGCGGCGTCGGACGCCACCCCCGACGACCGGACCGTGACGGTCACGGCGCAGGGACGTCTCGCGATCTTCGGCGCCTGCTTCGGAACCAGGACGAACGACACGCTCGCGATCGCGATCGCGGGACTCCTGACGGCACGTCTCGGCGCGCGCGTCGAGGTCGTCTCCGTTGAGCCGACGTGGATCGTCCTCGGTCTCCCCGTCGCGACGGACGGCGATGCCCTGGCGCAGGCGTTCGCGGTGCCGCCCGAGTCGCTCGACGGACTCCTCGAGAAGCTCGTGCCGACGAGCTTGGACTACCGATGGGTGTTCCTGACCGTCGCGCGGAAGTTCGGCGTGCTCCCAGCGTCGGCCGATCCGAAGGACCTGCGCATGCTGGACCCGCTCCTCGAACGCTCGCAGGAGAGCCCGCTCGGCGAGGAGGCCCTCGAGAAGACGCTCCACGACCGGTTCGACGTCGAGCACGCGCACCAGGTCCTGGAAGCTGTGCGCGACGGTCGCATCGCGGTCCGTCTCGCGCCCCCCGGCCCTTGGTCGGACCTTCCGCTCTCCCGACTTCGCTGGCGCGAGCTCCCGGACACGCCACCGCCGACGATGCTCAAGGCCGTCGAGGAGCGGCTCCGGAAGGAGGAGCTCACCCTGGTCTGCCTCCGGTGCGGCTTCACACGGACCACGACCGCGGGACGGTACCGGACCGAGGGCGGCAACCGGTGCCGGCGCTGCAAGGGTGCGCTCTCGGCCGTGCTCTCGCCGCGCCGTACCGAGGAGATCGAGCGCGTGCAGCGCTATGCGCTCCGGAAGTGGAAGGGCAAGAAGCCGGTGCGGCCCTCCCAGGTGGAGTCGCTGACGCCGCTCATCAAGACCGCCTACACCTCCGCGGAACTCCTCGCGCACTACGGCGAGCGGGCCCTGCTGAGCCTCGCGGCCCGCGGGATCGGGCCGGACACCGCGCGGCGCCTCCTGGCCCGGCTCTACCGCAGCGATGCGGAGTTCCTGACCGAGGTCCTCAAGGCCGAGCGGAGCTACGCCCGCACGCGCTCGTTCTGGGACTAGGCCGCGAGAGCGCGCGCCGCCTCGGCGACCGCCGCGTACGTCGCGTCGGTCCGGAACGCCCCCGCGCGCGCGTGGGTGGGTACGGCCCGATGCCCACGTCGGAGGAGCTCGGCGCCGAGTGCGGTCGGCGACGGCGGCTCGGCGAGGTGCAGCTCTCGGGCGAGGACGTTGGTCTCGTAGTAGAACGGTCGATCGACCGAGCACTCCGCCTGGAGGGTCTCGATGACCTTCGCGGTCCTCCGAGGCTCTGCGGAGGTAGCGGGGACCCGGAGCCGAGCGATGAACTCCGGGTCGAAGAGCGGACCCACCCACATCGGCCCGAACGGTCCGCCGGGTCCGAGGTGGGGGCCGGTCCACGAGGCGGGATCGAGGAGCGCGACGGGGGGCTCGGCAGCACCGGTTTCCCGCGTGCCTACCGTCAGGTACGCCCGAACATGATGGTCCCCCACGTAGGCGAGCCGGGGGAGGATGTACTGACCCCTATCGCCAGCCCGGCGCGCGACGTGGGCCAGGAGCAATCTCAGTCCCCCTT
>JBGOSQ010000015.1:0-33943 GCA_041476045.1 Thermoplasmata archaeon | reverse complement strand
GGAGAACTACTGGGCCAGCGGCTTTGACCACTGCTGCACGAGCCCGACCGCCTACGGCTCCACGTGCGAGCCGTCCTACCAGTTCTCGAATGGGGGCAGTCCGAACTGCGAAGGCTGGGTCCGCTCGCAGGACGGGATCCCGACGCACTCGATTGCCGCTTTGACGAGGACCTCGCCGACCTGCACCGAATCGGTCGGCCGCACCTGCACCGTCGATGTGATCGACTACTGGGACACCGCGACCGACCCGTATTCCTTTGGCTGGCCGGAGCACGGCATGGCGTCGCACTACAGCGAATTGCCGGGCGGCACCGCGGGACCTGGGGGGCTCTACGTCCTCACCGACTCGGCCAACATCCTCAACGCGGGCTGCGACCTGGCCGCCGCGACGCACGGAAGCTGGGACGGCCCGGCGTTCTGGACGTGCCCCAACGGAGTGAGCGGGTCGCTCCAGTACGTCGAGCACGGGCCGATCGACGCTCCGATCACCAGCAACCCGACCCTCTTCGCTTCCCTCCAGCGGATCAGCTTCGGCCCCATCGTTACGACCGTGGTGGCGAACGGGACTTCACAACCGATGTTCACCTACGTCCCGCCGGCGAACTTCAAGCTCGCGCCGGATCCGGAGTTCGCGGCAGCGTGCTCGACACCGCACGGATTCCTTCCTTCCTGCCAGCTCGTCCCCTCGAGCCTCCGAGCGAACGGTGTGGAGTACCTGGGGTGGAACTGGAGCACGATCCCGAGCCAGAACCTCCTGTACCAAGGTGATTTCTGGACCGTGTCCTTCAACATCGTGAACACCGGGACGCCCTACGGGCGCGACCCGGTGCTCGCTTGCACAACGGTCCCGTGCAGCCTGGGGGGGGCCGGAGCGAACGCAGGGTTATTCTCGACGAACCGGTACTACTGGGCCAACTCGACCTACTTGGTCTCCCAGTCGTTCCCGTTGGCGAGCGTCACCGTCCTCGGTCCCCTGATCATCGACGAGCTCCCGACGGTCCCCGCTCCCGCCCCGTCGAACCCGACCGGGCTGCCGGTCTCCCCCGCTCCGCCTCCTTCCATTGTCGTTCCGCCGGCCCTGGTCCCGGCCTCGGCGGCTCCGTCGATCTCGCCTCCGGCGACCGTTGCCGCATTCCTCGGGGCGGGGTTCATGCGCGTCGCACTGAGGAACCGCCCGATCGCCCTCCGTATTGCGGCGAAATCCGGGGTCTTCCCTTCGCGACCCGTCGGGAAAGTCCGAAATCGGGGTGCGAAGGGGCGCCAGTGATCGACGGGACACCGAGCCCCGCGGTCCCCACCGACCACGCCAGAATTCCGGTGGCCATGTCGCCTCAGGCGCGATTAGATATGGGAAGATGGATTCGCCGGCCAGAATGTCGGGCTCCGACCCTCCCCTCCCTCGGGTCGCCCCGATGGGACCGGCTATGGACATATCCGCGGAGCGGTGGCTCGGAACGCGCCGACGCTCCATCATGTTCGTCCTGATCACGGCGTCGGTCCTGCTGATCCTCCTTCCGACGCTGATCGGAGCCGAGAGCCTGCGGGGGAATGCGGTGTCGATTCCAGCTCAGGGCTCGACGCCGGTCCCGGACGGCCTCGCCCTCCCGAACCGTTCCCTCTCCTGGCACCTCGCGGCAGTCGGCGGCCCGCCCATGAGGACGGCGGAGTCGATGGCCAACGACCCGAAGGATGGGTACGTCGTGATGACGGGCGGATGGGGGCCCGCTGGGGGTCTAGTCTCGTGGTACAACGACACCTGGGGGTTCTCCGCTGGCCGCTGGACGAACCTCACAACGGCCGTACGGCCGGCTCCAACCTTGTACGCGAGCATGACCTACGATCGAGCCGACGGTTATGTGCTGCTGTTCGGGGGGTGCATCGGGTCCCTCGGATGTCCGGGGGGGACGTGGACGTTCACGGGTGGGAACTGGACGCACCGAACGCCGGCGGTGTCCCCTCCTCCCAGCCTGATGGGCGGGGCGATGGTGTACGACGCGGACGATGGGTACGTCCTCCTGTTCGGAGGGGCCGCATCGATGCCGATTCCCGGCGGATCGGGAAGCTACCTCACGAACGCCACCTGGAAGTACGCTGCGGGCGTATGGACCAACATCACTTCGAGCGTCGGGCCCTCGCCCCGGTACGGAGCGCAGATGACGTATGATTGGGCCGACGGCTACGTCCTGCTCCAAGGGGGGGGAACCCGGGGATCCTGCGTGGGAACTTGCCCGGTCGCAGACACGTGGAGTTTTGCCGCGGGGACGTGGACACGCCTTACGCCGACGACCTCCCCACCGGCCCGATACATGGGTGGGATGGTCTACGACGAGCATCTCGGGTACGTCGTCCTGTACGGGGGGATGTGGTCCTCGTGGCCGGCGCCCTCCGACACCTGGTCGTACTCCCACGGGAACTGGACCCAACTCGCGCCGCTCCGCTCCCCGTCCGCCCAATACTACCTCTCGGTCGCCTACAACTCCGACGGCGGCGCCGTGGCGGTCTACGAGACCGCCTCGCTCGGTCACCACTCCTTCAGTACGATGTGGCTGTTGTTCTGACCGCTGAACTTTCCTGAGCGGTGACCCGCGCGAGGTTGTGCGACAGGCATTCCCGCGGCGGTCGATCCTCGAAAGAGGCAGTCCACGCCCCGCCGCGAGCTGACCCGCACGGAGAGCCTGGTCGGACTCGGGGAAGAGGCGAACCGGATCGAGGATAGCCGAGTCCTCGGCCTTCAAGCCGTCAACGGGCGCGCAAAGCGGTACGTCGACCGCGACCCGTTCAAGGGGTGTGCGACTGAGGTGGCCCGGAGGTTGAGAGTGAGCCGGCGGACGGTGTTCTGCTGAAGGCGATGCTCTGGCCGACCCTCCTAACGGTCCGGGCCGCGATCAGAGTCCCAGCGAACATCATGGCGAACGCGAGGAGCGCAAGAAACCATGCCAGCTCCGGTCCCCATGTCTGGTGCCACCCAGATTGTGACGTCTCGCCGACGAAGGTGGACCCGGGTCCGACGACTCCGACAGGGTTCGACCAGCCGCCGCCTCCAAGGTAGAACTCCCACGTGCAGGCCGGTGCAGCGTAACCCGAAGCAGGGCCGCCCAAGGGAGGGGAGAAGTTCCACGCGTCGGCGCACACAGTCGGTGGCTGTTCCGCTAAGAGGACAACGGGCGCGGACGCCACGAGCACCGTGGCCAGAATCGAAATGATTAGACCCGCCCGCGGATATGCCCCCCTCCGTCCCCGGAGGAGCAGCGCGCCCCCGGCGAGTCCCACCACCACGCCTGTCGCGACCAGGGCGGTTACGGCAGTGAAGAGTCCGCCTGTATGCGGCAGATGGGCATCGGAGTAGGAGGACAGGTAGCTCCCGTCGCTTGACCCTAAGCCCGAGATCGAACCGTGGACTCCCCCAATGTAGAACGATTCGCTGACCGATTGGGTCCCGTTCGTCGCCGAAATCGTGTACCAGCTGAAGACGAAGGTCGTCGCGAGAAGAACTGCTCCAATCAGGAGTAGCAGGGCAGATGCCGTCTGAGGACCGACAGTCACTCGTCCAAGCCGCATCGTTCCCCCCTAGAAAGGTAGAGCTGCGTCGACGTAGATAGGGGCTCTCTCGACCCGGACCCGTGCCGGGGCCGCGCGACGGAGGTGGCGCGGAGGTTGGGGGTGAGCAGGAGGACGGTGTTCAATAGGAGGCGAAGTTCACGCGGTCGTGGCACCTAGGTCGGGCCCAGTGGGTCAAATTCACGTGCGATAACGCCCGACCCCCATAGTTGCCAGGACGCCGACGACGGCTCCGATTCCGGCTCCCAGGAGTAGCCACCCCGCAGTCCCCTCCCACCAGGGAACGGAAGCTGCTCCAGAGGGCGAGGGACTCGCGTTGCACAACGGGTTGGGAATTTGGACTAGGCCTAGCGCATAGACGGACTGGCCGGAGGCGTCCGAGATATGGACGCTCGCAGTGTAGTTCCCGGCGGAGGAGTACGCGTAATCGACCTGAGGCGCGTGAATCGAACCGAAAGTGCCGTCGCCCCACGACCAGTTGTAGACGTACGGCCCCCATCCTCCCGCCACATATGCTGCGAGGCTCACGACGCTCGGCCGTTGGCAGTTAGTCCCGTACACTACCAGCATCGAGGCGTTCAGGGGAGAGGCAACGGTGATTGTGGTCGCGGCGGCAGCGACGCCGCCGACGGCGTCGCGCACCGCGATCGAGACCTGGAACAGACCGAAGGCAGTTGGTCTACACACCAACGTGGGAGCGTCGGCAGAGAGGCACCCCCATGGAAGACCCGTCCATGCGAAGGAGTAGGGCGGGACTCCGCCAACGAGTTCTGCTGAAAGGCTGACGTTGACGTAGAACGAGACCAGGTGGGGGCTCGCGCTCAGCACGACCGTTAGAGGGCTCGGCACGATGACCCATCCGCTCCAGTTCACTTCAGACCTGGTAGCGTCGCTGACCGAGACCCCGACCATGTAGGGGCCTCCCGAGGAGTAGGTGTGGGTCGACACGGGCCAATTGCCAGACGCACTCTGACTCCCGTCGCCGAAGGCGAAGTTGTAGGTCAGAGGGGGTGTACCTCCTGTCGCGCTCGCGGAGACCAACACGGTCCGTTCAACTCCACCCGCAATCGATGCATTGGCCGTCAGCGACAGGGCCGGATTCACGACGATAGCGACGGAGGCAGGGGGTGCTCGACTCCCATTGCTGTCTTCGACGGACGCGACGACCGCGAACGATCCGGACAGGTTGTACAGGCAGGAGAACGAGGTGGGCAGGATCGGAGCACATGAAGCTGGAAGTCCTGAGAAATTCACGGTGAAAGGGGGAACGCCGCCAATCACGGTCAGATTGAAGGCGACCCTCTGACCAACGTCGATTGCCGTGCGATTCGCGGTCAGTAGAGAGAAGAACTGAAGCGACGGCGATGTCCACGCCCAAGTCTCCGTCGGAGTCCGGTTCAGACGAGAGTTAGCCGCGTCCCACGAGAGGTTCCCTCCAGTGAGGATCACACGATAACTCGAGGGGTCAAATGCCATCGCCTGGAATTCAAGCCCTGGGGGCTCTGCGGGTGAGAAGATCCCACTCACGTTGGTCCACGAGCCCTGCGAGAAGTCCCAAGTCCCAGGTGGGCCGGGCTCATGGAGGAGAAGATGATTGTCTGCAGGATTGGTCACCATCGCTGCACCCCAGAACTGAGGCGGTGCTTGAGCCGGGGAGAGCTGGGTCCAGTTGCCCCCCGCAAACTCCCAGGTATCGTCCGGGGCGGTGGTATTGGTTACGGACCCGCCAAAGAGAATGATCGCATTGGCAAGCGGGTCGAACGCCATTGCGGCTCCGGAGCGAGCGGATGGGAATAGGGTAGGGTGGAGCTGGGCCCAATGTCCAGCCGAGAAAGCCCATGTCTCGTTGAAGGTGACGCCCGAATCCGATGGTCCGGGCTGGTGGCTCGGCAGGTAGGAGTAGCTTCCGCCAAACAGCATCACGTAGCCGTCGCGCGCATCATACGCCATGGCAGCGTACGACCTCGGCGACGGCGCAGCCGTTAGGTTCAGCTCGGTCCAGGTCCCGCTCTTGAAAATCCAAGTCTGATTGCCCGGGTACGAACCGGCGGCCGGCGCGCCGCCAAACAGCACGAAATAGCCGTCCTGCGCGTCGTAGGCCATGCCGTAGCCGCGCGGATCGGCGCCGTTGGTGCCAGGGCGGACACTGAGGCTCGGCGTCAGGTTACGCCAAACCCCAGCGGAGAAGGTCCACGTCTCTGTCCCGCTCGCACCGCCAACGAGAACTGTCGATCCGGATGCATCGTCAGTGCCCATGACGGCCGGGACCAGCGGCCCAGCTCCGACCGATGCAGAAAGGTTCGACCAACCAACCGAAACTCCTGGTGCTATTGTGGCCCGCTTTGCCTCGGCCCATGCGGAGAACTGTTCCGAGCCGCTCTGGCGCACTGGGGCAGGAATCCCGTGGTGCGTTTGACCGGGCGGCACTAGAGGTCGAGAGACAGTGGGCTCTCCGGGCAGACGCAAGGAGAGGACCGTGGGCAGGGCAATCATGAGCGCAAGGCCGAACACAGTCACGGTTGCGATTCTCGAATCAAAGCGAAGATGGGCGCGAGAACGCATGAGGGTCCCGCATCCGCATGAATTCTCCCGCCAAGGCGTTTGTGGATGCGGTGCACCATAACCGCCAGTGTATGATTGACGAGCGGTCGGATCATCCGCCGCGACCCCTTCCGAATCGTGTCCTCACGAAGACTGCCAGCCGGATGCATCGAAGTTCCGGCTCGACGGGCGGCACGGGTAGTGCAAAAAAGGGGAATTGGTACTATCCCAGATTCGGAATGGGCTCGGCCGGATTCGAACCGGCGGTCTTCGCTGTGTGAGAGCGACGTCTTAACCGCTGGACTACGAGCCCGCACTCCGCCGCACTGCGACCGGGGTTTAAGGGTCACCCTCCGGGAAGTGCCAGGAGGAGAGGGAGCGCGATGGTCGCGACGAGAGTGAGGATCAGCCCGGTCGCCAGCGCCAACGCTCCGGCGTCGGGGTCACCGAATCGCGTCACGAAGTAGAGCGTCGTGTCCATCGAAGTGGCCCCTCCCATCGCCGCGAGACCCTCTCCGCGCACGTGTCGTCCTAGCCAAGGGCTCAGGATCATCGTCAAGTTCTCCCGGAGGAAGTTGGAGAGGAAGGCGAGGAAACCGAGCGTCGCTCCTGCCTGGTACGCGACCAGCGGACCCGCCAAGGTGTAGAAGCCGAAGCCGAAGGTGGTTGCGAGCGCGATCGGGAACGGAGTCCCATGCAGAGCGAAAAGGGCGATCCCCCCGGCAAGCGCGCCCACGATGGCCGCAGAGAGCGGGACCCATAGGCGGCCCAGGCGGGCCGACGACCACCGGAGACCCCATCCCACGAGCGCGAGCAGAAGGTAGAGCGAGAGGGTCAACGGAAGCGGTCCGAGATTCGAGACGAAGTGTCCGACCCCATACCCGAGGACCACGTCGGCCAGGAACAGAACTCCGAGCCATGGGCGGGAGCTCGACCCGCCCGAGGGCGTGATCGTTGGAACCCCGGGGGATCGTAGCAGCCAAGCAACCCCGAGGGTTACGCCGAGGACGATCGCAGTGAGTCCGAGCGCGACGGGAACTGTGTCGACAAGCGGTCCAATCGGCGTCGCGCCCAATGAGACCCCGAGGAAGCCGATCAGAACCAGGACGCACCCGAGCGTCGCGCGGTCGAGCCAGCGCGGGCCCACCGGCCGGAGGCGCCCGCCGATGACCCCGAGAGCGAACGCGAGATACAGGAACGGGTCGATCGCGACGGCCATGGGAACGTCAGGGTTCCGAGGCTATCCGGTCCAGGCAGCGACGCCGGCGTGGACCGTTGCGCCGCGACCCAACCACAGGGTCTCCTCCCGCATCGGCCCGTAGCTCAACCACTCCACGGGAACGCCGGTCTCCTCGGTCACGAAGTGGAGGAACGAACGAAGCTCCGTCGGGAGGGCATGAACTCCCTCCCGCTGAAGCCGCTCCTTGAGTCGGTGGGTGAACTCCGGCCATGCCGGGAAGTTCCGGTACACGGGCTGCACCTGAGCAAGCTCCTCGGCAACGGCCGGCGGGTACTTCGTCAGGGTCTCGCCCGAGGGGGTCGCGTAGGCGACGGCCACGGGGAACTCGTCGAGACCCCCGAGCACGTCGACCTTCGTGAGAGCCAGGGACGTGAACCCATTGAGACGAGTTGCATATCGCAACATCACGAGGTCGAGCCAGCCGCAGCGGCGCGGCCGCCCGGTCGTCGCGCCACGTTCCCCTCCGGTCTTCTGCAGGTACTCCGCGATATCCCCGGACGCCTCGGTCGGGAACGGCCCTGCGCCGACCCGAGTCGCGTACGCCTTGGCGACGCCGATCACCTCGTCGAGCTCTTGCGGTGCGATCCCCGTACCGACCATCGCACCCGCCGCGGTGGGATGCGAGCTCGTCACATACGGGTACGTCCCAAAGTCGATGTCGAGGAGAGCGCTCTGGGCCCCCTCGATCAGGATCGACTCGCCGCGCGCGATCGCTTCCCAGAGCAGCGGCTCGGTCGCCCGGACGTAGGGTGCGAGCCGCCCTCCGACCTCGCTCAACTGCGCGAGGAGCTCGGATTGGGGAGGCAGTCCGGGGAGGTGGGCCTTCGACGCGTAGAGGAGGCGGAGTCGATCCGCGAGAAGTTTGGGTCGCACGAGTTCGGCGAAACGAATTCCCCACCGTCCGTACCGGTCGGCGTATGCCGGTCCAATCCCGCGCCGCGTCGTCCCGACGGCGTTCGCCGGGTCGAGGCGCTGTCGGAGCTCCTCCTCCCAGGCGTCTTCGATCGAGTGGAGGGAGAGGATCGCGTGGGCGCGTTCGCTCACCACGATCTCCCCTTTCAGGAGGTGCTTCTCCTCGAGCTCCCGGATCTCGGTCTCGAGCAGGAGGGGGTTGATGACCATCCCCGGGCCGCTGACTCCCCCGACGCCCTTCCGCAGGACACCGACCGAAAGCTGGTGGAGCACGACGGACCCTTCGGGAAGATGGATCGAGTGCCCCGCGTTCGGGCCGCCGCCGCTTCGGACGACCCACCGGGACTTCGCGGCGAGGAAATCGGAGATCTTGCCTTTGGCCTCGTCCCCGAACTGGGCCCCGACGACGACCGCGACGGACGTACCCGACTCCCCCGACCTCCCTCAGGAACCGGGGTAGATGGTTCTTGTGCCGGTCGGCGCGCGGAGTGAGACAAAATCACACGGGGACCAAACGGTAATGAAGGGATGCCGGGTCCTCAGCGCCATGGTTTCCCAGAGGACCCGCGAGGTGGAGATCTCGGGCATCCGCAAGATGTTCGAGGCGGCTCCGCCCAACGCCATCAACCTCGGCCTCGGGGAGCCGGACTTCGAGCCCCCGAAGGAGGTGATCGCGGCGCTCTGCCACGCCGTCCAGAACGGGATGAACCATTACGGCCCTTCGGCCGGGCTCACAGCCCTTCGGGAGAAGGTGGCGGAGCGCTACCACGACCGGGACCCCGACACGACCCGGGACAACGTGATCATCACGGGCGGTGGCTCCGAGGGCCTCATGTCCGTCGCCCTCGCGCTCTACGACCCGGGCGATGAGGTCCTCGTACCGAACCCCGGGTTCGTCCTCTACGGCCCCCACGCACGCCTCTGCGGTGCGACGTCGGTTCCCTACTCGCTCGACGAGCGCCACCACTACCAGCCGAACTTCGACGAGCTCGAACAGCGCGTCACCCCGCGTACCCGGGCTATCGTGGTGAATTCCCCCTCCAACCCCACCGGTGGGCTCTTTCCGCGGGCGACGGTCGAGCGCCTCGTCGCCTTCGCCGAGGCGCACGATCTCACGATCGTCTCCGACGAGGTGTACGAGGAGATGGTCTACGACGGGAAGTTCGCCTCTTTCTGGGGTCGCGGCGATCGGGCGGTCGTCGTCAACTCCTTCTCGAAGACGCTCGCGATGACCGGCTGGAGGATCGGTTTCCTGGTGGCACCGCGTTCGCTCGCCGTCGAGATCAACAAGATCCACTATCACATGATGGCGTGCCCCTCGACACCGGCCCAGGCCGCGGTGCTCGCCGGCCTCAACCTGAGCGGTGACGCGGTCCGCGCTATGGTGTCCGAGTTCCGCGCGCGCCGCGACCTCGTCATTAAGGGGCTCAACCGGATCAACGGCCTGACCTGCGTACCGCCCGCCGGGGCGTTCTACGCCTTCCCCCGGTTCGACTGGCCGGGAACCGCGCAGGAGATCGCGGGGACGCTCCTCCAGCGCGGGCTCATCACGACTCCGGGCGACGCGTTCGGGTCCCTCGGGGCTTCCCACCTGCGACTTTCCTTCGCGACCTCACGTCAGAACCTCACGCGCGCGCTCGCCATGCTCCGTCGGTACGCGAACGAGGTTCGAGCGGCATGATCCTCGGGCTCGTCGGTCGGCTCCTCGGCGCCGTAGCATCGCTCCTGCCGCCGGAGAGGGCCGCGCCCCTTCGCACGTTCGCCGCCGAGCTGCTCCAGCTCGAGCGACGCCCTCGGCTCACGAAATGACAGCCCGATAGAGTTCCCGGTGCCGCTGGACGCACCGGTCCCACGTGAGTTCGCGCACCCGTGCCTCACCTGCGGCGACGAGATCCCGACGTTTGTCCTCATCGCGGAGCACCGACGCGATCCCGTCCGCCAACGCCGGCACGTCGCCATACGGCACGAGGAGGCCGGATCGGCCCTGTTCGAGGACCTCGGGAACCCCCCCGACGGCGGTCGCGACGATCGGTCGTCCGGCGGCCATCGCCTCGAGGAGGACCAGTCCGAAGGCCTCCCACTCCGAGGGCAGGACGAAAGCGGATGCCGCGCGGAAGACGGCACGGTACGCGCCCCGATCGAGATGCCCGAGAAACGTGAGTCGCTCCCCCACTCCGAGCGATGCGGCCAGCTGCTCCAACCGTGCCCGCTCTCCCCAGTCGGGGCCGATGAGTACTAGGGGCGGGCGGTCGGATTCCGCCGTGCGAGCGATCGCTTGGACGAGGACGTCGAGCCCCTTGTTGGACGCGATCCGTCCGGCATAGAGCAGGAAGCCATCGGGCAGACCCTTCGGAGGGAGATCCTGCTCGGGGTGGCTCCACTCCGTCAGGTCGACCCCCGGCGGGATCGCATGGATCGATGCGCTCGGCGCGAACTCGGCGAGAAGCTTCGCCTCGAGCTGCGTTTCGACGACGAGCGCGGCCGCGATCCGGTACGCGGTCATCCCGAACAGATGGTCCTGGAGACGGAGGAGGGCGCGTTTCCCCGTAGGCTCCTTTCGATTGGCGGGATGATAGTGCGTCGATACGACGAGGGGGATCCCGGTGCGCCGCGCGACCGCCGCGGCCTGCAGGACGTGTCCGTACCGATGGGAGTGTGCGTGGATGACCTCGGTCCCGCTCTCGGCCAGCGCGGGTATCAGTCCGACCCACAGGGGCATCGTGAGGCCGGGGATGAGTCGCTTGTAGACAGGGAACCGATGTACGGACACGCCGTCGACGACGGGGGCGAAATCGGATCGGCGTTCCCATCGGTCCTCCGCGTAGAGATCGCTCGCGAACACCCGGACGTAGTCTCCCGCCGTCGCGAGGCCCTTCGCGACCTCACGGACGTTCTGTTCCACCCCACCCGGCGCGTCGAACCGGAGGGTCACGAGCGCGATCTTCACCGGCCGAGGGCCCCCGCGTAGACCTCGAGCAGTCGGTCCACGACCCGATCCCACGTGTACCGGGGCACGGTCCCGATCCGGCCGAACTCTCCCATTCGCCGACGTCGGTCCTCGTCGTTCCAGAGCGAGAGAAGGGCATCCGCGAGCGGCCCGGACTGAAGGGGAGGTACGAGCAGCCCGGCCTGGCCGTCGGCGACGAATTCCGGTATCCCTCCGACGCGCGAGGCGATCACGGGGGTGCCCTGGGCCATCGCCTCGAGGAGGACGAGACCGAAGGATTCGTACTCGCTGGGAAGCACGAACACCCGCGCCTCACGGAACGCGCTCGCGAGGAGGCTCTCGTCGGAGACGAATCCCGTGAGATGCACGCGCCGCTCGAGCCCGGCCGCGCGGACCGATCGTTCCACCTCGGGGCGCACTCCCCCGTCCTCGCCGACGATCACCAGGCGCGCCTCCGGTTCCCGTTTCGCCAGGATCGCGAACCCCTCGATGAGGGGGACGAGGCCCTTGTTCGAAGCGAGTCGTCCGACGAACAAGGCGAAAGGTCCCGCGATGCCAAAGCGTTCGGAAAAGGCGCGCTCCCCGGGGAGAGGGTTCGCCAGAGGTGTGTAGCCCGGAGGGATGATGGCGACGCGCGGCAGGGGGAAACCGTTCTCGCGGACCAGTCGCTCCTCCTCGTGGGTCTGGACGATCAACGTGTCCGCCTCGGCGACGATCGGAGCCGCGAGGACCCGGTCGTAGAACCCGCGGATCCGGTGGCGAAGCCAACCCCCGTGGATCGACCAGATCGGGTGGTAGTGGGCCGTGATCACGTAGGGGACCCGCGCGCGTCGATGGTACCGACGGGCGACCGCGGCGTGGTTGGTGCCGTAGGTGTGGACGTGGACGAGGTCGGGTGCCACGCTCGCCAGAGCCCCACCGAGGCCGCGGAAGAACGGGTAGTGGAGCTCTCCCGGCAGAGTCCAGACGGGGAGCCGACGGATCTCGATCCCGTCGGACGTCTCTCGCCGTGGCACCTCCGGACCGAGCCGTTGCCAAGGTATCTCGCGGTACAGTTCCGACGTGAGGGCCGTGACCCGATGGCCCCGCGCCACCAACCGACGGGAGATCTCGGCGACGTGGCGCTCGACGCCTCCCGGTCCCGGCGGGTACCGGGTCGAAAGCTGGGCGATCTGCACGGCCCCCGGCCTACCCGGCGCGCGATCCGGAGAGCCGCAGAGCGTACTTCTTGTAGATCTCGGACGCCCGCGCGACCGCCTCGACCTTCACGTACTCGTTCGCCTGGTGGGAGAGCTCCTCCTCACCGGCACCGAAGATGACCACGCGCGGGTTGACCTGCGTGTAGTAGACCGCCTCGGAGGCGTGGACGAGCACGGCGGACTCCGCGCTCGAGACCTCCTTCAGGATCTTGAGGTGCTCGGAGTTGGGATCGATCTGGACCGAGGGCATCGAGAGGATCCGCCGGAGGGTGAACGGGGTCTTGATCCGTCGCAGGTGGTCCTCGATCTCCCGGTACAATTGGTCGGGCGAGTACGGCGGCGGGAACCGGATGTCGACCTCGGCCGTCGCCTTGTTGGGGACGACGTTGAGCCGCGTGCCTCCGTTGAACGTGCCGATGTTCATGGTGACGGAGCCCAGCTCGGGGTGCGCGATCCGTCCCTTGAAGCTCTCGAGACCGCGCAGGATCCGCATCATCTTCGAGATCGCGTTCTCCCCCAGGTGCGGCATCGCGCCGTGCGCGGCCTTCCCGCGGGTCTCGATCGCGAGGTCGAGGACGCCCTTCTCCGCGTAGGCGACGCGCAACCCGGTGGGCTCGCCGACGACGATCGCTTTGGCGCGACGCATCGGTAGGGTCTTCGACAGGGCCATCGCCCCTTGCATCGTCGTCTCCTCGTCGGTCGTGAGCGCGAGGACGACCGGGATCTTCCGCGACACCAGGTCCTGGGCCGCCTGGAGCATCGCGATGACGGTCCCCTTCATGTCGGCCGCGCCGCGGCCGTACATGCGTCCCGAGGCGAGCTGGCTCTGGGAGAAGCTCCAGTAGTCCCCGATGGGGGGCGTGTCGAGGTGGCCGGAGAGCACCATCCCCCCCTGGCCGAACTCGGCCAGGAGGGCGGGGGTCGCGGGCTCGCCGAAGAGGGTGTTCCGCATATGGATCTGGTCGGTGAAGGACTGGACGTAGTCCAGAACCTCCTGTTTGTCGGAGAACGGGTCGCTCGGGATCTTGATCAGATCTGCGAGCATATCGACCATCTGGCGCTTCATAGTAAGTCGAAGCCCCTCTCCGCCGGACGGTGCGTCCAGAGGCCGGAATTCGTAGGGCGCCGATAGCGGGGAAGACGCTTAATTCTTCGCCCTAGCGATTTGCCCGCGCTCGCCGGTCTTCCGGGTGTGACGGGCGAGCAGCGTCCGGGTGCGTTTCACCGCCCGCAGGTAGCCCTCCGGGGACCCGACGCTCCGCCATTCCCCCTGCCGTGGGGTCAGGATGAGCGCCGCGACGCGGCCGCCGTGACGGATCAGCCAACGGATCGCGTCCGTGACCTCGAGCTCGCGGGGGTTCTTTTCCCGCTGGACCGCGTGGAGCCCTTCGAAGAGCCGCGGCGAGAAGGCGTAGGCCGCCGTCGCCGCCCAGGACGATTTCGGATGGGCGGGCTTCTCCTCCATCCCGACGACGTCGAGGCGCCGCAATCCTTCGAACGTACCGGCGGGCTTCCCTTCGACGACGCCGTACCGGGTCGGATCGGCGACGTGCCGAACGAGAACGACGGCATCGAGGTCCTCCTTGTCCCGCAAACGCGCGAGTCGCCCCACCAGCGCGCCGCGGTGGCGCTCGATCAGCACGGCGTCCCCTGCCTGCAGGACGAAGCTGCCCGATCCCACGAACGGCTGGGATTGGAGCACCGCGTCCCCAAAGCCGCGCGCGTGGTTCTGGATCGCGAAGTGAAGGTGAAGGCCGGAGAGCGTCCGGTAGAAGCGCCGGGTCTCCTCGAGCCGGTCCGATTTGTCGGAGTGACGCCGGAGGAACTCCTTGTCGACGGTGAAATAGTTCTGGACGAAGGAGAGGTCGCGGGGATTGACCACGAGGGTCACGTCGTCGGCGCCCGCGCCGATCATCGTTTCCAGTACGAGGTGCGCGACCGGCTTGAGGACGGGTGCGCTTCCCGGCGCCCAGTCGAAGAGCGGGAGGAACTCCTTACGGATCCCGCGGGTCCAGGGGAGCATTCGCGTCCCCTCGCCCGCGAGGGTGACGACGCCCCGCATGGCGAGTTACGCCGGGCTTCCGGAGGGGCCGGAAGGGAGCTGCTCGCCAGGTCCGGGCGTTGGAGCAACGGGAGGATTGCCCGGTCCCGCGCGCTCGGTCAGGTGCGCGCGGTTGTCCGCGTCCCGCCACTGGACCACCGGCATCACGACGTGCTTGCGGGCGACGAGCCGCCGTCTAAATCGCGTCAAGTCGCGGAAGATCTCGCGGACGACCTCCTCGAGCTGGCGGGTGCGCTGGTAGCCGAGCTTGGGAAGGTTCTCGAGTACCGGATTGTAGTAGTGCTGCTCCGCCTCGACGCGCGGGTCGGGCGGGTGTGAGATCGTCGGGTGCACCCCGAACTCGGGGCCGATCTTCTGGACGAGGAGCGCGAGATCGTTGACCGAGTACCAGGCGTCGAACTGGTTGAACACCCGGTACTCTCCCGGGTCGGCAGGGTGCTCGACGGCGAGTCGGAGCGACTGCATCGAGTCCTCGAGCGCGATGAACCCGCGCTTCTGGCCCCCCTCGCCGTAGACGGTGATCGGAAGTCCCAGAACCGCCTCGACGACGAACCGGTTGAGGGCAGTGCCCCAGACCTCGTCGAAGTCGAACCGGGTCAGGAGCGAGTCGTGGGTCATCTCCGGGGTCCGGGTGCCGTAGAGGACCCCCTGCATGACGTCGGTCGCGCGAAGGTGGAAGATCTTGGTCGCGAACATCACGTCGCCCGAGTCGAAGACCTTGCTCCAGTGGTACCAGGAGCCGGCCTGGCGCGGGAACGGGAGCCGGTCCTTGCGACCGCGGTACTCGATCTCGAAGAACCCCTCGGGGATGTCGACGTTCGGGGTGCCGTACTCCCCCATCGTCCCCATCTTGACCAGGTGGGCGTCGGGAACCACGTCGCGCATCGCGTAGAGGAGGTGGAGCGTTCCGGTGATGTTCTCGACCTGCGTCCGGACCGCGTGGTGGACGTCGATCATCGAGTACGGCGCCGACCGCTGCTCCGCGAGGTGGACGATCGCATCCGGGCGCTCCTTCTCGAGCACCTCGTGGACGAAATCGTACTTCGAGAGATCGCCCTTGTGGAATCGGAGCTCCTTGCCGAGGTGGGCCTTGACCGCGGCCTGGCGCTTCGGGAACGTCGGGATCGGTGTTGCCGACCAGCTGCCGACCTCCTTGACCCGCTTGCGCGTGATGAAATTGTCCAGCCCGGCGACGTCGTGGCCCCGCTGGAGGAGATGGAGCGCCAGCGGCCAGCCGGAATAGCCGTCGATTCCGGTGATGAGGACCTTCATCCAGCCCCTTTTGGCACCGGCTCGTATTTTAGAGTAATGGCGGTTCGGCGCGTTCTCGGGGGACGTTATGGGACGGACCGGCGCCCCGAAGGAGGGCGAGCGTGTACCTGCCCCAAGTTTAAGGGGCGTTCCCGCCTAGCGACCTCAGGGAAGGGAGGTTCCGGGTGACCGCGGAGGACGTCCGAATCGTCGACACGCGCGGGGACTCGCTTCGCGGAGCCATGATGGTGGTCGGATTCCCGACCCACGGTCTCGTCGGGTCGGTGGCCGCCTCCTACCTCGTCCACACGCTCGATATGACGTCGGTCGCGTACATGACCAGCGATTCGTTCCCCCCCACCGTCATCATGGAGGAGGGCGTCGTCAGCGCCCCGGTCCGTTTCTACGCGAGCAAGGTCGTCTGCGGTCCGGACCGATCCTGCGAGCAGCTGGTCGTCGCGATCTCGGACATCCAGCCGCCCCCCGAGCTCCTGGGCCACCTGGGCCGGGCGATCCTCGACTGGGCCGAGGCCAAGGGGATCCAGCTCATCGTCGCCGTCGAGGGCCAACCGATCGAGGAGGACGTCCGCGGCGACGCCCGCGTCGTCGCGATGGCGAACCGGGCAGCGGCCCCACTTCTCGGCAAGTACCACTTCGAGCCGGCCAACGGTGTCGTCACGGGATTCGCGGGAGGGCTGCTCCTCGCCGCCATCGGCCGCGGTACGCCCGTGCTCTGCCTCGTCGCGCAGGCGCACAAGGACTACCCCGACGCGCGGGCGGCGGCGAAGGTGATCGAGACGGTGAACCCTCTCGTCCCGATGCTCGTCCTCGACACGAAGCCTCTCCGCGAGAAGGCGCAGGAGATCGAGGCCGAGGTCCGGCACAACCTCGCGAAGCAGCAGCAATCGATGACCGCGATGCGCGATGCGGAGTCGGTCGGGCCGGGTGAGATGTATCGCTGACACGGCACCGAGGCCCCCGACCACCGGCCTGAGCTCGCTCTCCCCCGCCATCGCGCTCCGCGGGTTCCGGAACCACGACACGATTGCGATCTCGCGCCTCGTCGCGGAATCCCTCCACGAGCACTACGATCCTTCGTTGTACGTCTCGTTAAGCCAGCAGTGGCCCGACGGCTTCCTCGTCGCCGCCGATGGAACGGAGCAGCCGATCGGCTTCCTCCTCGGGGTCTCGCAGGTCGAGGGCGAGGCGCGGATCCTGATGTTCGCCGTCGATCGCCCGTGGCGCACGCGGGGGATCGGAAGTCGCCTCATGGAGGCGTTCATGTCGAGGACCCGGCAGCGGGCGATGCGCCGGATCACGCTGGAGGTCCGCGTCAGCAACGCCACGGCCATCCGGTTCTACACGCGGTTCGGCTTCTCGGTGACCGACCTTCTCCGCGGCTACTACTCGGACGGCGAGAACGGCTACCAGATGGCGCGCGTCCTGTAGGGCCGCGAACCGCCCGGCGCCGGGAAACCCTTTAGCCCTGCGACCGTCCGCGTCCTCGTCACTATGGTAGCGAACTGGCCGACCGCGCGCGAACTGATGACCGCCCACCCCGCGACCCTCCCGACCGACGCGCCGCTCTCGCAGGCGCTCGGACTCATGCGCGCCCGCGGGATCCATGAGGTCCTGGTGCTCCGGGACAAGGCGTTCGCCGGAATGATCACCTTCGAATCGATCGCCCGTCGGACCAACCTCCCGCTCGCCACGAAGGTCGAGAACCTCCTGGTCCTGCCCCCGGTGGTCTCGCTCTCGACGACCTATCCGGAGCTCGCGGAACAGCTCCTCGCATCGGGTCTTAGGGCGGCGCCGGTGGTCGGGAACAAGGGCGAGCTCGTCGGGATCGTATCGCGCACCGACCTCGTGAACCGGTTCGCCGAGTTCCCCTCGATCTCGGGACACCGCGTCGAGGAGATCTCGACCGCGCCCGGGCTCATCATCGGCGAGGGCGAGCCCGTCGGGAGCCTCTTCCACCAGATCCGGATCCTCGAGGAGCACCCGCTCCCGGTCATCGACAAGAAAGGTCGCCTCGTCGGCGCCGTCGGGGTCTCGGACCTGGGCCGCGTCCTGATGAAGCCGGACACGGGCGGCAAACGCGACGCCGAGAATCGCCGCAGGTCTCCGGAGGTCAAGGTCGGCTCGATCATGCGCAGCCCAGCGCTCACGGTCCCGAAGGGCACGACGGCCGGCGCCGCGGCCGCCCTCATGAGCCGCGAGAAGGTCTCGAGCGTCTTCGTCGTCGAGAACGGCAAGCCCACGGGCGTGGTCTCGCAGACGGATCTCCTCGGTCTCGCGGTCGGAGCCGACACGGTCCCGTCCGGCGAGGTCGGCGACGTCTACGTCCAGATCCACGGCCTGCGCGGATCGGGGGACCCGGAGATCCTCACCGAGATCGACCGCGTCGTCGCAAAGGGGCTCCGCCACATCGGGCGCCACGCGAAGCCGATCCTGCTGAGCCTGCACGTGACCCCGCAAGGCAACCACCGCTCCGGGGACGCGACCGTCCACGCGCGGCTCCACACCGACCGTGGGATCTTCTACGCGTCCCAGACCGGCTGGAACTTCTTCGCGGGGATCGCGGACCTCATGGACGAGCTCGAGGACCAGGTCCGCAGGGTCCGCGACGAGTCCGGCGCGAACAAGCGGCGCTCCCGGAAGGGACTGCCCGTCGATGACTCCCCCGGCGATGCGGAGCTCGAGGCCCGATTGCGGGTGGTCCGCGGCGACGACGACTAGGGGACCGAATCCACCCCGAGAGGTAGACCGATGCTGCCCGGAGGCCCCCGCAATGCCCGCCAGATGCAGATGATGATGCGCCGGCTCGGGATGACGACGGAGCCGGTCGATGGCGTCGTGGAGGTCATCGTCCGGACCAAGGACAAGGAGCACGTCTTCCGGGACCCCGAGGTGACCATTCTCGTCGTCCAGGGCGTCCGGACCTACCAGGTCGTCGGCGAGCCCGAGATCCGTCCTCGATCTGCTTCCATTCCCTCTCCTGGCGGTGCCCCCGCCGCGCCTGCGCCCCCGGCGGGACCTCCCGAGGAGGACGTCCAGCTCGTCATGGAGCAGGCGAGCGTCGATCGCGACGAGGCGTTGCGGGCGCTCGCGGCGACCGACGGAGCGCCCGCCGAAGCGATCCTGCATCTCCTGTCGCGCCGAGGGTCACGTGGGGGCGGCTGAGCCGCCGATCTCGCAGGAGTGCGTCGAGGGCTACCTCTTCTGCGCCGCGCCGACGCGGGTCCTGATCCTCCGACGCCCGCCGGCGCGCGGCCGGATCTGGGCTCCCGTGAGCGGAAAGGTCGACGCCGATGATGTCGACTATCCGAGCGCGCTCCGACGGGAGCTTCTCGAGGAGACCGGCTTCGCCGAGTTCCGCCGATTCTTTCCCCTCGATTGGGAGGTCCCGTTCACCGGCCCGGACGGTCGCAGATGGCGGCTGCACGCGTTCGGCGTCGAGCTCGCGGGACCGATGGATCCGGTCCTGAGTCCCGAGCACGACGCCTTCGAGTGGGTCGATCCCGCGACTGCGATCGAGCGGTTGCACTACGAGGACAACCGCGAGGCCGTCCGACGTCTCGCGGCGAAGCTCGACGGATCGGCCGGTTCCGGGCCGCCAAACGTTTAGTGAGCGCGTCCCTCGGCGGAGCAGCATGCCACGACGCTCGGGCTCCGCCCCCACCTCGATCCTATCGGAGGCCTCCCCACGGATCGCCTCGGAGCCTCCGGGTCCCGTCTTCGCCCGGGTCGGGGATGATCTGTTCCACGCGCTGCGGGCGGCGCGCCACCGGAAGATCGTCCTTCAGGTCCCGGCGGGTCTCGTTCGGAACGCGCACGATCTCGCGGCCCAGATCTCCGCTCAGGCGGGGTGCCCGGTCATCGTCGCGGCTCGCCCGTGCTTCGGCGCGTGCGACTTTCCGTCGCCAGACGAGGCTCCCGGCGCGGACGCGATGATCGTCCTGGGCCACGCGCCGATCCCGAACGTCCGGCGAAAGCGGACCACCTACTTTGTCGAGATGCGGGATCCGACCGGCGACGTGAAGCGGCTCGCCGACATCGTCCACAACGCCGGCCTCCCGGCGCGCCTCGGCCTCGTGGCCTCCATCCAGCACCTCGACCTCATCCCGTCGCTGACCAAGGCGCTCGAGCGTCGCGGGCACGCGGTGTTCGTCGGCAAGGGGGACCGACGTCTCGCCTACGCGGCCCAGGCGCTCGGCTGTAACTACACCTCGGCCCAAGCCGTCGCGAGCGACGTCGACGCCTTCCTCTTCCTCGGGACGGGCCGGTTCCACCCGTTGGGCCTGGCGTTCGCCGTGAGCCCGCCCGTCTGGTCCCTCGACCCCCTCCAGGCCACGCTCGAGCTCCCGATCGACCGTGCGGCGCTGATCCGCAAACGTCAGCTGAAGGTCGCCGCCTGCAGTGAGGCACGACGCTTCGGTGTTCTCGTTTCGAGCTTCGCCGGGCAGGACCGTAGCCCGATGGCGCTCGCGCTGCAACGGCGCGCACGGGAGAAGGGGCGCGAGGCGGAGATCTTCGTCTTCGATCGCCTCGATCCGCGGGATCTGCTGGGGCGCGACGTCGACGCCTTCGTCAACACCGCGTGCCCGCGGATCGCGCTCGATGATTCCGACCTGTACGACAAACCGATGCTCACGCCACCGGAGTTCCTGATGGTCCTGGGAGAGCTCCCGCTCGAGCCGTACCGGTTCGACACCTACCACTGACGGTTTCCCGAACTCGGATACGCCTTTGTAGCCGGCCCCCGTCGCGGGCGTGGGTCCGGAAGACCCGGAGGGACGATCGTGGGGACTCCGGCAAAGCCATCCCGCCCGCCCGTCGTCGCGGTCCGTTCCCCTACGCTCGTTGCCGGACCCGAACCCGTCGGCCCACAGCCGCTCCCGCGCGATCCGTTTCCTCCCCAGTTCCTCGAGGCGGGAGAGACGGTCCTCGCGTCGATCGCGCCGAAGCTGCGCGCCTACGTCGGTCTCCCCGCTCTCGGTGTCGCGGCGATCTCGCTGCTCCTGCTCGCGATCTCGGGCTGGCTCGCCGAGATGGGCGATGCGTCGGCCTCCGCGGTCTTCGCGGTCTTTCTCGCCACCTTCCTCGTGAACAACCTCCTCTGGGTCCGAAAGCTCGGACAAGGCGTGCTCGTTCTCCTTCCCCTCGCCTTCTTCCTGGGCCTGATCGTCGCCGCCTTCTCCGGGCCCATCGTTTCCAACGGAGCGCCCGCGACGCCCTGCGTCTCGGGAGCGTGCGGGAACCAGACGATCGCCCCCGCCCTCGTCGTGGCGGAGCTGGTCCTGTTCGCGGTTCTCGAGATCGTGCTGCCCCTCCCATTGTCCCTGATCGCGTGGTATCGCACGTCCTACGCGGTAACCGACCGCAGGGTCGTCGAGGTACATGGTGTCTTCTCGCGCGATTCGCGCTGGGTTCCCCTCGAGCGGATCGGACCCGTCCTCTCCCACCAGTCATCGGCCGGGCGACGGCTCGGCTACGGTCGCATTCGGTTCGTCGACACCCATCCGCCGATCGAGCCCACCCGCCGGCTCTTCCGTCCCCGCTTCGGCCACGGGACCATCGGCGCGGAGTTCTACGGCATCGAGGCGCCCGAGGAGCTCGCCGGACACCTCGAGAGCATCATCGGCCCCGCCCGTCGCCCCAAGCCGGTCGAGGGCGCGAGTGCGACGGCCCCGACGGCGACCGCGTCCGCACCTCCCACCACGCCGGCGAGCGGCGGCGCCGCAGCTCCCGCCGTGCCGGCCGGTGCCCGATGTCCCCGATGCGGCACCGCCCTCGTGTACGTCGCCCCAGCCTCCCGTTTCTACTGTCCCGTCTGCGCCCGCTATACGTAGCCGCCTCGCGACCCTCCCGTGGGTCCTGGGCCAAATCTCCAAGTCCCGGAGGCGGATGCCGATGACGTGCGCCGCTGGACATCGTACCTGCCGATCCTGGTCGTCCTGGCGGGCGTTACGCTCCTCATCGATGCGACGCTCCGGGGCACCGCGCACGCCTCCATCGTCCTGATCGTCCCCGTGCTTTCGGGGAGCTCCCCGGAGTTCGTCATCGGCACGCTGCTCACCTTCCTGGGGATCCTCGGTATCTTGCTCCTCGCGGCCGGCGTCGAGGTCGAGCGAGGGGGCGGCGATGCCGCACCGCCGGGCGGAAGGGGCGGTGGCGTGGTCCTGATCGGACCCGTCCCGATCTTCTTCGGGGAGTGGAAGGCGATCGGACGCCGGGGCTATTGGGGCTGGGTGACGGTAGGGGCGATCGTCTCGGCCCTGATCATCCTGCTCGCCGTTTGGCTTTGGTTCGGCGCGTGACGGGGCCTACCGTTTCGCGGAGGAACCACGTGAGCAGCCTCGGGTCCCCCGAGAGCTCCGGATGGAAGGTGAGGCCCACGATCGCTCCCTTCCGGACCCCGACGATCTGCTTGTCGAGGGTCGCGATCGCCTTCGTGGAGCCACGGAGCTTGAGGATCCGCGGGGCGCGGATGAAGACCCCCGGGAACGGTCCCCCCGGGAGTCCCTTGACCTGTACCGCCGCCTCGAACGACTCCCGCTGGGTACCGTAGTCGTTCCGTCGCACGTCGATGTCGAGGAGTCCCATCGTCGGCGGATCGTTCCCGCCCGGTCCCGGCGCGAGCCGGGTCGCGAGCACGATCATCCCGGCGCACGTGGCCAGGACGGGGAGGCCGTCGCGGATGCGGACGCGCAGCGTCTCCCAGAGGCGGGTCTCGTGCAGGAGATCGGCGATGGTGGTGCTCTCGCCGCCCGGCATCAGCAGCGCGTCGATCGGTTTGAGGTCGGCGACCGAGCGGACGCGTTTCACCGACCCGCGGCCGACGACCTCGGCCACCGAGGCGATCTGCTCCGGGACGTCGCCCTGGATTGCGAGGACGCCGATCTTCATGCCTTCGCGCCGCGCCGGAGCTCCTCGAGGATCTCCTTGGCCCGGTCGATCCGGATCGCGTGCTCCGAGATGAGGCGGGTGACCACCGCGTCGATCTCGTCGGGTCGGGCACCGGCGGTGGCGGCGATGTTCCGGGCGTGGAGGCCCATGTGGCCGCGCTGGATCCCTTCCGTCGCGAGGGCGCGCAACGCGCCGAAGTTCTGGGCGAGGCCGACCGCGGCGAGGACGTGGGCGAGCTCCGCTGCTCCCTTGACGCCCAGGACCTTCACGTTCGCCTTCGCCGTCGGGTGCACGGCCGTCGCGCCGCCGATGAGCCCTACCGCGACCGGGAGCTCGATCGTCCCGACGAGGTTCCCGTCGCGGTCCTTCTCGTAGTTGGTGAGCGGCCGGACGACGCCGCCGTCGCGCGCCAGGAATGCCGCGTACGTGTGCGCGCCGCTCTCGATCGCGCGGGAGTCGTTGCCCGTCGCGACGACGACGGCGGAGATCCCGTTCATGATCCCCTTGTTGTGGGTCGCGCAGCGGAACGGGTCGACAACGGCGAGCGTGTAGGCATCGAGGATCGACTCGACGACCTCGGGGCCGGTCGCGTTCTCCGTCGCGAGCGCTTCGGCCGGGAACGTAGCGGAGGCGCGGGCGAGCCGCAGCACCGCCAGATTCGAGATGATCCGGAGGACGACGCGGCCGCCCGCCAGGCGGGCCACTTCGGGAGCGAGCGCCTCGCACATCGTGTTGACCGCGTTCATGCCGCCGGCGTCACGCGCGTCGACGAGGAGATGCACCACCAGCATCGTTCCGCGGGGCGACGGGATGATCCGGACCTCGACGTCGCGCGCCCCGCCCCCGAACTTCACGAGCATCGGGTCCTTCGCGTTCGCGTGGGCGAGGAGCGTCTCGCGCTCGGCGAGGATCCGGAGCCGTGCCGCGGCCGGATCGACGACGTCGAGGACCTGGATCTGGCCGATCATCACCGGCGGGGTCGTCTGGGCGTGGAAGCCGCCCTTCACACGCGCGACCTTGGCCGAGTTCGACGCCGCAGCGACGACGCTCTGCTCCTCGATCGCCATCGGCACGAGATAGTCCTTCGCGTTGATCCGGAAGTGGGTGGCAATGCCGAGCGGCATCGGAAAGACCCCGACGACGTTCTCGATCATCCGGGTGACGAGCGCGGGGTCGATCCCGGGCGGGAACTCGAACGATCTCGCCTCGGCATCGGTGAGGTCTCCCCACTCCTGGACGATGCGGCGGCGCTCGTCGACGGTCAGCTTGTAGAACCCTGAGATCGCCGAGTTGTGCTCCATCGTTGCTCCCGTTCTCCTATCCCGAATCGGACGCGTCGGGCTCGCTCGTCGCCTCGGTCGCCGCGGCGGCCGAGGTCGAAGCGGGTAACGCCCGGGCTACCACGACCTTCGCGGGCCGCAGGAGGATCGAATCGGCGCGGTACCCTTGCTGGACGACTTCGAGCACCGTTCCCTCCGGCGCATTCTCCCGCGGGCGTGCCTCGGCAACGGCCTCGTGCCACTCGGATCGGAACGGCTCCCCGAGCCGAGCGACCGGCGTGACGTGCTCGTTCTCGAAGAACGACGCGAGCTCCTTCGCGAGGAGCTCGACGCCCCGCCGGACGGGATCGTTCGGCGAGAGACGTGCCACGGCCTCGCGGGCGCGCGCCGCCGCCTCGTAGGTGGGGAGCAGTGCGAGGGCGACATCGGCGCGGACCGCTTTCCCCAGCGAGTCCCGCTCGCGGGCGGCTCGCTTGCGGAAGTTCTCGAAGTCCGCGAGGAGGTACTTGAACCGGGTCGCCCAGTCCTCCCCCTCTGGGGGAGGAACCGGTTTCTCTGGGGTCGGCGGCGCTGCCTCGACCGGCGGCGCCGACGCGGCGGTCGGTGCCTCGAGCTCCTTCTCCTCCGCCATCGGTCCGGGTCTCCGACGGGGGCTTCTTATTTGGGTTTTGTCGCCGGCGAGCTGGGTCTGAACGGTTGTCCAGCGTCCCGAATCCGTGCGAGGGGGCTCCGAATTCGATCGCGATCCGGGGCTCTCCGGTGCGTTTCGACGGCAGGTTCCGGGGCCCGGAACCGGCCGATTCATAGGCGCTCCGGAGGCATCATTTTTCGCCGGCGAGACAAGCCTTATAACGCACGCCCCGCTCGGTACAAATGCCTCGATTCCGGGGCGGTTTCCCAATGCCTCTTGAGAGTGCCACCGCCGCACAGTACGATGCGAGTTCCATCCAGGTTCTCGAGGGACTTTCGGCGGTCCGCCGGCGCCCCGGGATGTACATCGGATCGACCGACGCGCGTGGTCTGCACCACCTGATCAACGAGGTCGTCGCCAACTCGATCGACGAGGTCCTGGCGGGGGCCTGCACGGAGATCTGGGTCTCGCTGCACGCGGATGGGACCTGCACCGTCGTCGACAACGGCCGGGGCATCCCCGTCGAGGTACACCCCAAGTACAACAAGCCCGCGCTCGAGATCGTCATGACGATCCTCCACGCCGGCTCGAAGTTCGACCGGAACACGTACAAGGTTTCGGGCGGGCTGCACGGCGTCGGCCTGCACGTCGTCAACGCGCTCTCGGAGTGGTTCGAGGTCCGGGTCCGTCGGAACGGCCAGGAACACTTCCAGCGCTACGAGCGAGGCGCGCCGGTGGCCCCGGTCAAGGTCGTCGGGAAGGCCGAGGGGACGGGAACCGAACAGCGCTTCAAGCCGGATCCCGCGGTCTTCGAGACGACGGTCTTCGACAAGGAGACGGTCGCCCGACGTTTGAAAGAGCTCTCGTTCCTGAACCCCCAGGTAGCGATCCACTTCTCGGACGAACGGGACGAGACGAAGGAGACCTTCCACCACGCCGGCGGTATCGTTGAGTTCGTCCAGGACCTCAACGCCTCGCTGAACCCGCTGTTCCCGTCCCCCATCTTCCTCCACGCGATCCGCGACACGACGGACATCGAGGTCGCGCTCCAGTACAACGACGGCTACAACGAGACGCTGCTCGCGTTCGTCAACGACATCCACACCGCCGATGGCGGAACGCACGTGGTCGGTCTCCGCTCCGCCCTCACGCGCACGTTCAACGACTACGCGCGCGAGCGCGGGTACATCAAGGGCGACAAGGAGGGGTTGACCGGCGAGGACGTCCGCGAGGGCCTCGCCTGCGTCCTCTCGATCAAAGTTCTCGAGCCGCAGTTCGAGGGCCAGACCAAGGCGCGCCTCGGCAACTCCGAGGTGAAGGGCCAGGTCGAGACCGCGGTCAACGAGAAGCTGGCGGAGTTCCTCGAGGAGCACCCCGCCGTCGGCCAGGCCCTCATCTCGAAGGCGGTCCAGGCGTCGCAGGCGCGCGAGGCCGCGCGCAAGGCGCGCGAGCTCACCCGGCGCAAGGGCCTCCTCGACGGCGGCGGACTCCCCGGCAAGCTCGCCGATTGTCACTCTCGGGACCCGTCCGTCTGCGAACTGTTCATCGTCGAGGGCGACTCGGCGGGCGGTACGGCGAAGCAGGGCCGCGACCGGGAGTTCCAGGCGGTCCTTCCGCTCCGGGGGAAGATCCTCAACGTCGAGAAGGCCCGGCTGGACCGCATGCTCCAGTCCGACGGGATCCGGACCCTGATCATGGCGATCGGGATCGGGATCGGCGACGAGATCGACCTCGCGAAGCTCCGCTACCACAAGATCATCATGATGACGGATGCCGACGTCGACGGCTCGCACATCCGCACCCTTCTCCTGACGCTCTTCTACCGCAAGATGCCCGAGCTCATCGCCGAGGGGCACGTCTACATCGCGCAGGCGCCCTTGTACCGCCTCCAGAAGGGCAGCAAGGTCACCTACGCCTACACCGACGCCGAGCGCGACCGCGTGATGGCGGAGATGGGCGGCAAGGGGATCACGATCCAGCGGTACAAGGGGCTCGGCGAGATGAACGCGGACCAGCTCCGCGACACGACGATGAAGCCGGGCCACCGCTCCCTCCTCCGCGTGACCGTCGACGACGCACAGAAGGCGACGGGACTGTTCACCATCCTGATGGGCGAAGAAGTGGAGCCGCGCCGCGCCTACATCCAGGAACACGCCATCGAGGTCTCGAACCTCGACATCTGAGTCGGGAGAGCGCGCGACGATGGCCGGGGTCCCGCTCTCCGAGGCCCTCACCGCGTTCGGCCGGCCCGCGAACGAGCCGCCGCGTCATCCGGTCCTGCACGGGCCCTCAGGGGGTCTCGTGACGTTCGGACTTCCGGCGACGAACGGCACGATGCGCTTCCTGGGAGTCTGGATCGGGGCGAAGGAGATCCGGTTCATCGATCCGGAGCCGAAGGAGACCGGCGCGGCCCAAGCCCACGGGCTCCTCGGAGCTTCCGCGCTCCTCTTCGAGCTCTACCTCGGAGCGGCGCGATCGTACCTCGAACGGGTGGAGGAGATCGACGAGCGGCTCGCCGAAGCGCAGCAGCGAGGCCGATCGATCCCGCTCGCCGACGTCTGGCTGCTGCAACGCCACGTCGCGGCCCTCCGGGCGCAGATCGGGCGGGCGCTCGTCGGGTTCGCGGAATGCACGACGCGCTTCGCCAACCGCTTCCCCGGTATCGATATGGCGGCCCCGACGGCGACGAGCGAGCTCGTGCGGGTCCGAGAACTGGCGCAGAGCGTCCAGCAGGGGCTCAGCGACCTCATCCTGCTCCGCAACGCCGAGGAATCGAACCGGATCGCCGAGGCGGCGAACGCGCTCACCCGCACGTCGAACCGGATCGCCGCCCTCGCGAACACCTCGAACATCCGCATGCTCGGCCTCACGTACATCGCCCTCGTCCTCGGCCTCGTGAGCGCTGCCGCCCTGATCCCGAACACGGGGGCGACGATCCTGGGGATGCCGAGCGCCGGATGGGTTCCGGGCTTCTGGGTGGACGTCGTCCTCATCGTCCTCATGGTCATCCCCGCGTGGCTGATCTTCTCGCGCCGTTGGGTCCGCAAGATCCTCCGCGACCTCGACGAGGCCGAGGCGCGCGCGGAGGAGGGGATCGACGATCTCCCCGAGGTCAGCAGTACCGACGCCATCCAGGGCGTGCCGCGGCCGCGGGACCGCGCCCCGGAGAAACCTACTTGAACGGCGGACCGGTCGCACGCCCGTGACATCGCCCCGCTCCGGCTCGTGCGTTTTCCGCAACGCCCTCCTCGTCACCCAGGATGCGACGCGGCGGGTGCTCCGCGGCGACCTCGCCGTCGAGCAGGGACGGATCGTCCACGTCGGGTCGGGAGCCCCGACCGTCGGAGAGGAGGTCGACGCGAGCGGGTACGCGATCGTCCCGGGGTTCGTCAACGCGCACGCGCACGTCGCGATGTCGCTCCTCCGCGGGATCGCGGACGACCGCGATCTCTCTGGCTTCCTTCAGGTCCTCTTCGCCGTCGACGCGCGCCGGACCGAGGTCGATCTCGAAGCCGGCGCCGCCGCCGGGATCGCGGAGATGCTCCTCTCGGGGACGACGTCGTTCCTCGACCTCTACTATGGCGAGGACGCCATCGCGCGCGCCGTCGAACGGCTCGGGATCCGTGGTTTCCTCGGGTGGGCCGTCCTCGACCCGGCGATGACGACCCAGAAGGGGATCCCCGTCGACAACGCCCGCCATTTCATCGAGCGCTGGGCAGGCCATGACCGCGTGACCCCGCTGGTGGCGCCGCAGGGCGTCTACGTGTGCGGGGCCGAGACCTGGCTCGCAGCGCGGGACCTCGCCGAGGACAAGGGCACGTTCGTCCACTTCCACCTCTCCGAGACGCGTCGCGAGGTCCACGAGCACGAGGCGAAGACGGGCCATCGTCCCCCGATCTGGTTGGACCAGATCGGGTTCTTCCGACCCGGCATGGTCGCCGCCCACGGGGTCTGGCTCACGCGACGGGAGATCCAGATCCTCGCCGATCGCAGCGTCGGCGTCGCCCACTGCCCGTCCTCCAACCTCAAGCTCGCCACGGGCGGGGTCGCGCCGGTGACCGAGATGCGCGAGAGCGGGGTCGTCGTGGGCCTCGGGACCGATTCGACCGCCTCCAACAACTCGCTCTCGATGCTCCGCGAGATGCACGTCGCCGGCCTCCTGCAAAAGCACCACCGGTGGGACGCCGCGGCCCTCTCGGCGCAGGTCCTCCTCGACATGGCCACGATCGAGGGGGCCCGTCTCGTCGGCCGCTCGGCCGACCTGGGGTCGCTCGAGGTGGGGAAGCGCGGCGATCTCTCGCTCGTACGGTTGGACCATCCGACGCTGGTGCCGGCGCGCCCGGAGGCGATCGTCTCTCACCTGGCCTACTCCGCGTCCGAGGAGGTCATCGACTCCGTCTATATCGACGGGGAACCCGTCGTCCAGCACCGGAAGCTGCAGCGCGAGCCGTGGGAGAAGGTTCGGACCGAGGCAGAGTCCGCGGCCGAAGGGCTCTGGGCTCCCTCGAGGCGCTAAGCCGGAGACGTCCCGCCGAGGGAAGCGGAGATCGCCGTCGCGAGCGCGTCCGCGAGGTCCTCCGGATCGTCGGTCACGCCGAGCTCCGTCAGCGACGCCAGGCGTTGCGATGCCACTTCCGGGGAAAGTCCGAAGACGGTCTCTACGAGCGATCGGTCCACCGTACGGCTGATGACCCCGTGATGGAGGAGCGTGGTCGCGGTGAGGTGCTGGGCGGCGCCGCCGATCGCACGCCCTGCGACCGTGAGCGCGCGCCCCCTACGGCCCAGAGGGCAAAACTCGTCGGAAAGGGCGAGGGGCTCGGCCCATCGCGCATCGACCTCGAGATCGGCCAGGAACATCACTGCGCCCGATCCGAGCCGGCCGTACGCGGAGGAGAAGTCCGGGCCGACCCGCGGGTCGGTGCGGGGAAGGACGACCGACCACACCAGGTCCCCGGGGAGGTGCAGGAGACCGGTTCCCCCGGTGGATCTCCGGACCGTCGGGAGCCCGTGACGGCGAGCGGCGGCCTCCGATGTTCCGTCCCGTGGCGTGCCCACTCCGAAAGAAGCGGCCCGGTCCCGGATCACCGCGACGCGGACCGTCGCGAGGCCCGCCCGAAGGAGGGCCTCGTCGCGCGCGACGCTCTCCGACACCGTCGCGGGGGCGTCGTGAACGACCTGCATCGCATCCGGCAACGAGGTGCCCGGTCCTCAAAAGATAAGGGGGGACGTCGGGTCGGCCAAACGTGGCCGAGCTCGCGAAGTTCCACCTCCATCCGGGGGCCCCCGCCCCGTCCTTCTCGCTCCCGGGCGTCGACGGAAAGACCTCGCGGCTCTCCGATTTCGCGGACAAGAAGTTCCTCTTGGTCGTCTTCTGGTGCAACCACTGCCCGTACGTCCAGGCGTGGGAGGGGCGGATGATCGCGATCGCCCGGAAGTACGCGGCCTCGGGGGTCCAGGTGGTCCTGATCAACTCCAACGACCCGGAGCAGTACCCCGACGACCGGTTCGAGGTGATGGTCGCGCGGGCCCGCGACCGGTCGTACCCGTTCCCCTACCTCCATGATGCCAGCCAGGACGTGGCGCGGGCCTACGGGGGCCTCGTCACGCCCCACCCGATGCTGTTCGGCCCCGATCGAAAGCTGCTCTTCCAGGGGCGCATGGACGACAACCACTCCGCCCCGGAGCACGTGACCCACCGGTACCTGGAGGACGCGCTCGACGCGGCGATCGCCGGCCGCCCGTTACCGGTCCCGGAGCTACCCGTCCTCGGCTGCTCCGTCAAGTGGCGGACGTGAGCGCTTCGCCCGGGTTCCCGGGCCCTCGGTCCTGACGGCCTTCGTGCGGGCCTCGTAGGCGGTCACAAGCTCCGGGTGGAGCGCCCCGCCTTCCCGGTCGATGCGTGCCGCGATGGCGACCTTCCCCGCGAGGGCCCGAGCGAGCTTGCCCCGCAGGCGTCGCGGAGCTCCCTGGATCGTCGGGTGGAGGAAGAGGAGTCCGTGGCGCGGAGGAGGCGCTCGGCCGCGCAGGTGTTCGAAGAACGCCTTCTCGGCGCCGAGGACCTGGATGGTGCTGGCGGGAAGTCGCGCGAGCCGGTCGAGTCCTCCCGCCTGTGCGAGCATGCGAGCGGCGAGCAGCGGTCCGAGCAGCGCCGACACGTTCGGGGCACGCCGAGGCAGGGCCTCGGTGACCGCACCCTCCAGGGTCGTCCGCACCGACTCGATCGATCGGTACAGCTCGGCCAGGGACCGGCGCGCTCGGACCAGCTCCGGCTCCTCGGGCGTGAAGGTCGGGTCCTCCGATCGTGCTCCTTCGACGAGCGAGCGCGCCATCGAGTCCGCCCCCTCCGAGCCCGCCAGCTCCGGGTCGGCGAGGTCGCGAGAGCCCCAGCTGACGAGTCGCTCGCCGAGCAGGTTCTTGAGCTCGTCCAGATCGGCCAGCGAACGGACCGCCTCCTGGACGTGGATCGACGGATCCCACGAGGTGCGGAGGGCATCCGCCGCGACGGCGAGGACGGAGGTCCGGAGCTGCTCCAGCGTGAGCCCGAACGTCGCCGGGTCGAGGGCGACGCGGGCGCCGCCGCCGAGGACGACGCCCGGCTGGGAGGTGAGCCGCCGGTCGCGCGTTGCGACCGGGCCCGCCTTCGCCCGTTCCAGTATCTCGAGCTCCTCGGCGACCGGCTCTCCGGCGTGACGTCGACGCATCCGGTCCTCGAGGTCCTCCGGGCGGAACGGGCGAGAGTCCAGAACCCGGCCGTGTTCGACGAGAAAGGCGCCGAACCACGTCGTGAGGAGCTCACGCGAGGGCGCGGGGCGGTCAGTCAAACCGCGTGCCTCCGTTGACGTGGAGGGTCGCCCCGGTGATGAAGGAGGCGCGCTCGGAGGCGAGGAAGGCGATCGCGTCGGCGACCTCTTTCGGCGTCCCGACGCGTCCGAGAGGAGTGAGGCGGCCCCGCTCGGCCCGGCCTCGGGAGTGTCCTTCGCGATGATCGCGGTGTCGATCGATCCGGGGGCGACGACGTTCACGGTGATTCCAGGGGCGAGCTCGCGGGCGAGGGAACGGGCGAGGCCGAGCACGCCGGCCTTCGCAGCGGCGTAGTGGGCCCCCCAGCGCGAGCCCGTGTACGCGAGCACGCTCGAGACGAAGACGACGCGTCCCTGCGACGAGCGCCGGAGCAGGGGAAGGAGGCCCTGCGTCAGTCGTGCCGGGCCGACCAGGTGGAGCGAGAGCGCCGCGTCCCAGTCCGACGCGGACAGGGACTCGAAGTCGGCGCGCGCGTAGACCCCCGCGTTGTGGACGAGGATATCGAGGGAATCCCATCGGCCGAGGAGCGCGCGGGTCAGCTCGGTCGGTCCGGCGGCCGAGGCGAGGTCCGCGCCGAAGACCGGAGCATCGCGTCCCCGTCGAGTCAGCTCGCTCGCCAACGCCTCCGCCGGTGCGCGCCGATCGTGAAAATGGAGCGCGACGTCCGTCCCGTCGTTGGCAAGGCGGAGCGCGGTCGCGCGACCGATGCCGCCGGAGGCGCCTGTGACGAGCGCGCGCATGCCCGCCCATCGTCCCAGGGAGATTAGGGTGTCGCGGTCGGCCGGGCCCTCGGTCCGCGCCCTCCCTTCCGTTAAATAACGCGCGTCGGGTGCGGCGATTCGTGAACCCTCCGGCGGCCGCTCTCCGGGTGCGCTATACTCGCCGCGGGCCCGTCGTGGTCCTCTCGATCGACCATCCTCCCGTGAACGTGCTGAGCGCCGACGTACTGGAGGAGCTCCAAGGAGCCTTGGCGCGGGCAGCGGCCGATCGGGGCGCCCGGGTCGTGGTCCTGGAAGGGACGATCAACCGCGCGTTCGCGGCGGGCGCCGACATCCGGGAGATGGCGCCGATGGGTCCGGAGGAGGCGCACGTCCACGGTAGTCGGGGGCAGGCAGTCACGACTGCCATCGAGCGACTGCCGCTTCCCGTCATCGCCGCCGTCCACGGCGCGTGTGTGGGCGGCGGGTGTGAGATCGCGCTCGCGTGCGACTTCATCGTCGCGAGCGACGACGCCAGGTTCGGCCAGCCGGAGATCAACCTCGGCGTGATGCCCGGCTGGGGGGGAACGCGTCGCCTGCCTCGCCGGATCGGAGCCGCCCGCGCGCGAACGTGGATCCTCACGGGCCGGACGGTCACTGCCCAACAGGCGCACGAACAGGGGCTCGTCCACGCGGTGGTCCCGAAGACCGATCTGCGTTCCACGGCGATGGCGCTCGCCGAGGAGCTCGCGACGAAGCCGGCAACGGCCCTCGCCGCGGCCAAGTTCGCCCTCAACCGGGCCATCGATCCCTCGAACCGCGAAGGGCTCGCGTACGAGCTCCAGCTCTGGAGCCAGCTGTTCGGAACGCCGGATCAACGGGAGGGGATGGCGGCGTTCCTGGAGAAGCGCGCGGCCAAGTTCGAGCCCCGACCGGAGTGGGGGACCATGGCCGAGCGGTTCCCGATCGAGCCCGGGTCCACGGCGCAGTCGACCGCAGGCGGGTCGAAGGAAAAGCGCAAGAACTGAGGCGCCTCGGTGGGCCCAGGGGAATGCCGCGGTGGCTCAGCTGGCAGAGCGGCTCCTTGGTAAGGAGCAGGTCGAGGGTTCGAATCCCTCCCGCGGCTGACGTTCCCAGGGCGGCGAGGGCCGCGCACAGTGGCCCTCGGCCCGCTTACGCCAAACGTCCGTAGACGTCCGAGAGGAACCCCGACCGGAGACGGTACTCGCGGCCCTTCGCCGCCCCCCGCTCTTCGAGGACTCCCGCTCGGACCAGCTCTTGGAGTGCTCCCCAGAGCGCGGGGCCGCTGTAGCCGCGGCGGTTCGGGTACTCTCCCCGGTGGAACCAGTCGCCGGTGCCCGACAGCACCCAGAGCAGGATCCCTTGGGTGCTCTTCTTGGAGAACCGTCCGAGGGTCTCTCGCAGATCGCCACGCCCGACGGCGACCTCGTACGCCTTCTGGAGCTCCTTCGCGTAGTATCGGGCCCAGAGGAAGTATTCCTTCCCGGTGTTCGTGGAGGCGAGCGCCTCGTAGTAGCGGTCGCTCGTCCGAAAGAAGCATGTGTCCAGCGGGATGAGGGCCGAGTTCCGCAGTCCGAGCTTCTGGAGAAGAGCCACGTTCAGGTACCTCCCGAGACGCCCGTTTCCGTCGAGGAACGGATGGATCGCCTCGAACTCCGCAAAGAAGATGGCGGCGGTCACGGGCGGGAGGCCGGACCCCCCCGCCCCCTCCAGCCATCGGAGGAGCGCCGCCAGCTCTTCCGGCACCCGCTCCGGAGGGGTGGGTACGAACCGGACGATGGTTTCGGTAACGTCGGTGATGACGTTCTGGGACGCCTTGTAACTTCCGACGAGGGCACTGTCGAGCACGCCGTCGAACAGACGACGGTGGGCCTTCGCTATGCCCCTGACGGT
>JBGOSQ010000014.1:0-34848 GCA_041476045.1 Thermoplasmata archaeon | reverse complement strand
TTGTGGGTCTTGAGGTGGCGCTGGAGGTGGACGACGCGCTTCAGGAGGGCCTGCAGATCCTCCGGGAGGTCCGGTTTCACGCCGTTCTCCTGGAGGAGCTTCGACATCCGCTGCCCGGTGACCGCGCGGACGGAGGGAACGCCGAAAGAATCTCGAAGTACGGCGCCGACCTTGGCGGAGCTCATGCCGCCCTTGGAGAGCTTGACCGCCTCCTCGACGATCTCCGCCTTCTCCATCGTAACCCACGTGGGTTTCGAGACGGGGAACGGCCGGTGCGAGCCGGAACGGCCCTTGTGACCGGAGTGGATGCGGGACACGGGCCGACCACAAAAGGGGGCCTACTTAACGGTTGGCGGCGGGCCGAACTCACCCCCAGCGGCGAGCCCGAATCGCGCCTCGTTCCGACGTCAACGAAGGGCCGTCGGCGGGTCGGAGCCCGGGGCGTTCTCACAGCGACCTCGCCGTTCCTGGCATCGAAGGGTCCCCATGAGGAACGCACCCACGCCCACGATCTCCTCGCCGATGATCGCGCAGGGGTGGGCCGCCCGAGCGGCGCCGCGCGATGGCCCGTCGCCTAGCTGATCCGGTCGGAGGACTGGATCGCGCTGATGAGGAACTTCTTCCCCTCGGCCGTGATCGCGTACCGGTGGCGCGTGGAACGCTGTCGCTGCCAAGAATACTCGCCCGCCGCCTGGACCGCGACGAGCCCGTTGCGGAGGAGCAGTCCGACCGCGAGCTGGATCTTGACCTGCCCCCTCGTGACCCCCCAGAAGTCCGAGAGCCGCTCGGTGATCTCGCCCAGCTCGAGCGCCTGTTCGGCCGCCTTTCCCTCGTGGACCGCGTCGGCCTGGTTGAGCTGTCGGAGGATCTCGACGAGCGTCGCCCGGACCGGGTCCTGCGAGGCGGCCTGAGCTGCCGGGGAACCCATGGCGGGGTAAATTACTGCAACAACCCCTACTTAGACGTACCCAATCGGTCTCGGGGCGTTTCGGCCCCGCTCGGTCACCGGATGCGCCCGGTCTCGGCGATCTGCCGAATCAGGTAGGCCTTCCCCATTGTGGTGATGAAAAAGCGTTCGCCGATCACCCGTTGCCGGTCCCACGCGTAGACCGGGTCCTGGACCGCGCCGACGAGACCGTTCTCGAGCAAGAGGGTGAGCGCGAAGGCGAGGTCGACCTCCCCCGCCTGCGTCGCCCAGAAGGCGTGCATCGCTCGTTCGAGCTCGGCGTACTCGAGCTCCGGGGCGTCGCCGCCCCGCTCGTGCGCCTGGTTGAGCCGGCGGAGCACCTCGCTCAGGGTCTCGTGGAGCACCCACGCGCTCGAGGCCGGACCGACGACCACGTCCGCCCCACAGAACGTCGGACGTTAATCCCCACGCTTATCCGACGCCGCGGGAGCGCCTCCGCCGATAGCGCAGAACGCGTCCGGGTCGCGTACCGTTTTAACTCGGTCCCTCGTAGTGTCTCTCCGATGCAGTGTTCCTGCCGGTCGCCGGCTCGGTGCTCGGTCTGCAACACTACGTTCCGCGTTCCGCTCAGCAATCTGGAGAGCTCCTCCGGTGCGGCGGTCCTGGTCGACCGGTTCGCGCGGCGCGACTCGTCGAGCAGCCGCGAGGGCCTGCGACGGATCATCGAGGGCTGGGCCGCGTGCCCGGGGTGCGGGAACACCGTGGCCCACCTGCACAGCCGCTCGTGCGTCGCCTCCGCGCTCGCCGATGCCGGGGTGCCGCTGAACGAGCGCGAATCGCTGCTCGCCAAGATCACCTTCCCGGAAGGGTAGGGGAGCCGATTGCCGGACGACGAGTTCACGGTCACGCCGTACGAGATCCGCGGTCGCGTCGACCACGACCGCCTGCGGGAGCGGTTCGGGGCCCAGGCGCTGGACGCGCCCCTCCTCGAACGTATCCGTCGCCTCGCCGGGGGCGAGCTCCACCCGCTGCTCTCCCGCGGCGTCTACTATTCGCACCGCGATCTCGCGAAGCTCCTCGACCAGTTCGAGAAGGGCCAGCCGTTCTTCCTCTACTCCGGCCGCGGACCCTCGGGCCCCCTGCACACGTCCCACCTCGTGCCGTTCGAACTGTGCCGATGGATCCAGGCGCGTTTCCACGTGCCGATGTACATCCAGATCACCGACGACGAGAAGTTCTGGTTCCGCCCGTCGCTCACGCGCGAGGAGACCCGACGCTGGGGGATGGAGAACCTGGCCGACCTGCTCGCCGTCGGCTTCGATCCCAAGCGGACCCACGTCTTCTTCGACACCAAGTCGATCGCGGCATTGTACCCGCTCGCGGTCGACGTCGCGAAGCGGATCCCGTACTCGACGGTCAAAGCGGTCTTCGGGTTCCCCCCGAGCCAGAACATCGGCCTCGTCTTCTACACCGCCCTCCAGACCGTCCCCGCGTTCTACCCGTCCTGGGTGGAGGGGCGGCCCGTGAACTGCCTCATCCCCTGCGGGATCGATCAGGACCCGCACTTCCGGGTGAGCCGCGACATCGCCGAAAGCCTCGGATACCCGAAGCCGACGCTCCTCCACAGCCGGATGCTCCCCGGCCTCCTCGGCGAGAAGGTCATGAGCACCACCGGGGACGTGGCGGACAATGCCCTCTTCCTCAACGACCCGCCCAAAGTGGTGACGAAGAAGATCAAGAACGCCTTCACCGGCGGGCGCGCGACCGTCGAGGAACAGAAGCGTCTCGGCGCGACGCCCGAGGTCTGCTCGGTCTGGGCGGCGTGGCGATCCCGATTCGCCGCGAGCGAGACGGAGTTCCAGCAGATCACCGACGACTGCCGGTCGGGACGCCTCATGTGCGGGGACTGCAAGGCGCACCTGATCGACCGGGTCCACGGCTTCCTCGCCGAGCACGGCGAGCGGCGCGAGAAGGCCAAAGAGATCGCGGAGTCCCTCATCATCGAGCGTCCGCCCGACGGCGCCGGTGCGGCGCCCCCCGGCTAGGCGACCTCGGGCCGATCGCCGGCGATCGGCGGCGGGGCGGGACGCCGGGGGGGCTGCGGGCCCATCGGGGCCTCGTCGACCGGTTCGTCCTCGAGGGGTTGGCCGGAGGCCGCGGTGAGGAGCCGAAGCATCGGCTGGAAGAGGGAGCGGCGGGCGCGATTCGGATCGAGGGTGAAGGCGCGGTCGTACGCCGCGAGCGCCTCCTCCTCCTCCCCGAGGCTCAAGAGCGAGAGCGCGAGATCGATCCAACTCTGCGCTTCCCGGATCCCCTCCTTCTCCCCGACCTCGCTGAGGTGCGGGTCGAGGCGAGGTCCCGGCAACGGTTCTTCCAGCGGTGCCTGGCCGGTCTCGCGGGACAGGACGAGGGCGCGCTCGAAGGCGGCCGTGGCCGAGATCTCGTCCCCGCTCTCGGCGAGCGCGACGCCGAGGCGGTGCCAGGCGACGAGGTCCTCCGGGAGATAGGCGACCGCGTGGCGATACGCCGAGACCGCCTCCGGCCACTCCGATCGGAGCGACCGGGCGACGCCGAGATGGAACCATGCCTCCCCGTTCTGGGGGCCGAGCTCGATCGCCCGGGAGAGCGCCTGTTCGGCCTCCGCGCCGTGCCCCAGGTGGGCGAGGGCGATCCCCCGGTACGACCACGCGCGGCCGTTCAGCGGCTCGTCCAGGAGGACGTCCTGGAACGCGCGCGCCGCGCGCTCGTACTCTCCCTTGAGGAAGTAGTGTACACCGATATCGAAACGCTGACTCACAGACGACCCGGTGACCGCGGGACCGCTCGCCGCCCCAAATACCCTCCCCCCCCACGCGCAACGGTGGGCCGTCGGGGAAATGCCCGCGCGTGCGACGGTGAAACGTGCGTGAGGAGGTCTTAAATAAAGCACCCAACTCGCTCCACTCGGAAGAACCCGCGACCCCGAGACTCTTCGAGCGCCCCGTCAGGCCAGTTTTTTGGTATGACCGCTTGGACCGACTTGGGTCCGCAGGTTTGACCAACAACGCAGAAACGCGAAGAGGAATACGACATGGAGAAGCCCCTGACGAAAGTGCGCGACCTGACCCCGAGCTCGAAGCAAGTGAACGTCCACGCGAAGGTAGTTTCCGTGGGCGACGCGAAGGAGGTCATGGGTAAGTATGGAGATCCCCGCAAGGTGGCCGAGGCGGTCATCGGCGACGAGACGGCGACGATCACGCTCTCGCTCTGGAACGAGCAGATCGGATCGATCGCGAAGGACGACATCATCCTGGTGGACAACGGATACGTCTCCCTGGTTCGGGGCCACATGCGCCTCAACGTGGGACGCTACGGTAACCTCACCAAGTCGACGGACCCGATCACCGAAGTGAACTCGACCCTCGACATGAGCCAGCAGGAATTCGAGTCGGAGCGCCGATCCTTCGGTGGCGGGTACCGCGACCGGCAGGGCGGCGGCAGCTACGGCGGCGGCGGCGGCAGCGGCGGTGGCCAGCGCTACGGTGGTGGCGGTGGTGGCAGCGGCGGCGGCGGCGGTGGCGGTGGCGGTGGCGGCGGTGGCCGCGAGCGCTCCGAGTCGTACAAGCGCTACTAAGCTCCCGTCGGAGCCCAACCCAGGCCCCCCGGAATCCCCGGGGGGCCGACACCCTTTCCTCGCTCCCTCCCCCCAAGTTCCGTTTAATATCCGGGCGCACCTGCCTCGGTCGAACCCATGGCCGATTCCAAGTCCCGCGAGCTCACCCTGTACGTACAGAGCCGCAAGGTCGTCACGAGCTTCTTCCGTCCTGCTTCGCACTCCGCCGGCGGCGCCTCGACCGAGGAGATGCTCGCGGCGGACATCTCTCGACCGCCGGCGCGCGATTCCGATGCGATGCGCGCGGGCGACGAGGCGTTCTTCCTCTCCGACGACCAGGCGCGGTGCGTCGCGCTCACCGAGGAGCTCGCGCTCAAGCGCGGCTGGACGGTCAAGGTCGTCGACATCGCGAAGGCCGGCCGCTTCGAGCGGCTCGTTACAGAGCGATTGCGCGGCGTGCAGAACTTCCCGGTCCTGATGGGTTCCGGGGACCAACGCCTGGAGGGCGTTCCCGCGTTCTCGGAGGAGCACATCTGCGAGATGATGCCGGCCGAGATGCGGACGCAGCGCGCGTTCACCTACCTCAAGATCCGCGGCGGCGACCTGGACCGGATCCGCGACATCCTCCTCACGGTCCCTGAGGTCCGCGAGCTGCACCTGCTCACCGGCGACTGGGACGTGTTCGTCGTCCTCGAGTTCGACCCGACGCGCGCGAAGAAGCGCCAGGTCCTCGACTTCGTCACCGAACGCATCCGCGGGATCCCCGAGGTGCTCGACACGAGCACGCTGGTCCCCGAGTACTCGGTCTCGAAGTTCCCGTTCTGAGCGGCGACCGACCGCCCCGGGTAACCCGGCTCAGTCGGCGCGGTGCGTGAGCGCGCGGCGACGGACCCGACGGCCCCGGATCGGCACCTGGCGAGCGAGGGGCGCCGCCGGCCCCTTCTCACCCGGTTCCGGCGAACCGTAGAGGGCATCGACGGTGAGCGGGTGATCGTCGAGCCACGCGATCCCTTCGATGTAGGCCGCGAACGCCTCGAGGCTCGTGAAGAGCGGCACGCCGAGCTCGATCGCCCGACGCCGCAGGACGTACTCGTCCTCCAGCATCCGCTCGAGCTTCTCCTGCGTCAACGAGGCGGGGACGTTGAGCATCACGTCGATGTCCCCGCGGTCGAGCGCCGACAGGACGTTCGGGAGGCGATCCGGTTCGCTCACCTTGTGGAGCACCAGCACGCCGGGGAGCCCCTGGGCCGTGAGGAACGCGGCGGTGTCCTCCGTCGCGGCGAGCCGGAACCCGAGCCGGAGGAGCTCGCGCGCCGTCGGAAGGAGGGCCGCCTTGTGCGCCGGTCCCCCCACGGAGAGGAAGGCCCGCCCCCCCTTCGGGACGAGCCGCACTCCCGTGGCCACGAGCGCTTTCACGAGCGCGTCGGCGAACGTGGGGCCGAAGCACGCGACCTCGCCCGTCGACTGCATCTCGACCCCGAGCACCGGGTCCGACCCCGCGAGCTGGAGGAAGGAGAACTGCGGGACCTTGACGCCCCACCGCCCCTCGGGGAGCGGGGCGACCCCATCGTACTCGAGCGGACGGCCGAGCATCGCGCGCGCCGCCTGCCGGAGCAACGGGATCCCCGTGGACTTCGTCAGGAACGGGAGGGAACGGCTCGCCCTCAGGTTGAGCTCGATGATCTGGTAGGCCCCGTCCTTCACGAGGAACTGGACGTTGAACGGGCCCCGGATCGCGAGCGCGCGTGCGAGCCGTTCGGCGGCCTTCCGAAGGTCCGCCTGGACCTCGGCCGAGGTGTGGCGCGGCGGGAGGCAGAAGATCGCATCTCCGGAGTGGACCCCCGCGCGCTCGACATGCTCCAGGATGCCGGCGACGAGGACCTTCTCCCCGTCGGAGATCGCGTCGAGCTCGACCTCGTCGGCCCCCTCGACGAACTTCGTGATCACGACGGGGTACTCGGGGGACAGGTTCGCCGCCTCCATGAGGAATCGGGCGAGGTCGTGGCGGCCGTGGATCACCCGCATCGCCTGGCCGGAGAGGACGTAGGAGGGCCGGACGAGCACGGGGTAGCCGACCTCGTCGGCGAAGAGACCCGCCTCCTCGAGCGTCGTGAACGCGCGCCAGGCGGGCTGGGGGATCTTGAGCTTCTCCAGAAGGCGGGAGAAGCGGGCCCGGTCCTCGGCGGTGTCGATCGATTCCGCGGACGTCCCGAGGACCGGGATGCCGCAGGCGTGCAGGAGCGGGGTGAGGTTCTGGGCGAGCTGGGAGCCCACGCACGTGACCACGCCGCGGAACTGCTCGAACTCGACCAGGTCGCGGACGCGCTCGAGCGTGATCTCCTCGAAATAGAGTCGGTCCGACCGGTCGTAGTCGGTCGAGACCGTCTCGGGGTTCGAGTTGAGGAGGGCGACGCACGGGATCCCCTCCGCCTTGAGCCCGTCGACGAGGTTCATCGTCGACCAGTCGAACTCGACCGACGAGCCGATGCGGTAGGGGCCGGCACCGAGCACGAGCACGCTCCCCTTCGGGGTCGGCGCGACGTCGTCGGCGTCGGCCCGGTACGTCGTGTAGAGATAGTTGGTCGTCGACGGCCACTCGCCCGCCAGCGTGTCGATCATCCGGAGGCGCGGCCGTATCCCCGCCGCGATCCGACGGCGTCGGACCTCCTCCTCGTCAAGACGCGCGGCGCGCGCGATCGCGCGATCGGAGAACCCGAGCTCCTTCGCGCGGCGGAGCAGCGGCTCGGCGAGATCGCGCCCGTGCACCGACTGGATCGCGCGGTGCGTCTCCTCGACCTCCGTCAAGGTGTAGAGGAACCACTTGTCGATGTACGTCTGCCGGGAGAGCTCGTCGACGTCGGCGCCGGCCCGCATCGCCTCGATGACCCGGAAGAGGATCGTCGGCTCGGGGGTCTCGAGCTCGGGGCGAAGCTCCTCCAATGTCCGGCATTCCGCCGGAGGGAGTAGCTCCGCCCGCGGATCGCTCATCCGGACGGCCTTGAGGAGCGCTTCCGGGAACGAGGCCCCGATCCCCATGACCTCCCCGACGGACTTCATCGAGGGGCCGAGGGAACGGTCGGCGCGCGCGAACTTGTCCAGGTCCCATCGGGGGAGCTTCACCACGACGTAATCGAGCGCCGGCTCGAAGCACGCGGTCGTGACGCCGGTGACCCGGTTCTTGAGCTCGGGAAGCGTGTACCCGAGCGCGAGCTTCGTCGCGACGTAGGCGAGCGGGTAGCCCGTCGCCTTGCTCGCGAGCGCGCTCGAGCGCGAGAGCCGCGCGTTGATCTCGATGGCGTAGTACTCCTCGCTCTCGGGGTTGAGGCAGAACTGGATGTTGCACTCCCCGACGATCCCGACGGCGTGGACGGCGCGGAGCGCGGCCTGGCGCAGCATCTGGTACTCGGAATCGGTCAAGGTCTGCGACGGGGCGACGACGATGTTGTCCCCCGTGTGGACCCGCATGCTCAGCACGTTCTCCATGTTGCAGACGGTGAGCGCGTTCCCCAATCGGTCCCGGACGACCTCGTACTCGAGCTGCTTGAACCGGCCGACGTACCGCTCGAGGAGGATCTGTCCGACGGGGCTGGCCCGGAGCCCGCGCCCGGCGGCCTCGCGGAGATCCGCGCGACTGTGCGCGACACCGCCGCCCTTACCCCCCAGCGTGAACGCCACGCGGATCATCACCGGAAATCCCAGCGCCTCCGCAGCCTCCTCCGCCTCCTCGAGCGAGTAGACCGCCCGGCTCGGCAGCGTCGGGACGCGCGCGCGTTCCATCACCTTGACGAACTTCGCCCGATCCTCCGTCGCGCGGATCCCCCAGAGCGGGGTGCCGAGGACTTGGGTCCCGTGGGATCGGAACGCGCCGCGATCGGCGAGGGCTATCCCGCAGTTGAGCGCGGTCTGGCCCCCGAAGCTCAAGAGGACCGCCTCGGGCTTCTCGGCCTCGAGGATCGGCTCGACGAAGTCGGGCGTGAGGGGTTGGAAGTAGACGCGGCCTCGGCTCGGCGGATCCGTCTGAAGCGTGGCGATATTGGGATTGACGACGATGGTGAAGATCCCCTCCTCCTGGAGGGCCTTGAGGCACTGGCTCCCCGAGTAGTCGAATTCTCCGGCCTCGCCGATCTTGAGCGCGCCGGAGCCGAGGACGAGCACCTTCGCGGGGTGGCGCAGCGTCATCCGGCCCCCTTGCGGACCCGTTCCGCGAACCGGTCGAAGACGAACCCGGCTTCCTGGGGCCCCGGGTGACCCTCGGGGTGCCCCTGCAGCGCGAGGACCCGGCCGCGGACGTCGCGGAGGCCTTCGACGGTCCCGTCGTCCGGGTTCGTCGCCCAGACCTGGAGGCCGGTGCGCGCGAGCGACCCGACGGCCACGGCGTACCCGTGGTTCTCGCTGACGATGAGGGCGCGTCCCTTCGGGAAGAGGACGGTCTTGTTCTGGCCGCGGTGCCCGAACTTGAGCTTGTACGTGGTGGCGCCGCGCGACAGCGCGAGGAGCTGATGCCCCAGACAGATGCCCAGCGTCGGGAGGCCGCGGTTCGAGGGGCGACCGAGTTCCTCGATCATGGGTGCGAGCTGCGTGGGGTCCCCCGGGCCGTTCCCGACGAGGAGGCCACGGACCTTCCGCCCCTCCCACTTCGCGGGGACCTCGTGATCGTACGGGAGGCGGAGCACGGAGAGGCCCCGTCCCAGGAGCGCGCGGATGATGCTCGCCTTCACCCCGCCATCCAGGAGGGCAACGAGCGGACCCCCGTCGGTCGTGAGGAGCTTTGGCCGTCGCACGGAGACCTCGTAGACGAGTGGCTCATCTTCGTAGAGTGGGGCACGTTTCAATCGTCGCGCGAGCTCGCCGGAGGAGGGCTTGCGCGCCGCGGGTCCCACGCGCACGACGCCGCGCAGGACGCCGTGGGCCCGGAGGTGTTCCGTCAGGCGCCGCGTGTCGATGCCGCCCACGCCGGGAACTCCTTCGCGCTCGAGCCAATCCTCCAATCGGCCCCCCTGGGCCCAGTGGTGGGGTCGGGTGAGCCCGCGCACGAGCATCGCGCGCACCTGCACCGAAGGGGACTCGAGGTTCGTCGGGAGCCCGAACCGGTCGCGAGCCTCGGTCGGGGGGACCCCGTAGTTGCCCAGGAGCGGATAGGTGAAAGTGAGGATCTGGCCCCGGTACGACGGATCGGTGAGCGACTCGGGGTAGCCCACCATCCCCGTCGTGAAGACGACCTCGCCGACGCGCTCGACCTGTGCGCCGAACCCGAATCCGTCGAAGCGGGTGCCGTCCTCGAGAAAAAGCGTCCCCGAGAGCTCGATCGGCTCCGGGCGCGCAGTCACCGGCGTGGACGAACCCAACGCGTCCGAGGAGGGGTGCGAGCCTTAAGATTTGCGTTGCCGGCAGAGCGACGGTCGCGCGATCCGTCGGATTTCGGGCGCTCGCGTGCTTCCGGGCGAGACGCCTAATCCCGGGGCGCCTAGCGAGGAGCGTGCCGGGGTTCCCGAAGCTCCGTGATGCCTACGACGTCGTCATCGTGGGCGGCGGGCACGCCGGGCTTCATGCGGGCGTCAAGGCCTCGCTGTTCCGATACTCCGCGGCCATCCTCGACCGCGGCCCGAAGTACTCTCGCTCGTTCTACGCCCCGCGGATGGACAACATCCCCGGCCACCCCGACTCGGTCTCCGGTCACGCCCTCCTCGACAAGCAGATCTCCGCGGTCCGGAAGGCGGACCCCGCGATCGGCTACTTCACGCCGGCCCGGGCGCTCGACGCGCGCCGGACCGACGCGGCCTTCGAGGTCACCTTCGAGTGGCTCGCGCAGAAGCACGTCGCGCGGGGGAAGGCCCTGGTGCTCGCGATGGGGGTCGTCGACCGAATGCCCGACGTCGCCGGCGACATCGAGCCGGTCTTCACGTGGGCGAACCTGGGACTCGTGAACTTCTGCCTCTTTTGCGATGCCCACGAGCTCCCCGGGCTCGCCGTCGGGGTGCTGGGACACGACACCTACGCCGTCCAGTCCGCGATCGACCTCGTGCACTTCGTGCCGAAGTCCGTCGAGCTTCTCACGAACGGTCACGAGCTGCTCAGCGGCGTACCTCCGGAGGATCGGGCGCGTCTCCTCGCCGCGCTCGCCGAGCGCGGGATCCCCGTCGTGACGGCCTCCATCACGGGCTATGACGGCCTCCGGGAGCGCCGGTTCGACGTGAAGCTGACGGATGGTACCGTGCGATCGTACGACCGGGGCTTCTCCGCGCTCGGGTGGTACGACATGCACCAGGCGATCCCGCGATCGCTCGGCAGCCGGTTCGACGACGACGGGTTCGTCGTCACCGACGAGGACTGTCGGGTCCTTTCCGACGCGACCGGCGAACCGATCCCGGGGCTCTACAGCATCGGGGACCAGCGGAACGGCTGGAACCAGATCCCGGAGGCGTGGGCGACCGCCGAACGCGCGATGATCCACGCGTACGGCTACTATCTCTGAACGTCCCGCCGCCTATCCGGCGGGGGCCGTCGACTCCGGCGTCGCGAGGCCCAGGTGTCGTCCCAGGTCGGGCAGGTCCCGCGCGACGGCGGCCGCGCCGATGGCAAGGAAGCGGTCGGTCGTGATCGCTCCCGGCCCATCGGCCTTGTCCGGAAGGATCCCGTAGAACCGGACCCGCGCCCGGGTCGCGCACTCGGCATCGATCTGGTGGTCTCCGACGTAGAGCGCACGATCCGGCGGCACGCCCATCTCGTTGAGCAGGAGGAGCAGCGATTCGGGGGATGGCTTGGCCGGGCCCGGCGAGCTCCGGCTCCGGAGGTACGGGAAGTAGTCGCCGAGTCCGGTCTTCTGTAGGGCGGCCCGACAGAACTGGTCGGCGCTCCGGGTGAGGACCCCGAGCCGGAACCCGCGGTCGGTCAACGCCCGCAGAAGCGGATCGGCCCCCGAGCGGGCCACGGTCCTGGGGAGGGCCTCGAGCTCGATCGCGTCGATGAGCTTGTGGGCCTCCGCTTCCATCCGCAGGGCGACGCCCTCGCTCGGGCTGCTCGCGAGCAGTTCCGCACGCGCCTTCTCCATGATCGTGTGGATCGGTTCGGTCGGGGTGAGATGGCCGGGGATCACGCCCGCCCGCTCGGCGAGGCGGATCACCTCGCGACGCATCCGGCCGAAGTCGTGTTGGCTGAGGACGAGCGTCCCATCGAGATCGAAGACGACGCCGAGGAGGGGTTCCAGGTATCGGGGGGCGGCGTCGGACGACGGCATATCTCCTTCCCCGCCGATTGAGCCCCGCTCGATTAGGTAAGGGTTTGCCTCGATCGGAACCGCCACGGCGGCCGGACCCTCGACCGCATTCGAGCTCACGCCGATCGGGGAGCCGCGCGGAGGTCGTTGAGCACCCCGAGGCCGTCGAGTTCGTTGCCTTCGCCTGCGATCGACAGGACGAGCTTCCCGCGGTCCTCGGTGACGTCCCATCGCATGTGGGAGCAGCATCCCCTCTCGAGCCGGACCAGCTCGCTGAGTTCGCGTCGCGTTCGCTCGCCCGGACGGAATCGGACGCGAAGCACGCCTCCTTCCCGTTCCCGATCGACGCCTTCGCCATCGATCAGGCGAGTCCAGCGCGCCTTCCGTTCCCGCAGTGCCGGGGCATCGAGCGTGCACCCGGGAGTGGCCGCGGGTCCCTCGTTCCAGGGGCCGTTCCCGAGCACGGGTAGGTCGGCCATTGTCTTCCGGGTCGCCTCGTTTTCGCCCGCCGGCGCGCAGCAATCGCACATCGGATCTCTCAGTCACTTCAATTACTGAAGTGATATAAGTCGCCGCTACGTACGGCAGTAGTGACCGAGTGCTGCAGCGGGCCTCTCGCGTGTCCCTGTCCGCCGGTCGGGCTGATCGACGTGGTCGGGAAGAAATGGGCGGTCTGCCTCGTCACGCTCCTGGGTCGGCATGGGGTTCTTCGCTTCGGGGCGATCCAGCATTCCCTCCCGCGGGTGAGTCCGGCGACGCTGACGGCCACGCTCCGGGCGCTCGAGACCGAAGGGATCGTCCGGAAGGTGGCGCTCGACGGCGATGGCCGGGCGCCGGTCGGCTATGCGCTCACTCGCGCGGGCACAAGCCTCGCCGAGAGCCTGCAACCGCTCGCCGATTGGCTCGGGCGGCGGCACGTGCACGTCGATCTCCCGACGGTCTGAGGCCTAACCCTTCCGAAGGGTGACGATCGACTCGCGCAGGACGAAGCTCCGACGCTGACCGCTCCTCCGTGCCCGCGCGATCTCGACGGACTCGATCGTGAACCCGAGCGTGGCGCCGATGCGCGCGAGGATCAGGTCCCCGGGCACGTAGACGCCCGCGAGGAGCGAGTCGCCGACCACGAGGACGAAGCGCCCGCCCGGCACGAGCCCGTCGTAGACGCGCCGAAGTACAGGCACCAGGTCGGCGAAATAACGCTTCACGATCCCGTGGACGTCGTTGCGCCGGTACGTCCCCTTTCGCGCGACGTTCGTGCGGATCCGGTCCAGGATCTCCGGGAGCCACGGATCGGGGGCGTGGTCGAGCGAGAGGTAGGCGTCGGCCTCGCCCCGCGGGAGGTTGTCGCACGAGACCATTGCGGTGCGCAGCGCGATCAGATCGGCGTACGAGTGGGCGTAGCCGAGCCACGCGAGGTCGAGCTTGTAGTTCATGACGTAGTCCATCCCGTTCACGTACGGGGGGCTGGTCACCGCCAGGTGCACCCGGCCCCGCGGTAGGCGGGCCGACCGAGCGTCCGTCTCGCGGATCTCCGCCGGCGCTCCCCAGGAGCGACGCTCCTCGGCGAGCGACCGGAGGTCGGACTGCATCTCGGCCACCGCATCGCGGAACGCCGCGACGGGATCGGGAAGGGTCGCCGGCTCCGGCCCGCCGTACCCGAGACAGGGCGACCGGCGCAGGTGGCTCACGGGGATCAGGATCCGGCCGAAGGCGAGCCGCACCGCCCGACCCTCCGGAGTGGTCGCGTCGGGAAGCGAATCTCGGAGCCGGGTCAATCCGGCGAGCACTTCCGGCGCGAAGTGTCGTGGCGTCTCGCGGAGGAAGGGGGAAGGTCCCGCGCACCGGTCCCGGGCCCGCCGAAGCGTGCGCTCCGCCACCATCCCGAGTCGATCGGGATCGAGCTCGAAATGCGTCTTCACTCGGGCCGCAAGGACCGCGGGAGGAAGGAGCTCCACGCCCAGCGCGCGAAATCCGGCGCGGCGGGCCTCGACGGCGGTGGTTCCGCTCCCCGAGAACGGGTCGAAGACGAGGGCATTCCCCGGAAGCTCCATCCGGAGGAGCAGGTCGGAGACGAACTCGGCCGAGTAGCCCTGAACGTACGGCCACCATCGATGGACCGGCGCCGAGTCGTTGTCCGAGAACGTGATCCCGCCGCGGTACGTCCCGAGGGCTACCCCTCCTTGGGCGACGAACCGCTCGGTGAAGACCGACGGGTCGGTGAAGTCGGCCCGGGCGTCCAGACGTTCGAAGTCGCGCAGGATCCACAGGCTCCGGCCGATCTGCAGAACGCGTCCTCGCTCGGAGAGGGCCTCGAGATCGCGCGCCACCGACGGGACGGGCCGTCCCAACCGATCGGCGAGCTGGCGGGCGGTCGAGCCGATCGCTCCCGTGTCGGCGAGCGCATCGAGCAGGGGATTCATCGGACCCGCCGGCTCCGCCCCCCGGACCGCCACGCGGCCAGCACGTCGGCCGGTCTAATCAAGGGACCGCGTCCCCGTCGGGTCCCGACAGCCGGTCCGGGACTCCGCGGATCCGGTCGAGGGGCACCGTGCCGGTCCTCCCATCGGGGTTCGGTGTACCCCAGGACGAGTGCCGGTCCGGCGAACCCTCGGGCGAAACGCTCAGGTGCGCGTCTCGAACAGCACCGCGCCCGCGGTCGATCCCGACGCGAGGCGCTCCATCTCGTGCAGGAGCGTCACGGCACCCTCGCCCTTGGCCGTGAGCTTGTAGCGCTCGCCCGCGTGGACGACGAGGCCCTCGTCCACGAGACGGTGGAGGTGGAAGGAAAGCTTCGGCGAATCGTCGAGCTCGGCGGAGTGCATGACGTCGCTGAACGCGGCCGGAGCCTCCGCCAGCCGGAGGAGAACGCGGCGCCGGATGGGGCTCGCGATCGCCTCGAGCGCTCCGTGGACCTGGTTCGCGACGAGGATCGAGCGTACCGCCGTGGCCGCATCGCGCGAGACCCTTTTCGGGTCCATGCCGATCGCGAACGGGCCCCGGTTCTGGACCCGGTCCCGGATGCGCCGGAGCAGCTCCACCACGTCGTCGAGACGGTGGTCGATGAGGATCCGGTCGACGCGGGCGAGCACGACCCCTCCCTTTTCGTGGTCGTTGTAGAACGCCTCGATCTCGTCCATGAGACGCGCCGGGTCCTGCCCATCGAACGGGCGAACGGTCACCGACTCGGGGCTCCGGCCCGGTCGATCGGTGAGCAAGAGCATCGGAACCTTGTGCGTCTTCGCGAGCGAGGCGGCGAAGGCGATCGGGTCCTCGAGGGGAAGGCTCGCGTCGGAGAACGATCGCTCCTCGGCGACGAGCCGGAGGACCTGGCGGACCTGCTCGCCCCGGAACGGCTTGCCGATGTACTCGAAGGCGCCCAACTTCATCGCCTCCACGGCCGTCGGGACGGTCGCGAACCCGGTGATCACGATCACATAGGTCCGCGGCCACTTCTGGCGGATCTCCCGGAGGAGGTCGAGCCCGCTCTGGCGCGGCATCTTGAGATCGGTGAAGACGATCTCGCGCTCGCCGGTCTCGAGGATGTCGAGGGCCTTGCGGGCCGAGGGCGCGGACTCGACCTGGTGGCCCTCGTCGGAGAGGAACGTCGAGAGCTCCTCCCGAAAGACCTCGTCATCGTCGACAACGAGCAACCGCACGGAAGCATAGAGGCCACCTCGGGCCTAAAGCGTTAGGGGAGTGAACGCGACTTGACCCCGGACTCAAGTATCCGGTACGGGGGATGGAGGGGCGTGAACGAAGCGACCACCGCGCGGCGACCGGGTAGCGCCGGTGCCGCGGTGACCAACGTGCTCCGGGTCGCCGGCGCCCCCGGCCCGCGGGTCCAATGGGTGGGGGAGCGGATGCGGACGGTTCGGGTCCGATCGGCGATGAAGGCGGTCCCCGAGGGGATCTCCTCGATGGCGACGCTCGAGGAGGCCGAGGAGCGGATGGACGCGGAGGGCGTCAACTGGCTCCCCGTTGTGGACAACGACCGCCTTGTTGGGCTGATCACCCGGCTCGATCTCCGCCTTGCCCTAGTGACCCACCCGGGCCCGACCTCGCGCGCGCTCTAGCGACGTCCTCGCCGCGCCCGCGCGACGACGGCCCTCAGCCGGTCGACGGCTCGCCGACCGGCCTCGGCAGCCGGATCGTGAACGTCGTGCCCTTGCCCACCTCGGTCTGGACCCGGACGCCCCCGCCGTGCGCATGCACGATCCCGTGCACGATCGCGAGCCCGAGACCCGTCCCCTTGCCGTCCTTCTTCGTGGTGAAGAACGGCTCGAAGATGTGCGGGAGCACCTCGGGGGGGATCCCGGGGCCGGTATCGGCGAAGGAGATCCAGACGTTCCGATCGTCGCCGCCGGATCGGATCGTCAGCATACCCCGACCCTCCATCGCGTCGGAGGCGTTGTTGATGATGTTGACGAAGACCTGGAGGAGCTGGACCCGATCGCCGCGAACGAGGAGCGGTCCCGTCGCGTGCTCGGCGCGGATCTCCACGTCGGGCGACTGCTTTCCCCGCGCGAAGTCCACCGCTTCCGTCGCGGCGGCCACGAGGTCGACCTCGCCGGTCTCGGGCGGATGATGCCGGGAGAAGTCGAGGAGGCCCCCCACGATCCGCGCGGCGGCCTCGACCTGACCCGTGATCGCCTCCGCGCGGCCGGCGACCCACGGGTTGGGGGCCTTCCGGTGGAGGCTTTCGGCCATCAGCATGATGTTCGCGAGCGGCGTGTTGAGCTCGTGGGCGACGCCCGCCGAGAGCTGGCCCAACGACGCGAGCCGGTCGGCGCGCGCGACCTGGCGCTCGAACTCCTTCTGCTCCGATAGGTCGGTGGCGACGCCGAGGAAATGCGTGATGTCGCCGGCCGCGTCGCGGAGCGCGGTGATCGTGAGGAAGACGGGGTGATCGCGTCCGGAGCGATCGGCGTTCACGATCTCCCCGGACCAGCGCCCCAGCGTCGGGTCCAGGAGCGCGAGCCACATCCCTCGGTAGACCTCGGGCGGGGTGCTGCCCGACCGCACGATCCGGGGCTTCTGGCCGATCGCCTCCTCGCGCTTGTAGCCGTAGATCCGCTCGAAGGACGGATTGACGTCCACGAGCACGCCGTCGCGGTCGGTCACCTCCATCGCCTCGTGACTGTGGAGGAAGGATTGGTAGAACAGACGCGCCCGATCGATCTCCTGCGTTCGGGCCGTCGTGTCCGTGAACATCAGGATCGCCCCGCGCGCCCCTTCCGGGCCGGGGCGGAGCGGCAGGACCTCGATATCCATGATCATCGAGCGTCCCGAGCTGTAGGAGGTGTACGGGAACGACGTGAGGTGCACGGGCTTCCCGTCGTGCAGGGCCGATGCGATGTGGCGGTCGAGGCCCGAACTCTCCACCGTCGGCAGCGTGAGGAGATCGGTCCCGAGGAGCCGGTCCGTCGCCCCGAACAGCGTGCGGGCGGCGGGGTTCATCGTCGTGAGGTGGCCCTGTGCGTCGATCGTCACGATCCCGACCGGCACGTGATGGAAGATCTCCTCCAGTGCGGGCGGTGCGGGAGTGCGCGAGGCCATCGGGCTCCGCGACGCGGCATAGGAGTATGAACCCCTCGGTGCGCGCCGTCGGGACGGATCGCGCGGCGGGACCCCGGTGGCTCGCGTCACGGTGCCCATCCCTTCCGACCTCGTGGGTCTAATTCGGTCGGTCAAGCGCAATCCACCCGTTGGGGGACCGCGCCGGCCCTCGCGACCCTCTACCGACCCGCCCGTCGGGCTCAGACCACCTCGATGGATCCGATCATGAAACCGGGCGTGTCCATCGAGTACGGATCGCACGGGGCGAGGCAGGTCCAGACGTAGTGCCCCGTCGTCGTGAAGATGACCGAGAAGGTCACCCACACCGGGATGATGCCATCGGGCGACTGCGGGATTGGGACGTTGATGAGCGGGACGCCCGCCGCGACCGTGAGCCGGGAGGCGGCCCCCGGGTAGACGACCGTGAACGTGTGGCTGATGTTCCCGTTGGTGAGCGAGGACACGGTGGTCGGAGGGTCCCCGATCCCGTCGTTGAACGTCGCCGAGCCGCCCTGCGTGCCGATCACCTGGTCGTACGGGGCGGACACGTTGTTCACGCCGTCATCGTAGTCGGTGATCGTGACGATGATCGGCTGGTTGACGGGCACCGTGACGTTCGCCGGGTAGAACGTATCGTAGCCGGTCGAAGCGCTCGTCGTGATGGTGAAGTACAGGTAGGCGGGCTTTGTGTTCGGCACGGCCGAAGAGCCCGAGCCGAGCGAGATCGAGGGAAGGTGACCTCCCGAGGCGACGACCGCTACGGCCCCGATCCAGACCATCGACACGACCACGAGAATCGCAAGGACCGTGCCCGACAGGCTCGCCCGGACCCTCCGCCGCGTGGCCGGGGTGGGGTGGTCGTGCGTCGTCGTCCGGTCGTGGTCTTCCGAGGTCGTGGAACTGGAGGTCATCGCTTCCCCTCGAACATCGGACGAGAACCCAGTATGTGAGGGCTCAGTAAACTGGAACTGACTTGGGCAGCGCGACCCGTCAATCCGGCTTGACCCACTGGGTCCGCGCTCTCACGGAACCTGGCGACCCGAAATCGGACCTCCGCGGCCCGGTCCGCCCGGTTCCGGTAGTCGGCCCGTCGACCCCTCCCACGGTCGCGGGGGCCGGGTCGCCGAATCCCCGGCCTCGATGGACTCTGTGGGAAGACCTTCGACCGCCGGGGTGGCGCGGTCTCCCTGGCGGTGATCGTGGCGACTTCGACCGAGGGCTTCCGATCCGACCCCAAGGGCGGTTCCCCTACGATGGGACCCTACTCGTCCCCCGATCGCGACCGAGCAGCGTTGGCGGGGGTCGGGGACGCGGTCGATCCCGCGCCGGGCCCGTCGACCAGGTACTTCTGGAAGATCGACGAGTTGGCCCACCCCGAGACGTTGAGGATCGCGAGCGCGCCCTTGTCGATCGCATTCACGAGCGCATGGTCCACGAGGGGGTACTTCGCCGGGTACATGGTCATGAAGTCGAGGGTGGCGGCGCTCCCCGGCGCGATCATCACCGTCTGGAGACCGTGCAGGGGCGCATCGATCAGATCGCCGTCGGCGTAGACGTCATCGAACATCGCCCCGATCATGTGGAACGACGAGATCACGTCCGGGCCCCCCACGCCCACGAACAGGCGGACGGTGTCGTTGACGGCGGCGTTCATCTGGTGCGGGCCGGTGAGCGCATCGTACGCACCGTTGAAGACGACGTAGGTCGGGTCCTCGTTGAGGAGCGCCGTCCCGTTGAACATCTGGTTCCCCTTCGTGTGCATCGGCCACATCGTGTAGAGCTCCCCCTGCATGAGGTAGAACTCATGGTCTACGATCGGAAGTCCCTGCCCTGGCTCCACGAGCAGAAGTCCGTACATCCCCATCGCGAGGTGCGTCGGAATGTTCGGGCTCGCGCAGTGGTAGACGAACAGTCCGGGGACGAGCGCCTTGAAGGAGAAGTTCGTCCAGCCACCGGGCGCCGTCTGGCTGATCTGGCCACCGCCACCGGGGCCGGTGGCCGCGTGGAAGTCGACGGAGTGGTTCATCGTGCTATTGGCATCGTTTGAGAAGTGGACCATGACCGTGTCATCGACCCGAACCCGGAAGAAGGGACCCGGCACCGTGCCGTTGTACGTCCAGTAGGAGAAGGACGTTCCCGGTTCGATCTCGGCCGTGACCTCTTCGGCGTGCAGGTAGATGTTCACGGTCGTCGAGTAGTTCCGCGCGATCGGGGGTGGGAGGGCCGCGGGGTCCCGCGCGATCGACGCGACCGTGAGCGGGGCCTCCGGACCGATGGTGGGTCCCACCGATGTCCCGACCGAGAACGAACCGACCATGCCGGCCTCGCGGTGCCCCGGAATGGAGCAGTAGTACGCGAACGTCCCCTGCTGCGTGGCCTGGAAGTGGATCGTGCCGGTCGCCCCGGTCCCGGCGAGGCTCGCCGTTCCCACGTTGTAGCCGTCGAGATGGAGGTTGTGGATCATCCCTTCGCCGTTCGCGACCGAGATCGTGACGAAATCGCCCCAAGCGACGGTGATCGTCGGGTCGCGCACGCCGTTGATGGAACCGCCGGCGCCGACGAATCCGGTCATGTAGGCGGTGAGATTGAACGTACGGGCGGCGCCGTTCGGTACCTGGCTGCTTGCAGGGGTCGTCGGCGCGTTCTTGAGCAGCGAGCCTCCCACGGTGAACAGAACGAGACCGCCCGCCGCCTCGGCCATGAGCAGCCCGACCGCGAAATAGAGGATCAGGAAGCTCGGCGTCGCGTTGACGTCACCGCTCAGCGACAACCGGGACCGTTTCGGTACCGTCGGCGACGTCGATAGCCCCGAGACCGAACCGTCGGCGGACGTGGACCCCATTTTCGACACCACTCGGGCGCGCATTTCACCGCGGGAGTTGATAATATCAAAGTCAACTCGGCGTGACGGCGCGGGTCAACTCGAGTTGACGTGTCTGGGGCAGCGCGCACGCCCTCAGGGAAAGGGTGCCTCCCGGCGGCGCCGGGCCTGCCGCCCATCGTCAGAGAAATCCGGTCGGTTCGTCCGGGAGCCGGCAGGGGGACGTCGCACTCGGAGCGTTCCGTCACCGTTCGGCGCCGGCGCTGCACTTTTCGTCGCGTCGCCGCGTCTCATGACGGGTTCTCGATTCCTCTGAAAACGGGGGTATTAAGCCACGGGCGAAGCCCTTTCAGCCCGTGGCCGAGCCTCGGAAATCGCCGGATCCGAGGTCTGCTGAGGCACCGCCGTGGGCCGACGAGCTCGCGGGCGGACACGACCGGGACGACGACCGGTCGGACCGACGCGATCCCGTGGACCCGTCGCTCCCGCCGAATCGCCTACCCTCCTGGGCCCGATTTCCCCGCGTTGCCGGCGTGGCCGCTGGTCCCGCGTTCGCCGACGAGGGCGAACAACCTCCCCGCGATGCGCACCAGGACGAAACGGCGAGCGTGCTGCACGATCTGGACCGCCTCCAGCAGGAGGTCCGACGCCCCGGGAGCGTCCCCGCGGAGGTCTCGGTGTCCGTCCCGCCGGAAGCGGACCCGCCGGTCCGGGAATCCATTTCTCCCGTGATCGCGGCCCCGCCCGACGATGAGGAGAGCCGCGTGGATCTCGGGGAATCTCCGACCTCGTATCTCGAGGAGCGTCTCCGCCTCGCGGACGCTGCGGCGTTCGAGATCGGCCAAGACGTCCGCACGATCGCGGCCACGTGGGCCCGGGTCACCGAGCGGATCGGCGTTCTCGAGACCGAGGTCGCAAAGGCCAACGAGGAGATGGGGTTCATCCGCTCGTCCGGTAGGACGAAGGCCGCCCCGGCGCCCGAGCTGCCCCGAATTCCGGTGCCAGCCGCACGACGCGCGCGCGCGGAGCCGTCCGGCCCGAGCGCTCCCTATGCGGCGTTCACGGCGGATCGGTACAACCGGACGATCGCCGCGCTCAAATTGCGGCGGCGTCGGCTCGCCGGCTGGACCCTTCTCTCGGCCGGGCTCATCAGCCTCGCCCTCGTCACGCTCACGGCGCTGACACAGGAGCCGCTGCCACCCCTCTGGCTCGCCCTGCTACCGGCGGTCTGGATGATCCCGGTTCCGTTCTTCCTCCTCTCGTTCCGGGGCACCCAGCGGGTGCTCCGGCACAACCATCTCGAGGTTCCGCCCGGCGAGGCCCTCTGACGCCACCGACAGTGATCTTTCAGATCACTGCGATCGGTAGGAACGTGGGCGCCCTCGACGAGACCGCGCGCTCGGTCTTGTTCTGGCTCCGCAACACGCCTCGGCTCCAGTTCCGTCCCCTCGTTTGGGTCATCATCGAGCCCGAGGGGTACGCGACGGCGCCCGACGTCTACGATGCGCTCGGCCGGGACGGCGTCCGCGTCATGGTGGTCCCGAGGGGCTATTCGACCCCGCTGGGCGCTCGCGGCAAGGCGCGCGCGCTCCACTTCGGCACCGAGGCCCGCATCGAGCTCGGACTCTCCAACTCCGCGACCTGGGTATACCACCAGGACGAGGAGACCTGCGTCGGAGAGGACACGCTGCTCGGCGTCTCCCAGTTCATCGAGCGGGGGGGCCATCTCGTCGGTTCGGGAGTGATCCTGTATCCGATCGATTGGGCCGGATCCCCCACGCACGTCCAGGAGCTGACGCGCTCGTACGACGACTTCCGCGTCCTGGATTCGATGACGGAGCCGGGGAATCCGACGGCCGGTTTCCACGGTTCCCACATCCTCATTCGCGCCGACGCGGAGGACGCCGCGGGCTGGGATGCGACGGGCTACTCCCCGGCCGAGGACCTCGCCTTCGAAATCCGGTTCCGCGCGCGGTTCGGATCGGTGTTCGGCGTCCTCAACGGGTTTGCGTACGAGAAGGGCGCCTACAGCCTCGAGGACCAACTCCGACAGCGGCGCCGGTGGGTCCACGGGGTCCTCCACGCCCTGGTTCGTTCGAGGGACCTGCCGATGTCGCGCCGCGTCACCGTCGCCTACTCGGCTCTCTCCTGGTTCTCGGCGCTCCCGTCGATCGTTCTCCTGGTCGCCAGCCTCGCCGTCCATTACGGACCGCTCCTGTTCTTCACCGGGATCTTCACCGGCTTCGTCTGGGTCTCGATGGTGACCGCCTACCTGGAGGGATTCCGGCTGCATTCCGAGTACGTCCAACGGGTCTCCTCGATTCCCCGGTTGGTCCTGAACGGGATGATCGGAGCGCTCATCGACATCGCGGCCCCATGGTTCGCGCTGGTGACGCGCCCGACGATGCGCGATTTCATTCCGAAGGAACGGCCGGCTCCGACGATGCGAGGCTCGTACCCGCGCGCAGCGGCTTAGCAGAAGGCCCCCTCGCTCGATCGCGTCGTGGGTGCGGTCGCGCCAGGTCGGCCGACGGGCGCGGCCCAGCAGTTCGTGGCCAGGAGCGGAATGGAGTCGACCGGTCGCTCACCGTCGCCGCTAAATGGGCCGGGAAGAATGGACCCCCATGGCGAAGATGATGACGTGCCCCTGCGGCTGGACCATAATCTCACCGCAAGGCGACGACGACGTCCGCAAGCACGTGACCCTCCATCTGAAGGACACGCACCCCGGCACGAGCATGACGGACGAGGACCTTCAGCGCATCATCAAGACGGTCTGACCCGGCTCCGTCGGACCGTCGGGGGCCGGTCCCCTGCCGAGAGGGCGTCCAGGCGGTCCCGGATCCGGTCATCGATCCAATTCGGGCGCTTCGGTTCGCCCGCCTCCTTCTGGATGAAGACCGAACATCGTCGGACCCCGGGGAACTGAAGCACGGCGAGCGCCGCGGACTCCGGCTCGCCCAAGCTGAAGCCGAACAGGTTCGCCATCAGCGCCCCGCTCGCGGGCTGCTGCGCGGACCAGAACTTGGTCTGGAAGTCCTCCTGGAGCCGGGCCATCACCTTCGATCGGAACGCCTCGTCGAGCACGATCTCGAGCTCGTAGAACACGAGTCCCTGCTGACGGTGGGCATTGATGACCGCTCGAATATCGAGCGCGCGCGAGTTGAGCAGTTTGGCCATCCGGTATTCGGCCATGCGGGCGGTGATCGAGAGCGAGCGCGCGAGCGCCGTCGTCGTGCAGCGCGCATCGTAGCGAAGACGCTGGATGATCCGCCAGTCGAGCCGGTCTGGCTCGAGGGGTGCCGGATCGATCGGGTACGTGCCGAGGGGCCGAACCGTCAGTTCGAACTTCAGTGCGAGGGTTTCCGCCGCGGACCGCGTCACGTCGGCGCTCTCGCCGGCGAAACGAACGTCGACGGTCAGGCCCAGGTAGTCCGAGGTCTCCAGGACGTGCGGCAGATGATCCGTGTCCGCCAGCACCTTCTGCTTGGTGGCGAGGTTGACGGTCTCGAACCGGTACAGGCCGACCGATTCGAGACCGAAAAGGGCGAGGCTGGGGGCCGCCTGGTAGTAGCGAATGAACCCGTCCTTTTCCATATGACGGACCCGCGATCGGATCGTCTTCTCGTCGAGGCCCAGCCGGCGGCCGATCCCCGAGAGGCTCGGGTGGCGGTCGGCGAGGGTATTGTAGCTCCCCTCGCGGAACGCCATCTCGCAGAAGATACGAACGTCCTGGTCGTCCATCCGGCCGCGCCCTCCCGATGTCGGGCCGTCCCGGCCCTCGGTCGTCGGAGTGCGCGGGCGCGGATAGGGACGCCGCCACCCCGGGATTGTGAGTTTCGGGAGTCCGGCTCCGCTCCGGAGTATGTCCCCCGTGACCGTATCCCGATACCATGGCCGCGACAATGAACAACGGAGTGAACGTGGACCAGCTCGTCGGAACCGTAACCGCCATCAAGGGAACACCGGACCTCGGCCGGTTCAAGTTCCGGGCGACCAGCAAGTGGGCGGGCGGAGCCAAGTCCGCCGCGTCGATCCGGTCGTTCTACGGCGCCGGACAGGAGGACGCGAGCCGCACCCAGTCGTTCGTCCTCGAAGGGGACGAACCGCCCGTGCTGCTGGGCTCGAACACCGCCCCGAACGCGGTCGAGGGGGTCCTCGCGGCGCTCTCGTCGTGCATGACGGTGAGCTTCATCTACCCGGCCGCGGCGCAGGGGATCAAGGTCCACTCGGTCGAGTTCACCCTCGAGGGTGACGTCGACCTCCAGGGGTTCCTCAAGCTCTCGGACAAGACCCGCCCCGGGCTCCAGAACGTCCGGGTCACGGCGCGCGTCAAGGCCGACGCCCCGAAGGCGAAGATCCAGGAGCTCCTCGACTACGCCACGAGCACGTCCCCCGTGATGGACTCGCTCCGCAACCCGGTCCCGGTGACCGTCGAGCTCCGCGACTAGGCGGATCGTCGGAGGAACGGAACGATGTTGGAACGGCTTCGGCGCGCCGGGAGCGGCACCACCTCGCGCGGATCCTCGGGCGCGGTCGGAAGGGGTCGAGCGACCCCCGCCGTCGTCGTGACCCACTTCGCCGATCCGTTCTGCTGGTGGAGCTGGGGCCTCGAGCCCGCGCTCCACCGGCTCAAGGCCCTCTACGGGGACCAGCTCCGCGTCGACTACCGGATGGGCGGCGTCTTCACCGATATCGCGGAATGGCGGAAGGACTACGGGGTCAACGAGGAGACGACCGTCGCGTGGACCCGCGAGTCCGCCGACGCGACCGGCAATCCCGTCGACGTCGACTACATGCGGAAGACGGGGGTCCGATCGACCCATCCTGCGTGCCTCGCCTACAAGGCGGCCCAGCTGCAGGACCCCGATCGCGCGGATGAGTTCTTCCGGCGAATGCTGGTCGCGTTCCAGGTGGAGTGCCAGCCCGCTACGGACGCTACGCTGCTCCACCTCGCGACCGAGGTGGGTCTCGACGCGGTCCGATTGGGAGCGGACGTGCGATCGGAGAAGGTACGACGCGCCTTCGAGGACGACATGGCGGAGATGCAGCGCGCGCAGGCGAGCTTCCTCACCCTCGTCGTCGAGGCGGGCGGACACCGCGAAGTGGTGCGCCAGGTCTTCACTTCGGGCCCCATCGAGCAGGTGATCGACCGGTTGATCCCCGGGCTGAGCAAGTCAGATCCCCCCCGGGTCGAGGAGTACCTTCGGGGACACCCCGGATGGAACACGGCCCGCGAGACCGCGGAGGTGCTCGGGGTCACCGACGCCGAAGCCATTTCCCGGCTCACCGCGCTGGAGGGGACCGGAGCCGCCACGCGATCCGAGTTCTCCGGAAGTTCCTTCTGGCGGACGGGCGGCCCGTAGAGCGCACGTACGACGAGAAGGCGGGCCGGGTCCGGCGATTCGGTCCCGGCCCGAGGCGCGGGCGGCTCGGTCGTGCTCGGCCCCCAGGGAACCGGTCGAGTCCGGCCGGCCGACCGATCGCCCCTAGGTCGGCGGTGGGGGCGGGGGAGGCGGAGCCGGCAACCGGGGCGGGCGGCGCCGATAGATCAGGGCCACGACGGCGATCACGACGACGATCGCCCCGATGAGCAGTAGCTGCAGCGCGGCGCCGGAGAGGAAGGGGGCCGACGTCGATGCTCCCCCGGTCAGGACCTGCGTTCCCTCGATGGTCAGTACGGTCGCACCCGCCGGTCGATCGAAGGTGTAGAGGTTGCTCTCGCCGCTCTTCGCTGTCGTGAACGGCACGGATGCCCCATCGGCGCGGACCGTGACGTTTCCGGACAGAAGTCCCGACGGAACGCCGATCGTGACGCTGCCGCTCGCGCCGTCGCTCTGAACGGCCACGGCCTTTCCGACGGTGCTGAACATCACGTGGGTCCCGAGGAGCCCGCTCACGCGTACCGCGTAGCTGGATCCCGCGGCGACGATCGAGAAGGTCGTCCCGCTCGCGTCGGAGGAGGTCTGCTGCCCCTCGGTCCACAGGGTCGGCGGGGTGTAGTCCGACTGCAGGGCGAAGGGAACCGCCCCGATCGGCTGGTCGGTGGCGGCGGTCCCGGTCGTGTTCTCGCTCTCGAGCACCTCGCCCGAGGCGTCGACGGCGTCCACGGAGATCGTGTAGGCGCCGTTCCCGGTACCTACGCCCGTGATGGAGTAGTTCCCCGGGGTCGCGAGCTCGCCGGGGAGGTCGATGACCTGGGGATGGGTCCCCGGTCCGGAGTAGTACGCCGCGCCCGATCCGAAGTCGTTGACGACGCTCCCGCTCGCGGGATCGAACCCGATCCGGTCGCCGGCGGCGTCCGTCACGAGGAGGTTGATCGGGGACTTTCCCGAGATGTGGATGTCGGCGTTGCCCGGCCCGACCCCGGCCGCCTGGCACTTAGGATTCCCCCACGGGTCCGCGCCGATGTACTCCCAGTGCGGTGGGTCGGGGCCCACGTAGGGGCGGCAGAACCCGTAGAGCGCTCCCAGCCAGTCGACGCTGGGGTTCCCCGGGACCGACATGTCGACCGCCCGCTCGTTGACGTGAGGGCATCCCGTGAGGGGCTCGCGGTAGCAGATGAACGGGATCTTGAACTGGATCCCGGCGATCGTGTCGACCGTGCTCTTGATCCCATGCTTGTCGACCTCCGCGTTCACCTTCGCCACGGAGGGAGCGAGGAACTGGGCGCGGCCGGGGTCATTGATCGCCTCGTGCTCCATCTGGAGGTTGCACAGGCGCAGGTTCGCGAAGTGCGCTTGGTATAGGACCGGACGGTACGCCGAATTGATCGTCGAGGAGTACCCGTACGACGCGAGGGCGTGCTGGAACAACGTGACCTTGTCCTTGAACCCGCCCGGGGTCTGCTGCGCATCGGTCCACGCGAGCTTCTGCCCGCTCTCGAAGGAGGTCGCGAGGCTCACCGCCGTGGCCACGTCGGTGACGTCCGAGGCGTACCGAACGGCGAGCTGGTCGAACGTGAGGACCGCGCAGTCCAGACGCTCGAAGGTGAAGTCGCCCCAGTAGTGATGGTCGAGGGTGCAGTTCTCCCAGGTGCCGTTCGCGGCGACGTCCCAGGTCCAGTACTCGCCGTAGTACTGTCCCACGATCTGGTCGTCGGAGACGTTCGAGAAGAACGGAGTTTCCCAGATGGCGGCGAGGCTGCAGTTCAGGACGAGGGAGTTGTTCTTCGAGCTGCACTGCTCGGACGTCCCGTTGAACGCGTCCCCCCCGAGGGTCCCCTTGAGGACGTAGCTCCGCTGTCCCCAGGTGCAGGTGTCGTTGAGCAGCTTGGAATCGATGCTCGTGGCCCCCGCCGCCTGGTCGACCTCGAAGGTGTCACCGCTGTCGGTCGTCCAGACGCCGGCCAGATTGGCGAGGGCGGGCCTCGGTGCCGAGGGAGTGAAGGAGGAGGTCACTGCGGCGTTCGGGGCGGCCGAAGGTGTCCCGTGCGCGGAAGGGCCGCGCGCGAAGGCCGCGGATCCACCGCTGAGCACGAGGATCAACGTGACCCCGATCAATGCCCCGGCGAAGGGAATATCGGCCAGCACGCTCCGTCGGTCTCGGATCAGTTCCACGGGCGTCCTCTCAAACGGATTGCGATATCGTACATATACCTCAGGGGAGCGCCGCCGGTGGGGACAGCGCCGGACCGATCGGCGGATCGGCGAGTGTGGGGGCGGGAGACGATCCCTCGAGACACCACTGGGCCCCCACGGCCCACAAGCTTAGGTCGGCCGAGAATCTCGGGTTACCCGAGCCCCATGGCAGAGTCAGGGTCCGAAGTCCTCTGTCCCACCTGTCATGCGATCGTGAGCGTGGATCCCGGATGGCGCCTCGTCGTCTGCCCTCGATGCGGGGGCGTGGTCACCCGCATGACTGAGGACGGCTCGTACGACTGAGCCGGGGCACGAGGGCCGCTTGGGTCTATCGGCCGGCATGGTACGCGCCGATCGCGCCGGCGCGGGCGTCCCGATGCGAGATTGCGACGCGTTAAGCCCCCACGGCGCGTGGGGACGCTCGTGCGCGGTCTCGAGGGAAAGGTGGCCCTCCTCACCGGTGCCACCTCAGGGATCGGCCGGGCAATCGCGACGGGGCTCGCCGGCGAAGGGGCGACGGTCGTCGTCCTTGCGCGCGATCCCGGCCGGGGCGAGGCGGCATCGACCGAGATTCGCCGCGCTGCTCCCGGCGCCAAGGTCGAGGTGATTCGGGGAGATCTCGCCTCCCAGGATTCGGTCCGACGCGCGGTCCAGGAATTCCAATCGCGATACGCCCGCCTCGACGTCCTGGTCTGTGCGGCGGGCGTGTTCCACAAGAGCCGCAGCGAGACGATGGACGGCATTGAGTCGACGTTCGCGGTGAACTACCTCTCCCACTTCCTGCTCGCGAACCTGCTCAAGGAATCGCTCGAGCGTGCCGCTCCGAGCCGTGTTGTGTTCGTCGCTTCCCGCTACGGTGGGGCCACCATCGACTTCGACGACCTGATGGTCGTTCGCCGCAAGTTCACCATCATGAACTCGGTTCCCTCGACGAAACTCGCGGAGGTGCTGTTGACGCAGGAGCTCGCCGAACGGTGGGCGTCGTCGGGGATCGTCGTGAACGCGATCCACCCGGGCCTCGTCGCCCACACCCACCTCCTCGAGGAGGTCGGCGGCGTGTGGAAGTTCCTCACGAACACTTTCGGGGGAACGCCCGAGAAGGGCGCGGACTCCGCACTTTGGCTGGCGACGGCGCCGGAGGCCGCAACGATGTCGGGCAAGCTCGTCGCGAAGCGTAAGCCGATCCCCACACCGGGTGCCGGGTCGGATCCGGCGGTCCGCCGGCGCTTGTGGGCCGAAAGCGTCCGCCTCGCGAAGCTCTAGGACCTGCACGCGCACCGGGGTTCTTCCCCCGATCCGCGCGGGGCCTCGATGACCCCTGGACACTCCGGCAGGAGCGACCCTGCCTGTCGGGTCTACCAGGTCGGCCCTAGTTGATGCTCACCGAGTTCAGGACCTCGTCGTTGCCGTGCGTGGCGGAGTTCATCTGCGCATTCCCGCTCGCGCCCCGGAGGGTCGCCCCGTTCACTTGGAGCGTGACCTGCGCACCGCCGAAGAGGAACATCTGGATCACGTAGTGGTGGGTCGACACCAACGACACCGAGCTCCAGTCCCACGACCAGAACGCCCTGCCGGTGTGGAGGGCGCCCGTGAACGACGCGGACGTCGACGACGTGCAGCGGAGGAAGGCGCAGGTGGTGTTGTCCCAGACGGCCGTGAAGTTCCCCGGCCAGTTCTGGACACGGAGGCTGCTCCCGTTCGTCCGGTCGAGGAGGATCGCAAAGCCGTTGACGAAGGTCTGGGCGAACCTCGTACAGCTGCTGGAGGCGATCGTCGCGCTGCCCGAGCAGATCCCCTTCGTGAGGTTCACGCTCCCCGTCGCCACCGTGATCCAGACCACCGAGATCGTGTGGGTTCCCGTGGAGGTGATCGTGATGGGGAGGTTCACCTGAATCCGGCCGGTCCCGAGCGCGCTGTTGTTCAACGAGGTATTCCGCCAACTGGCCGAGGCGTTGTCACTGAACCCACCGATTCCCGTGGTCTTGTTGAAGAACGCCGACGCGACCAGGACGGTCTTGCCGGTGCCCGCATGCGTCGTGGGGTTCGTGAGCGTCACCACGGCCGACGTGAACGGCGCCTTGAGCGTCGTCACCGCCGGTTGGACCGCGCTCCCCGGCGACGGGAGCAGGAGGAGCACCACGACCGCCGCCGCGACGGCGGCCAGCACCGGCGCGCTCCGGTAGGGGGACTGAGATCGGCTGCCAGCACGGAACGATAACGCCTTGGTTGCACGCATCGGATACACCTTCGTAGACGCAGTTCGACCGACCGGTCGAACCTCGTCGGGGCCCGCGAGCGGGAACCGATATTTGAACCCCGGCGACGAATTCCGTCGGTGATTCCCACGATTGGCTCCCAGCTACGGTCCCGGCGACGCCTCGGGCCGCGAATGCCGTGATAGAGGCCGAGGGGACGGAGCGCTCGATCGCTCGCGGCCATTTCGAAAGCGCCCGCCCGGGACGCACCCGCCCACACGGCAGCGGGGGGCGGTTTCTCACCCCGTCGCCCGCGTAGTCCGTTCCGGACTCGGGTGGTGTTCCCCGGCTGCACGGGTGTCTGAGTCCCGTGGTGGACTCGATCCGGGATGCGAGCCCCCAAGACGGGAGGTCAAACCACCACTGAAAATGCGTCAGGACAAAGGGTATTGAGGTACATCGGGGTCGGCATGGGGCGACCCGGCAATCGAAGGATCATGGCTTCCACATGAAATATCCGGATCCGACCGTACCTGCCCTCGCGATTGTCGTCCTGCTTGTCCTGACCTCGATCGGGCTAGGTCAGGCGCTCCTGGCTCGCTCCCAGGTCCCCGCGTCGTCTTCAACGCCGGTCGACCCGCAGGATCTGGGCGCTCGGGAGCTCGCGGCCGCTCGCCAGAGCCTGTCGGTCGGAGTGGGCGTCGCCGGGGACCACGCCAGCAGCTGCGGAGCCGCGGACACGCGCCCGCACGCATGCCCTCTGGCCGCGAGTCCGTCAGCGACGCCCGGGTCCTACCGCTGGACGGAGTATCCGTCCCTCCCTACCGGCCGAACCGGGAGCCTGATGGCGTACGATTCCGTCGATGGCTACGCGGTCCTCTTCGGAGGCTTCGAATGCACGCCCGTGGTGGATTGCGGCGGTTGGCTCAACGACACGTGGTCGTTCTCTCACGGCATCTGGACGAATCTTTCCACACCCTCCTCGATCGCGCCCCCCTCCAAACTCGGCGCGAAGATGGTCTGGGACGAGGCGGACGGTTACGTTCTGCTCGTGACCACGTCGAACACGACTTGGAGTTTTGTAGGCGGGGTCTGGGCCCAGGTCGTCACGAGCACAGGTCCGGGCGCCCGATACCTGCCCGGACTCACCTATGACGCCGCCGACGGCTACGTCGTCCTGTTCGGAGGCGCCTCGCTCAACTCGCCGGTCGGCCAGACCTGGACCTACCGCGCGGGCGTGTGGACGCAACTCAATATCTCGACGTCGCCGTGGAACCGGAACAGTCCCGCGTTCACGTACGATCCGGCGGCGGGCTACTCCGTCCTCTTCGGTGGCTCGGGCATCGTGAGCGGTTCGTCTGTCGCGTTCAATGACACCTGGACGTTCCTCGCCGGCAACTGGACCCTGCTGCCGAACGCCCACGGTCCGGGCCAGTACCGTTCGTTCAATGTGTATGGGTACGATCCACTGACCTCCTCGATCGTCGCGGTCATGAATCCGGAGTACTGGACGGGCAACTACCTCTGGGAGTTCGCCGGAGGGAACTGGAGTCAGGTCACTGGGGTCAACCAGCCCAGCTCGCTCTTCGATGCCGGGGCTTACGACCCCACGGACGGGGAGTTCCTGTTCGTCTCAGGCGGCTCGTGGTTCTATTGGGGGGCCCCCAACTGGATCTCGACGTTCTCGCTCGTTAACCTGACCTGGGCCCAGATCGGTACGACGCCCACGATCCCGTCCTACCCGTACCCGGGATACGCCCGCCTCGTGGACGACCCGTCCTCCGGGGGTCTCCTCCTCACGGATGGGCAGACCTCGCTGCTTTACCAGAACGGGACCTGGAGCGATCAGAAGGTTCAATCGACAACGCGCGGTTGCGTTCCGGGGGGTCTCGCGTACGATGCCGCCGACGGATATGTCCTCCTGGCCTGCGGGCAGACGTGGAAGTTTCAAGGAGGCAATTGGACGCAGTTTGTCCAGTACCAGTCCGACGCCTGGCCGGCCGGAGGAATCGGGGTGATGGCCTACGACTCCACGGATGGCTACGTCGTCCTGTTCGGGGCGGGCTACCGGAACGAGACCTGGACCTGGAGCGCCGGGAACTGGACGAACGTGACCGATTGGTCGGTGCCGGCCCCGACGCACCGATACGGCACCTCGATGGTGGACGACCCGATCGACGGATACCTCGTCCTCTTCGGGGGTCAGAACGCCACGACGCCGTACGACGCCTTGAACGATACCTGGACGTTCGCCGGCGGGAAATGGACCCTCCTCGTGACCAACCCGGCGCCGTCTCCTCGGGAGGGTCCGTCGATGGCGTTCGACGCCCTCGCGGGGTACATCGTCCTCTTCGGCGGCGAAACCGGTAATCCGTACGACGTCCCTCCGAGGGACACCTGGGGGTTCCTCGGCGGAGCGTGGACGAGCGTGACGCCGAGCCTCGGGCCACAGCCACCCGGCCGATCGGGCGCCCTCCTGGGGTTCGACTCCGCCAGCGGCCAGGCCGTGCTCGTCGGTGGGTACTCGTACTTCGCCCTCCCTCCCTCGGAGTGGCTTTGGGGGCCGATTCCCTCCCCTGGAGCACCGTCGATCTCGAGCTTCCGAAGTCTCCCGGCTGTGACCGACGTGAACGTCTCGGTCACTCTCCGGGCCACGGTCGCCGGCGGGGTCCTGCCCTTCACCTACGTGTACGCCGGGTTGCCGCCCGGGTGCACAACCCGCTCGTCGCCGACGCTGGACTGCCGCCCCGGGTCATCGGGCCTGTTCCCGATCTCGCTCACGGTCACGGACTCGACCGGAAACTCTTCCGTAGGTTCGCTGACCGTGAGCGTGAACCCGGCGCCGGCCCTCGTCAGCGTTTCGGTGACTCCGCCCTCGATCCAGCTGGGACAGACCATCGGCGTCGACGCGGTATTTTCGGGAGGGACCGCGCCGTTCTCCTTTACGATCTCCGGGCTCCCGCCGGGCTGCGGGGCCTCGAACCTCCCGGTCTTCTCGTGCGTCCCGTCCTCCGCCGGCAATTTCACAATCCGCGTGAGCGAGCGCGACGTCGTCGGCCTCGTCGCCAACGGATCGGCGTCGCTCGCGGTCTCGTCCCCTCCGGCGGTTGGGAGCTTCCAGATTGTGCAGTTCAGCGTCGCGCCCGCCGGGGTCGCGGTCGGGGGAACGGTCGTTGTCTCGACCACTACGAGTGGGGGCCTCTCCCCACTTTCCTTCGCCTATGCCGGCCTTCCAACCGGCTGTGCGAGCCTCGACGCTCCGGGCTTCTTCTGCACCCCGACCCAGCCGGGGAACTTCACGATCCAGGTCCAGGCCTCCGACTCGACCCCGGTACATCGGTTCGCCACCGCCTTGTTGCTCGTGGTCGCGGTCGGCGGCACGACCCCCCCATCGGCACCGCGAATCTCGTCGTTCGTCGTGTCCCCGTCCAGCGTCACGCTCGGAGGGAGCGTCACCTTCCAGGTGGCCGCTAGCGGCGGAACTCCGCCGTACTCCTACTCGTATTCCGGGGTTCTCGCCGGATGCACCGCATCGGACGCGCCCTCGTTCGCATGCGTGCCGACACTCTCCGGGCAGTGGGCGGTCGGAGTGACGGTCACGGACTCGCTCGGCTACTTCGCCCAGTCGATCACCGCACTCACCGTGTCGGCGCAGCCGTCGACCCCCGGCCCGAATGCCCCCGGCTCGAATACCCCCGTGACGACGGCCGCTCCGGCCCTCCTCGAGGCGGTCCTGCTGGTCGCGGTCGGGATCCTCGCGGGGCTTCTCGTCGCGATCCTGGTGGTCGTCCTTCTGCGACGCCGAGCGAGCTGAGGAGCGCCTCGACCCACATCGTCGTCGATCCGGGCGCTTCCCCGGGACCTAGCTATGGTTCATCAGGGAAGGGCTCGGGCGAGCCTCACGTCTGGCCGGGCCGGAGGTAGTGGAATACTTCCGGACTAAGGGCTGCCCTTGGGATCGAATGGGCCGGGACGGATTTGAACCGTCGATCTCCGCGTTGTAAGCGCGACGTCCTAACCGCTAGACCACCGGCCCGGTCGGCCGAGAGAGGCGGACCGTCAAGTCGGTGTCGGTGGTTTTCCCGGGGCCGCCGGATGGACCCTGTGCCGAACCCAGACGGCGGTGCCTCGGGGAAGTTGCGTCATCAGGGGCCCGGGGAGGGCGGCCTCTCCGACCCCGAGGAGAACCCCTTCACGGACCAGCAGGACGGCATCACCCGTTCGGATTAGCGGATCGGCGCGAACGACGCCCGGGGTGAAGAGATCGCCCAGGAGCGGGACCTTCGCATCCACCTCGACCTCGAGGGGATGCGCGGGGAGCATCCTCGCAGCGCCGGCAACGGTCAGATGGAAGAGGCCCCGCGGTTCGCGCCACGTCGCGAGATCCGTGCCACTTCCGTCGGTGATCCGCTGGAACCACGGGCGCCCGGCGAGTCGGACCGGGTTCGCGAAGAGAAGCGCCGCGGCCGCCGGACCGAACTGGTAGGACGCGACGGCCGCGAGCTCCTCCCGGACGGTCGAGAGGGGGCCGCCCGGCACTCCGTCCAACACGTCCAGGGCTCCCGCGGCTGCGCGTCGAAGTGTCCCGAGCGCCTCGTTCGAGGTCGTCCGGTCATCGGCGAGCGTCCATTCCTCGGTCAGCCCTGCCTCACGGAGGAACCGGTACTCGATGGGATCCAGGTGAACGAGGACCTTCGTATACGCGCCCGCGCGCTGGACCGATCCAAGCGCCTCCAGCACCGCGCTCCGCTCGTTCTCGTCCCACTCCCCGGTGACCGGGATATCGTAGTGCCGCGCCGGGTACGTGTCCTCGAGCTCGCGGGGCACCACTCCCATCGGGGACGTCACCGAGACGACGTGCACGCGTTCCAGGTGCGGCAGACCCTCGAGCGCGCCGTAGAGCCGACGGTGGGACCGGGAGTTCCGGTACGGTTTCGTTCGGGAGCATGGGACGAGGAGCAGGATGCGTTTCGAGGGGGGTGGG
>JBGOSQ010000013.1:0-35089 GCA_041476045.1 Thermoplasmata archaeon | reverse complement strand
GAGCCGAAGGTCCTCGTCGTCACGGACCCCGCGACCGACCAGCAGGCGCTCAGCGAGGCCGTCTCGATCGGGATCCCGGTCGTCGGCCTCTGCGACGTCAACAACGAGACCCGCAACGTCGATCTCGTGATCCCCGCGAACAACAAGGGCCGCGTCGCGCTCGCGACGGTCTACTGGCTGCTCGCGCGCGAGATCCTCAAGGCACGCGCCGGCGCCACCGGCGAGACGCCCTACGCGCTGACGATCGAAGAGTTCCAGGCGGCGCTCTAGCGGGCCGTCCGGCCCGCCCGGCGGCAGGTGACCGTTTTATCGGGGCAGGTATCCCCGAGGCGTGCCGCGCGCCACGAGCACCCTCCTCGAGCTCCTCGTCGAGCACGGGATCCCCGAACGCGGCGCCCGCCTCTACCTCGCCGCCTGCCGCGCCGGACCCCAGACCGCGAGCGAGCTCGCGCGCTTAGCGTCCCTGCACCGCGTCGAGGCCTACCGATTCCTTCGGCTCCTGCAGGACGAGGGTCTCCTCCAGTCGACGGGCCGGCGCCCGATGCGCTTGGCGGCGGTGCCGCCGGCCGAGGTCCTGGACCGGTGGATCCACCGGGCGGCCGATCGCCTCCACCGCCTCGAGGGCGACAAACCCCGCCTCCTCTCCGACCTGTCGGAGGACCTCCTGGCCCCCGACCCGGGTGACGCCCGCAAGTTCCAGATCCTCGAGGGACGCGCGGCGATCCAGGCGTTCCTGAAACGTCGCCTCGGCACCGTCCAGAAGGAGGTCGCGCTCACGGTGAGCGGGTTCGCGCTCGCGGCCGCGATCGACGGCGGCGTCGATCGCGCGATCAAGGAGGCCGTCGGCCGCGGGGTGCGGGCGCGGATGGTCACCGAGATCACCTCGGCGAACCAGCGCGACGCCCAGCACTTCGCCTCGTTCGTCGAGCTCCGGCACGCGAGCGCCCCGGTAACCAACCGCGCGATCGCCGTCGACCGCTCCGGGCTCCTGGTCTTCGTTTCCGGCGAGGAGGGCCTAGGCCCGACCGGCGAGGCGCAGGTCGCCCTCTGGACGACGTCGTCGGACCTGCTCGCGCGCGCACGCCAGTACCACCAGCGCGTCTGGTCGCAGGCGATCACCGCCGCCCGGCGGTTCGTCGAGCTCGAGTCCCCCTCATCGGCCTACTTGCCGGTCGTCCAGGGACGGCTCGCGGAGCCGTTCCAGCGACTCCGCGAGATCACCGAGCTCGGAATGCGCGCGACGGGGGTCCGGGAGCTCCGCTTCGACCTCCCCGAGCTCATCGAGACGGTCGCCCACCAGCTGGGGCGCACGATCGCGACCCGCATCGAGGGGACCACACCGGCCGAGGTCGGCCGGTCCCTCGCCGAGTACTACGACGGCCACGCGCTCGGAACGCTCTCCGTCGTCCGCGAGCGGCCGGTGACGCTCCGCGTGACCGAGTGCTTCGCCTGCCTCCCCCAGTCGCCCGAGATCGGCCGGGTCCTCTGCCCGCGCCTGATCAAGTCGATCCTGGAGACGCGGCTCGGCTCCTCTTGGGAGGTGTCGCGGCCCGACCCGCGACGCCACGCCGCCAAAGGCTGCGTGTTCACGATCACGCCGTCGGCGTGAACCGGACGCTCACTCGGGCGGCACGTACGGCGTTCCGCCGCCATTGGACCAGTAGAGGCCGTCGCTCACTTGGCTCGTGAAGTACGCGATCAGGTCCGCGCCGTTGAGGATGTTGAGGCTGTGGGTCCCCGTGGGCGCGTAGACGAACCGGTAGTGGTACTTGAGCGGGAACTGCGCGGCGAGGCTGCTGATGGGGGTCGTGCACTGGGCCGGCTCGGTGAGCGCGATCGACGAGAGGCACGTCGAGTTGAGGATCGTGTTGTTCACCTGCTGGTATCCCCAGATGTTCGGATTGTTCGGGCAGTCGTTGTCGTTGCCGCCCTGGACGACGTAGAGCCGGACGCCGGAGAAGTTCGTCGGGTAGAACCGGAACGACGAGAGGTAGTAGGTCTCGGCGGCCGCGTACGCCGACTGGTTGGCGAGATAGCCGCCCGTCGTGTTGAGGAAGTAGGTGAAGTCGCTCTCGCGGCCGACGGCGAGCTTCCAGGCCTGGACCTGGTAGAGGTCGGTGCACGCGGCGATGGCGCCGAGCCCGGCCGCGAGCCCCTTGTGGTGCGCCACGAGGGAGAACGCGCCGATCGTTCCCATCGACATCCCGACGATGTAGAGCGACTTCACCGGACGGAGCTGCTTTTCGTGGACGATCGCGTCGAGTACGTCCTGCTCTTCCGGGCCCGTGAACGGCGAGTTCACGTAGAAGCCCCCCGAGTTGCGGGTGTTGAGCGAGATCACGATGAACCCCTGGGCGAGTGCCGCCCGTAGCATGGACTGGCCGCTCGCCTCCCAGTAGATCTGCATCCCCTGCGTCGCCTTCCCGTGGAGGAAGAGGATCGTCGGGAAGTGCCCATTGCGCGCGTAGTTGGTCGGCAGCCACTCGTAGTACGAGTTGAGGACCTGGTCCACCGTCGAAAGGTAGTACTGGGTCGTGAACGGTCCCACGGTGTCGCCGGGCCGGCTGCAGGGGACGAGGGGCTTGCCCGTCGCGCCGCACACCGCTCCGCCGGCGGTGAGCCCGACCCAGAAGCGCATCATGTCGCTCGCGTTGAGGAGCGCCCCGGAGTGGCGGCCGAGCGGAACGTAGGCGTACCGCCAGAGGTAGGCGGACGGGTAGTTCCCCGACAGGTTCGCCAGCGGGTTCGTGCACTTCGCCGGCTCGCCGAGCCGCGTCGCGATCGTACAGGTCGGGACGAAGACCGTGTTGTTCCCCTGGAGGTAGCCGAAGGTCCGGGCGTTGTTGGGGCACTGGACGTCGTTGCCCCCGACGGCGTAGTAGAGATGGATGTTGGAGAAGTTCTGCGGATAGAAGCGCGAGGCGCTGAGGTAGTAGTAGATCCCGCGGGCGAGGTCCGTCTGGTTCGGCCACTGGCCGCCGGTGGGGAGGAGCGCCTGCGCGATGCTGGTCGCGCTCGCCTGGATGAGCCGCCACTGGAGCATCTCGAAGAGATCGCCGCACGGGGCGATCGCCCCGATCCCCGCGATCTGGGTGGGATAGTGCGAAGCGAGGCTCAAAGCGCCGACGCTCCCCATCCCGTCGCCGAACACGTACACACCGTCGGTGGCCCGCCGGGTCTCCTCGAACGCGATCGCGTCGAGGACGTCCTGCTCTTGGGGTCCGGTGAACGGGCTATTGACGTAGAATCCTGCGAGCGTGCGCGTGTTGATCGCGATGAGGATGAACCCCAGGGAACGCGCTGCGGTGATGTACGACGCCCCGAACGACTGGGAAGCGAGCGTCCACTGCTTCGCGCCTCCCACGTACCAGGTGGAGTTGTTCCCCGCCTCGGGGTGCAGGTAGACCGCGAGCGGGTACGAGAGTGTCGAATCGTAGCTCGCCGGAAGCCACTCGTTGAAGCTCAGGTTCCATGCGTCGACGCTCGAGTTGTAGTCGACGACGGTCATCGCCTTCACCGCGTCGGCCGTCTGGCGCGCGGCGCCATCGTTCCCGTCGGCACCCAGACTCGGCGGGGCCGGGAGCGGGAGAGCGAGGAGCAGAACGGCCAGCGCCGCAAGGGTTGTGACCATCCACGGGCGCATGGGGCCTCGATGCCGAGCGATGGGCGACGCTGGCCCCGCCACGGGGGCGCCGGACCGGCCGGCGAGCGATTCCGGCCCCCCGGACGGGCCGGAGACGATCGCTTGGACTGGCATCTCGACTGTAGTACCCCCGGCTTAGGGACGCCGACGCGCATCGGGTCCTAAAGAGTTGCCCCTCATTCGCGCGGAAGGCCGTAAGTCGGGACTCCAGGGCGGTGGGAGCGCGTGCTACGCCGGCTCACGGTGTAACTGCTGTACAAACAACGGCGACAGTAAAGGCGCCAAGGTATTAATACGACCCGTCCGATGCGCTTAAGACCGCACATGAAGACAAACCCCGCCCGCTCCGGACGGGCCGCGGCTCCGGCCGTGGTCCCTCGCGTCGTCCGTCGACCGATCCCCGCCGAGGCACCGCTCGTGCCCGCTGTGGTCGCGCCGCCGGCCGGCGACGTCTGCCCGGAGTGCGGATCCACTCACCTCACGCGCGACGAGATGCGCGGCGAGATCGTCTGCGCCGACTGCGGGCTCGTCGTCGACGCGAGCGCGCTCGTTTCGGACCGCGGCCAGCGTGGCAGCAAGGAGGACACGGGCCGTGAGGCCCGAGGCTGGGGGCCCGTCATTTCGCCGCTGATGCCCGACAAGGGGCTCTTCAGCGAGATCGGTGTTCCGACCCGCGACTTCCAGGGCAACAGCCTTTCGCGGAACACCTCGCTCAAGTTCTACCACCTGCGGAAGCTCAACCACCGGCTCCGCGCGGCTCGCACCCACCAGCGCAACCTCGTGGTCGCGTTGGGGGAGCTGAACCGCTTGGCCGGGGTCCTCGGCCTTTCGCGTGAGGTCAAGGAGTCGGCGACCTACATCTACCGACGCGCCCTCGAGCACAAGGCGACCCGCGGCAAGAAGATCGTCGCGCTCGTCGCGGCGAGCGTCTACGCCGCGTGCCGGCAGTGCCACGTCCCGCGGACGATGAAGGAGATCATCGCCCACTCGAAGGCGACGAAGATCGAGGTCGGCCGCGCCTACACGCTCCTCGCCCGCGAGCTCAAGCTGGGCCTCAAGCCCGTCGAGCCGCGCGACTACCTCGTCCGGTTCACCCAGGACCTGAACCTGTCCAAGGAGGTCCGGCACAAGGTGCTGGAGCTTCTCGAGCAGGTCGAGCAGGTCTACTCGACGAGCGGCGTGCTCCCCAACGGGATCCTCGCGACGATCATCTACATCGCCTCGAACCTGATGGGCGAGCCGCGGAGCCAGGACCGGATCGCGCTGGTCGCGAACGTGACGCCCGTCACGATCCGCAACCACTACAAGGAGCTCCTCGACCTCCTCGGTCTTCCGAAGAACCTGACGAACCCGCAGGCGCGAGGCACCCTCCCGACGCCGCTCCCCCGAGCGGGGGCGAAGGTCGAGGAAACGGCGGCGGTCGCGGGCCACTAGGCGGTCAGCTCCCGGCCCGCGCGTCGGCCGGAAAGGCGTTAACCCCTTCCCCATTCCGTCGGGCGTGGCTTCACGCGGCGCGCTCAGCTATTCCTCCGTGCGCACCTACCTCGAGTGCGCGCTCCGCTGGAAGTTCCTCTACGTCGACGAGCTTCCCGAGGCGCCGCACGGCTACTTCTCGTTCGGCCGCACGGTCCACTCCGTCCTCGAGGAACTTCTCAAGCCGCTGGTGATCCCGTCCGCGCGGCGCGTCGAAGGGGGCGCAACCCAACGCACGCTCGACGATTGGAGGGCCGGGGGGAACGGCGGGCCGGGCCGCCTCCCCAGCCAGGCGGAGATGCTCAAGCTCTACGATTCCGCTTGGATCCCGGACGGCTATCAGTCTCCCGACGAGGAGAAGCGGTACCGGGCCCTAGGCGAGGAGATCCTCCGCGCCTATCATGACGACCTGGTCCGGGCACCGCCCGCACCGGTCGCGCTCGAGGAGCACCTCGAGGCACAATGGAACGGCGTCGCCGTCCACGGGTACATCGACCGGATCGATCGGACCCCGAGCGGCGGGCTCGAGATCCTCGACTACAAGACGTCGCGGGAGCTCAGTCGCGCCGACGCCGAGGAGTCCGACCAGCTCTCCGTCTATCAGGTCCTCGTCGAGCAGAACTACCCGGAGCCCGTGGAGCAGCTCACGCTCTATCATCTCCGGAGCGGGACCCCGCACTCGGTCCCGCGGCGCGAGCCGTCGATCCTCGAGGGGGTCCACGACCGGTTCGCCCGCGCCGGGGACGGGATCCGTTCCCAGTCCTACGAGCCCTCCCCGGGTCGCCACTGCTCTCGGTGCGAGTTCCGGTCCCTCTGCCCCGAGTTCCGCCTCGTCCCGGAGCCAGAACAGGCTCGCCTCCTCGAGCTGGTCGACCGGTTCCACCGGCTCCGGCTCGAGGAGGGTCACGTCGAGGAGCAGTTGCGCGCCACCGCGGAGTCGCTCCACCAGGAGGCCGAGCGCCTCGGGGTCCATCGCATCCCCGGTTCGGATCGCGTCGCCATTCGACGGCGCGAGGAGATCTGGCGGTTCCGCGAGGAGAGCGTCGCACCGATCCTCGCCGAGCACGGGCTCGAGGGGCAGGTGCGCGCCGACGACTCCGAGGCGGTCCGACGCCTCGCCCAGAACCCGACGATCGACGTGGGACTCCGACGCCGGCTCACGGAGGCCGGAGGTCGGCAGGTCCGCTGGTACTGGGAGCTCGAGGACGGTTCGAGCCGCTCGTAATCGCGCAAAGGCTATGACGGATTCCCGGTACCTCCCGATATGGGGATAGTCCTCGCCCCGGAGGGCCGTTGGGGCGACCTCGCCGACCGAACACCGACGATCACGACCCTCTGCTCCCACTCCTCCCTGCAGATCTTCCACGGCGCCCGCATCGAGGGCCTGCCGTCGCTCGGGATCTCGATCGGCCCCCCGGCGAAGTTCTACGACGCGTTCCCCTTGGCCCGTCCGGATAAGTTCCTCTCGGTGCCGAAGGTCTCCGCGCTCCCGCGCGAATCCAAGCGGCTCCGCGGGGAGTCGGCGGTCCTGATCCCGCACGGCTCGTTCGTCGAGTATCTGGGCCCGGAGGCGTTCATGGAGCTCGACGTCCCGGTCTACGGCAACCGCAAGGTGATCGGGTGGGAGTCCGATCGCGAGAAGGAGCGGCTCTGGCTCGAGTCCGCTGGGGTCTCGATGCCGCGGCGGTACGAGTCGCCCTCGGACGTCGACGGTCCGGTGATCGTGAAGTACTACGGGGCGAAGGGCGGCAAGGGCTTCTTCCTCGCCAAGAACCGCGAGGCGCTCGACGGGTTCAAGCCGACGGGCCCGCACGTCATCCAGGAGTACGTCCTCGGAACGCGCTACTATATCCATTTCTTCTACTCGCCCCTCTCGGACCGCGGCTACCGGGTCGGCCACGGCTCCCTGGAACTGCTCGGGATGGACCGGCGCGACGAAGCGAACATCGACGAGCTGTACAAGCTGGGGGCGCACGAGGAGCTCCTCAAGGCCGGCATCCGCCCGACGTTCGTCGTCACGGGCAACGTGCCGGTCGTCCTCCGGGAATCGCTCCTTCCCGCGGTGTTCGACGTCGGCGCGCGGATCGTCGAGCGTTCGATCGAGCTGTTCGGAGGGATGGTGGGTCCGTTCTGCGTCGAGGGGATCATGACCGAGAACCTCGAGTTCAAGGTCTTCGAGATCTCGACGCGGATCGTCGCCGGGACGAACCTGTTCATCTCGGGATCGAGCTACTCCGACCTCGTCATGCCGGGCCTCTCGACAGGCCGGCGGATCGCGATGGAGATCAAGCAGGCGCAGAAGGAAGACCGGCTCGGCGAGATCCTTAGCTAGGCGATGACCCCGCCCTCTCGGCCGGCGCTGACCCGACTCGATACCCGAATAAGCTAGGACCGGAATCGGGTTTCGTGGCCGAAACGACGTGTCCCCGATGCGGACTCCGCCTGTCCGACGGGGCGAGCTACTGTTCCCGATGCGGCTCTCCGATCCTCGGCGCCGCCCCGCCCTACGGGTCGTATCTCCCGGATTCCCCACGCAAGCTCGCACCGGGGACGGGTGCGGTCAACCTGGGATCCGTCTCGGTCCTGCTCGGGGGGATCCTGATCGCGGCGGGCTATCTTCTACAGCTGTACATCCTCTTGAACTTCAATCCGGCCGACTATCGAACCATCGGCGAAGCGATTGATGGTATGCTCGCCCTCGGGGTCCTTTTGGCCGTTTTCGGCTGGATGGTCCACCAGGTCTACGTGTTCCGCCGACCGCGAGCCCGGGGCTAGCCGTCAGTTCCCTCCCGCGAGCGCGGCGAGGGAGCCGCTTAGGGAGCGCGCGCCTCGCGGCCACCGCTTCGAATCGACCGGCCTCGGGGACGCTGGAGTCTCGGTTATCTTCCCCCAGGGTTCGATCGGCCCCAGATGGAGCCGGCGGTACGCGCACGCGCGTTGTCGAAGGTCTACCGGAAGGGAGGGACCCACGCGCTCGAGGCCGTCGACCTCGAGATCCCGTCGGGAAAGGTATTCGGGCTCATCGGCCGGAACGGCGCGGGCAAGACCACGTTCGTCCGAATCGCCGCGACCCAACTGATGCCGTCGGGCGGCACGGTCTCCGTGCTCGGGTACGACGTGATCCGAGAAGTCGATGAGATCCGGGCCCGGATCGCTTCGGTGCCGCAGGAATCCCGACCCCTGTACTTCGTTACCGTCGATCAGCTCCTGTTCACGTATCTCCGGGTCCGTGGGATGGAGCGCGCCGAGGCCCGCCGCCGGACCGATGCGGCCCTCGAGGAGTTCACCCTCACGCCCGTCCGCTCCCGCCAGGTGAGCCGGCTCTCCGGAGGTATGCGACGGCGCGCGATGGTCGCGATGATCCTAGCTTCCGACGCCCAGGTGCTTTTCCTCGACGAGCCGACGACGGGGCTCGATCCCCTCGCGCGGCGGGAAGTCTGGGCGGCGATCCGGCGGGCCCAGCACGAAGGCCGGACGGTCGTCCTCACGACGCACTATCTCGACGAGGCGGAGGCGCTCTCGGCGCGGCTCGCCCTCTTGGACGAGGGCAAGGTGAAGCTCGAGGGATCGCCGGAGGACCTGCGCGGGCGCGTCCGTCGTCCGTTCCGGGTGACGGTCCAGGGAGGGCTCGGTCGGAGCGAGCTCGAGAGCTTCGGAGAGGTATCGGAGATCGAGGGCGGCTTCCTCGTCTTCGCGCGCGAGACCGACGCGCGCGATCTCGCGATGGAGGCGATGAAGAAAGGCGCGCGTGTTTCGCTCGCTCCCGTGACGCTCGAGGACATCTTTCTGCAGGTCGTCGGCCACCGGCTAGATGAGGATCTCCCGCTGGAGACGGAGGCGTAATGCCCACGCGTCACCGCCTGCGCTCGCTCTGGACCCTCACCTATCTGAACGGGATCCTTCCGATCCGGGCCCAGCCGCTCTACCTCATCAATCTCGTCGCGTCCCCGCTGTCGTTCCTCTTCTTCATCACGATAGCGTCGGGGGGCCACCTCTACGCGAACGCGGTCGCCGGCGGGATGCTGATGACGATGCTCTCGATCGGCACCGGTCTTCAGACCGACATCGCCCACTACAAGCAGGATCTCAAGCTCCAGGACGTGATGGTCGCCTCCCCCGTCGAGGCGTGGGTGTACGTCGGCGGCCTCGCGTTCTCTGAGCTCGTCTACTCGCTCCCGGGCATGGGCGTATTCGTCGTCCTCTGGGTCTCCGGCGGCTGGGCGACCCCGTTCTCTGCGCTCACGCTCGCGGGGGTCCTCCTCCTCGTCTGGGCCTTCGCGTCGGCGCTCGGGTTCACGCTCGCCACCTGGTTCGAGGACGTCCGCGAGACGTTCGTCTTCTCGCCGTTGATCTCGCTCGGGCTCTCGGTGCTCCCCCCGGTCTACTACCCCATCACGCAGCTGCCGGAGGTGCTCCGCCCGCTCGCGTATCTCTCACCGACGACGTATGCGGCCGATCTCCTGCATCCCGCGGTCGGGATCGCCGGTCCGGGCCTCACCGGGACGATCATCGATTGGGTCGTGCTGGTCGCGTTCACGATCGCGCTTCTGACGCTCGCTGCATACAAGGCGCGGTGGCGCGAGCCGTAGCCGAACCACGTTCCTGGGACCCACCGGGAGCGTCCGCGAGCGCATCGCCACAGCCCGACGCCCGAGCCCTTATGTAGAGGCTCGCTGCTCGCGCGCCTCGGATGCTTCTCTTCGCGGACGACAGGGGGTTTTCTTCCGCGGACGACCGATTCCAGCACTGCACTGTATGCGGCAAGGACCTCGTGGTCCTGCCGAACGATCGTCGGGGGGGCGCCTGCTTCGATTGCCTCACGCTCGGCATCGCGGACTACGTGGAATGCCCCGAGTGCGGCGTGCCGATGCTCCCGGCCCAGCGCGCGGCCGGCTGTCCGCGGTGCGGTTGGTACACCCGTCGCGGCTGAGCTCCCCCTCGCCTCCGCCGCTAAGCTTATTGTCTCGGCCCCGTCGAAAGTACCGGGCGTGCCGAGGTGGCTCAGTCCGGTACGGCGCGAGTCTGGAAAGCTCGTGGCGGAATACGCCTCGGGAGTTCAAAGACCGTCGGCGTGACGATCCGCCCGGTGGAAACTCTCCCCCTCGGCGCTCCCGTCCCGTCGGTGAGGCGATGAGCCTCCCCAACCGCCAGGTCCGACCGTCGCTCCTCCACGTCGAGTCGATCATGGGCCGGCTCCGTGGCGAGCAGGCGATCACCGAGGTCTGCCGATTCCTTCGGAGCGAGTTCTCCCACTTCGACTGGGTCGGCGTCTACCGCGTCGACGGGGCGGAGCTCGCCCTGGCGGGATGGGACGGCGCGCGCCCGACCGAGCACGTCCGAATCCCGATCGACCAGGGACTCTGCGGACGCGCCGTGCGGGAAGGAAGGTCCGTCGTGGTCGCCGATGTTCGGGAGAGCCCGGAGTACCTCGCGTGCTTCATCGAGACCCGCTCGGAGGTCGTCGTTCCGATTCGGGCGGGCGAGGCGATCGTGGGCGAGATCGATGTCGACGGCCGGACGATCGGCGCGTTCGACGATTCCGATCGGCGCTTCCTCGAGGAGGTCGCCCGACGCCTCAGTGCTGCCGTCGCGCCGGCCGCCGCGTCGCCGCCTTCGTGAGCCCGACGACCATCGCGCGACGGGCCGCGGCGAGCGCGGCCGCGCGACCGAACCGGGGGAACCGGCCGGGCACCGCTCGGAGTCGGGTTCGCTCCGCTGCGCGCGCGATCTCCGCGAGCGCGCGCCTAAGCTCGTCGACGATCGGGAGGTCCGCGGCGACCGACGTTCGCGAGAGGGGATTGAGATCGATCGAGATGATGCGTTTGCCGAGCCGCTGGAGCGCCTCGGTACGATCTCCATCCTCGAGGGGAACGAGGCAGACGTCGGCGCGTGCGATGCCCCGGGCGTCCACGCGCGCGCGGTCGGAGGAAAGCCCGGGGATGCGCGCCGTCGGGCGCTCGCCGAGGACGGTCCGAACGCCGGCGGCCCGGAGGAGTCCCCCGACGGCGCGCGCCCGCGCGGGGGTCCGGTGGAAGAGGTTGACTTCGACCTGAAGATGCGGGACGGCCCGCGCCAGGCGCGCGACGGCCGGCGCCGCAAGGGCCGCGACGTTCCCGTTCACGCTGAGGACCGGATGGCGGGCCGCGAGCAGCCAGACGGCGGCCGCCCCTTCGGCGACGCGCGCCGAGGGGATCGTGCGCTCGCCGAGGAAGTAATCGAACGCCTCGCCGCGCCCGTGCGCGATGAGCCCCTCCAGGGCCACGAGCCCGGTGCGGCTCGCGTCGGCGAGGTCACGACGGGTCCGAAGGCTCGCGTAGCGGGGGTGGCGTGGGGAGAGTCGGGTCATCGGGCGCGCCGGAACTACGTCCCGTCGGCGCCCGTCTCGGTCCCGTTCGCGCTCGTCTCGGTCGTCGGCTTGCCGTTCGTCTCGCGCGGCACCTGGACGAGCCCGAGGTGCGCCTCGACCGCCGCGAGCCGTCCCTCGAGCGGGGTGAGACCGTCCTCGACCGCCTTCTCGACGACCAGCTTGAGCGAGTCCTCGAGGGCGACCAGGTCGCGTCCCAGGTCCGTGATCCGTCGCGCGTTCTCGTTGAGAAGGAGGCGCGTCTGCGTGGCGACGCGGTACGTATCGGCGACGTCCTTGAGGACCTGGCGGGAGCCGACGGCGAACGTTTCGATCGATTCGCCGACCGGCTGCCACTTGGCATCGAGGTGCTCGCCGAGGCGTCGCGTGAGCTCTTGGCCGAGACGCTCGACGCCCTTGTCGATCCCCTGGTCGACGCGTTCAGTGAAGGAGCCGGCGAGCGAGTCGATCCGCTCGCGGACGTCGGCGGTCGCCGAGGTTTCGAGCTCTTCGACCCGGGCGACCCGGTCCTCGATCACCTGAAGGCGAGAGAGCAGGTTCGAGTACGCGGTTCCGATCAGCGTGTCCAGGTGGGCCTGCTCGAGCTCCTGCGCGCGCAGCAGAAGATGGAGCACCCAGTGTTCGCGGCCCTTCGTCTCGGCGAGCGCGCTCCGGTCGACTCGGTCGCGGCTCTCCCGGACATCGATGAGCTGCTGGAGCTCCTTCAGGATCTCGACCCGCAACGACGCCTGCGAGGCGGGCGCTCGGCCGCTCATCGCCCCGGCGATGGGTGAGTCCTATCTTTATACGTTCCGAGGAGACGCCGCCGCCGGACGCGAGCCACCGGGCCGCCATCCGTCCTGTCGACGCGGATGCGGGCCTTCCGGACGGTCCGATGGACCTCCGGACCGCGAGCGGTTTCGACCTCCAGCGTCGCTATCCCTCGAATCCGGGGCCGAGGAGCTCGCGAGCGGTCAACAGCCGCCGTATCTCCGAGGTGCCCGCCCCGATCTCCAGAAGCTTCGCATCGCGGACCAAGCGCTCGATCGGGTAGTCGCGCATGTAGCCGTAGCCGCCGAAGATCTGGAGTGCGTCCAACGCGACGCGCGTCGAGGATTCCGAGGCGAAAGTGAGCGCGGTGGCGCTGTCGCGGCCGCTGCGCTTGTCGCTCGATACAGCCAGCAGGGACCGGTACATCAGGAGCCGCGACGCTTCGAGCGACGCGTACATGTTGGCGAGCTTCTCCTGGACGAGCTCGAACTCGCCGATCTTCTTGCCGAACTGTTCGCGCTCGCGCGCATAGGCGAGCGAGAGGTCGAGGCACTCGGCCATGATGCCGACCGGGATCGCGCTCAGGACGGCGCGCTCGACGTTGAGCCCGCTCATCATCACCTCGACGCCACGGTTCTCGACGCCGACCAGGTTCTCCCGCGGGACCTCGACATCGTGGAAGGCGAGCTCGCCCGTAGGCGACCCCCGCATTCCCATCTTGTCAAGGCTGCGCGAGACGGAGAATCCGGGCGAGGTCCTCGGCACAACGAACGCGCTGATCCCGCGCGAGTGGAGTTCCGGGGCGGTCTTCGCGTAGACGAGCAGGGTGTCGGCGACGGGGCCGTTCGTGATGAACTGCTTGGTGCCGTTCAAGACGTATCCGTTCCCCTTTCGCTCTGCCCGGGTGCGGAGCGACACCGCGTCGGACCCGGCCGACGGTTCCGTTAGGGCGAGCGCGCCGATTGCCGCGCCGGAGGCGAGGGCGGGAAGGAACCGCTCCCGCGTGGCCTCTGAGGCGTTCCGCGAGAGATTGTCGGCACACAGGTTCGAGTGGGCGCCGACGCTCAGCGCGAGCGCCGGGCTTGCCCGGGCGATCTCCTCGAGCACGACCGCCTGTGCGAGATAGGACTGGCCCAGACCACCGTGCGATTCGTGGAGGGTGACGCCGAGGAAGCCGTGCTCGCCCAGCCGTTGGAACACGTCGCGCGGGAAGTAGTCCTCGCGGTCCATTCGGGTCGCGATCGGAACGATCTCGCGCTGGACGAACTTCCGGGCGCCGTCCTTGAGCTCGCGTTCGACGTCCGGGAGGGTCAGGTCCACGGCCCTCCGAGGCACGCACGGCCCCATAACGGTTCGCGCGCCGAGGGTGAACCCGGCTGCGTCGCGAGGGATTCCGGTGGTCGGGGCGCCCCCACCCCCGCGCGACCCGCCGTCCGTCGCGGGCCGGCGGAGATTCACTTATCTGGCGGGCGACCTAGCCGCGACCGATCGTCGATCCCGCCCCCTTCTGGCGTGACAGCCGTGCGGGACCGGCGGGTCGATGCGGGGCAATCGGGATGCAGCGGCCGATGCAGATCGCACGGCGTCTGGCCCCGGATCCCGCGTACCAGCTTCGACGTCGTCCCCTTGGGTTCTTGCGCGAGTACTGGGGCGCGTACCGATCTCCCGTGATGCTGGCGCGGGCGCTCGGTCGACCCGTCTCGGAGCTCCTAGGATTCTGGACCGATCTGATCGAGGGCGATCGATTCTATGACCGGATCCGGGCGCGCGAGCGGGAGCTCGCGGTCGCAGGACCCGGTGGGGAAAGTCCCGGAGGTCGTGCCGACGCCTTCAGTGAAGTCCTCTACGTCTTGCTTCGGGTCCTCCGACCCGAGAGCGTCGTCGAGACGGGCGTGGCCCTCGGGTACTCGAGCGCCTACCTCCTCCAAGCCCTTCACGACAACGCACGCGGACGTCTGTATTCGATCGACCTGCCGACGACCAACCCCGCGGGACGGCTGAACGCCGACGGCGTCCGGGACCGGGTCCACGTGCGGTCGGAGGCCGAGACGGGCGCCGTGATCCCCGACGACCTCCGGGACCGGTGGGAGCTCACGCTCGGCCCCTCGAATCCCCTCTTGCTCCAGCTGTTCGACCGTCTCGGAACGGTCGACGTGTTCTTTCACGATTCGGACCACTCCTACGAGAACATGATCTGGGAGTTTCGGACGGCCTGGCCCCACGTCCGTCCGGGAGGAATGCTGCTGTCGGACGACATTCCATGGAATGCCGCGTTTCCCGAGTTCGCGGCCTCGGTCGCAGGAACCTCGTTCCGCTGGTTCGGTCCGCGGGGACAACGGGGAGGGATCCTGCGACCCCACACTGCCCTACCGGGCTGAGCGCCTCGCCTCGGGAGCCCGTGCACACGCTCCGCTCGGACAACGCTATCGAGGTCGGGCCGGCGCCTCACCGGACGTATCGCGATCGGGGTCTGACCGCCCCCCTGTCGCACGCCCTCAGGAGCGCTTCTTCGTGACCTTTGGACGGCGGGCCGCCGTTCGGGAGGGACCAGGGGCAGCGTTGCCCTTGAGCTGCGAGCGGTTGTACGCGATCGCGATCTTCACGAGACGCCCGAGCGCCGAGTCGTCCGGACGGTCCTGCTCATAGATGTCGATCGCCCGCCACTCCTTCCCTTCCAATCCGGCATTGAAGAGCCGTTCCGGATCGGCGAAGTGGGCCCCCTTGACGAACGTCCATTTCACCTTGCCCCGGTGCGGATTGGCGAGCGAGACCATCCCGTCGCAGTACCACACGGGAGTCCCCATCCACTTCCAGTCCTCCGTGACCAGAGGGTCGGCCTCGAGCATGATACGACGGATGGTGCCGAGAATCTTTCCACGCCAGTCATCGAGGTCCGCGATGTGCTGATCGATGCGCTCCGAGGGCTTCATCCTTCGTCCCCGGGACGGTGTCCGTTCACCCGGGTATTGAACCCATCGGCGGTCGGAGAAAGCTCGTCCGGCGGATCAATTCCCCCAGGATGGACCGCGGGCAATCGACCGGCCAACCGCAGCGACTTCGCCGGAAGGTGGCCCCTCCGGTCCTGTTCAGCAGGGCAGGGGTCCCTCGGGCGGAGGGTCAAAGGCGCTCCAGTTGGAGTGATCGGTGGCGCCGCGTCACGGTACAGAGCGCGGGCGAGCGCCCCCGATCCACTCTCCAGTCGGTGCTGACGGCAGCGAACGGTCTCGTCGCCGCTATCGTCGCAGTAGGCTCACGTGCACCCGCCAGCCCGGGCGATGGCGAGGGAAGTCGGTCCGATAGTGGGAACCGCGGCTCTCGGTCCGCGCGAGCGCGGCGCGAGCGATCATCGAGGCCAGGAGGACGTGGTTGGCCGTCGGTCCGGCGGGCTCCCGCGCGTCCACCGGCTCGGTCGTCGTTGCGAAGCCGTCGAGGGTCGCGATCGTCTCGACGAGTACCTTCCCGTCCCGTACGATCCCGACCTTCTGCCATAGGAGATCCCGTACCAACCGAGAGATCCTGCGACTCGTACCGTGGCCGTCCCCGATCACTGCAGGTACGACGATCCGGGGCCGAGGCGAGGAAGGGCGCCCGCGGGTCGGCTGGACGAGCTGCCGTACGACCCTCTCACCGAAGACGACCCCCTCGAGCAGCGAGTTGCTCGCCAGGCGGTTGGCGCCATGGACCCCGGTGGAGGCGGCCTCGCCGCACGCGAGCAACCCGGGTAGGGTGGTGCGCCCCTGAAGGTCCGTCGCGACGCCCCCGATCATGTAGTGGGCCACCGGGGCGACGGGGATCGGATCGCGGGCCGGGTCGAGCCCATGGTCGACCAGGAAGCGGCAGATCGTCGGGAACCTCGCGTAGAGCTGTGGCGCAGGGATCCGGGTCGCATCCAGGTAGACGCATGCCGCCCCGCTCCGCCGGAGCTCGGAGGCGATCGCCCGGCTGACGACGTCGCGTGGCGCGAGCTCGGCGAGGGGGTGGTACCTGGGGAGGAACCGCCGGCCGCGTCGGTTGACGAGCCGGGCGCCTTCGCCGCGCAGCGCCTCGCTGATCAGGAACCGCGGCGCCCCCGGTCGATAGAACGCCGTCGGGTGGAACTGGATGAACTCCATGTCGCGGACGACCGCACCGGCGCGCAGGGCGATCGCCACGCCTTCGCCAGTCGCGATCGCCGGGTTGGAGCTCTCGCGGAACAGGCTCCCCGCACCGCCGGTGGCGAGAACGATGGGCCGATCGGCGACAACCTCGACCGAGCCGCCGGAAGGGGAGGAGAGCGTCGCGATCGTACCGCGGCGCGGATCATAGGAGAGGCGCCGAAGCACCCGACGTTCGCAGGCCTCGATCCCCGCGTCGATCACCCGCGCGCGGAGCGTCTCCTCGATGCGCAGCCCGGTCGCGTCCCCGCCCGCGTGGACGATCCGCGCGCGCGAGTGCGCGCCCTCTCGTCCAAGGACGATCCGTCCCTCCACGGTATCGAACGGGACGCCGTACCGGACCAGGTCGGCGATCCGCGCCGGCGCGTCCACCGTGAGCCGCCGAGCCGCGGGAAGGTCGACCAGCCCGTCGCCCGCCCGGACCGTGTCGCGAAGATGAAGCGCGACCGAGTCGCCGGGGCCGATAGCGGCCGCGATGCCGCCTTGGGCGTAGCGCGTGTTCGACTCCTCGAGGCGCGACTTCGTGACGATCGTCGGGTGAAGTCCTTCCTCCGCGCACCGGAGGGCGACGTAGAGGCCGGCGATCCCGCTTCCGACGACCAGGGGCGAGCGCTCCCGGCTGGCCACGGCCGTGTCGAGGGTCCACGGTACTAAAGTCCGGCGCCCTCGCCAACGGGGGCAGGTACAAGAGGGCCGGAGCGGTCGCCGACGCGTGGCCGAAGCGGCGCTGGGCCCGGGCGGCTGGTCGACCGCGTGCCGGATCGTGCCGGGCGCCGACCTCGTTGCCGAACTGCTCCGCCGGCAGCGCGAGGAACCGCCCGCACGTTCCGTCAGCGTGACCGATCTCCTCGATCCGCGGTCGGCGTACTACCGGACCGTCTCTCCCGTCGAGCCGACGCCCGAGCGACGCGCGATCCTCGAGGCGGGGCGGGAGATGCATCTGCGCGTCGGGCACGCCCTGGCCCCGGCGCGGTTCCGCGAGGTACGCATCCGGAGAGAGGGGATCGTCGGCCAGATCGACCTCCTCGACGACGGGCCCGTCGAGATCAAGACGACTGCGCTACCGGCCGACGCCGAGGCGCTCCGATCGGGCCGCCCGTCGTACATCGAACAGCTCGGGATGTACTGCGCGCTGCTCGATCGACCGCGAGGGCGGCTTCTCCTCGTGGCACCCAGTGACGACGCGGCCCGGGCCGTCGACGTGTACGACGGCCGCTTCCAGGAGGTCGGACCGATCTGGTCGGAGATGCACCTTCGGGCGGCCGCGCTGCGCTCGGCCTTCGAACGGCGCGACCCGTTGGGGCTGCCCCGATGTCCGTGGAGGGGCCGGGGATGCGAGTTCGAATCGGCCGAGATCTGCGGCTGTACGGGTGAGGAGCCTCTCGCAGGAACAGCGATCCGGGACCAGCTCGTCGGGCTCGAGCGCCAACCGGGCGCCGCGACGCAGATCGCCGAGCGTCTCGCCGATGCCAACCGCGGGCCCCCTCCCGTCGCGCGACGCTTCCGCGATCTCGTCTACCCCCGCCGCGCCTACTTCGAACGCACCGAGCCGGGGACCGAGCCGCCGGCGGGCGCCCCGAGCCGGCGGCCGCCCGCCCCGCAGGACCTGTATCGAAGCCTGTCCGATCTTCTGGAGTCCGGGCCGCCCGGAGAGATGACGCGCGAACCGACGCCCTCCGGAGAGCCGCTCGAGAGCGTCGCGTGCTTTCGAGGCGATCCTCTGCTGCTCAAGGTCACCCGAGCCTGGGCCGCGGCCCCGCCGACCGATCTCCTTCGCGATCAGCCTCAGTACTTTCTCGAGCTCGCGCTCCGATGCGCCGCGCTCGGGCGGAGCCACGGCTGGCTGGTCCTGGGCTACGAACGGGCGCCGACGTGGCCGGAGAAGCTCCGGGTCCTCGACGTCACGTGGGATCCCCTGCTCCCGGCCGTCGCTCTCCTCCAAGGCCGTCAGCGTGCGCTCGCGGAAGCGGTGGCGATCCACGCGCCGGCAACGCTCCCGTCCTGTCCGCGGTGGATGGTCGACGGATGCGCCTACGCGCCGCGCTGCGGCTGCGGAGACGAGGCGGCTGCGCCCCGGGCGAACCGGTAGATGTAGGCGCGCAGCGTCGTTTGGAACCCGTGCCGCTCGTAGAGCGTGCGGGCCGGAGTGTTCGCGGCCGTGACCCAGAGGCGGACCTCGGAATAGCCCAGGGCCCGGGTGGCGCGGAGTCCGAACTCGAGGAGGTAGGCGCCGATCCCGCGGCGCCGGTGCGCCGGGTGGACCACCAGGTCGAGGAACACTGCGCGCCGTGGAGATTGTTCGGCGCTCATCAGGACCCCGACCAGATGTCCCGCAGGCGTGACGAGCGCGGTCGACGCCTCGTCGAGGAAGCGGCCCAGACGACCGCCGACGATCTCGGAGAGGACCTCGCGATCGGCTTGGACGGTCTCCGGGACGAGGCTCTCGTCCGCGGTTCCCTGGAATGCGAGCCAGTCGAGCGCCGCGATCGCGTCGAGAGGGACGTCGGGGACCCGCAGCCGCTGGATGCCCTCGGGAACGGCGGGCGGTGCCGCGGACTCGCCCGTCCGGAAGGTGAAGTCCATGGCGAGGCGCTCGAGGACCGAGAAACCGTCGCGGTGGCGAACTCGTTCGGCGAGCGAGGTCTCTTCCGGCTCCCCTAGTCCCGTGACGCCGATGTCCGACCGCGCGACCTCGCGAGGGAGCGCCGCGATCAGCTGGTCGATGAGCTGAGAGGTGCGATCCACGGCGTCCGGACCCGGCTCAACGTGGATGTGGGCGTAGGCGCGAGGGCCGCGCATCGAGTAGAAGGCGAGGGTGGTGGGCGCCGGTTCGCCGAGGACCCAGCCGATGAGGCGGCCCGCGCGCAGGTCGGCCGCGGCCTCCTCCACCCACGACGACGGGAGGAACTCCCCCCGACGGAGAAGATCGGCGCGCAGCGCGTGCGTGAGCTCGACGAGCGCATCCGGCCGCGCCAGAGTCGCCGGCCGCGGGACCGCGCCGCTGCCCCCGGCCACGGCTCCCCTACAGCGGCTCGCAGTCGCGGAGGAGGATCTGCGCGATATCGGGGGCCACCGACGCCTTCTCCGCCGGGTTGTCCAGGGTGTCGGTCGAGAAGAGGCCGTCGCACACCGCCTTGATCCGCTCGAAGGCGTCGCGCAGGAAGAGCCCGTGGGTGCACGCCGCCGCGATCGCTCCGACGTGCTGGCGCTTCAGCAGCTTCGCGGCCTCGACGATCGTACCGCCCGTCGAGATCACGTCGTCGACGATGACGATGTGCTTCCCTTCCAGTCGGATCGGGAGGTCCTTGGGGAGCGTGAGCTCAACGTGGTCGCTGTCGATGCGGCGCTTCTCCAGCGCGACCCATGGCTTTTCGAGGATCTCGGCCATCCGACGCGCCCGGTCGGTCCCGCCCTTGTCCGGCGAGACGAGGAGGTCGACGGGCCGTTCCCGCAGGAGGCGGGCGATCGCGGGGATCCCGCTCGCCTCGAACGCGGGGCGATGGAACGACTTGAGCGTCTCCGACGAGTGGAGATCGACGGTGACGACGGCGTCGGCCTCGAGCTCCACGTGGCGACCCAGAGTGCGCGCGCTCACGGGCTCGCCGGGGAAGAACGGGCGATCCTGCCGGCCGTAGCCGAAGTAGGGGACGACGACGAACAGACGGCGCGCTCCCGCCTCCCGGATCGCGTCCTCGAGGAGGAACAGCTCGATCAGGTCCTGGTCGGTCCGCGTCGACTGAACGAGGACGACGTCGTCGCCCGAGACCCGTCCGCCGACGCGCACGTAGAGCTCCCCGTCCGGGAAACGCTTGATGAAGGGGATGCCGAACGGTGCGTTGCCGAGCTCGCGGGAGATCCGCTCGGCGAGCGGGGTCGACGCGGAGCCACCGATGACGTGCACTCGTGCTCCCCTATCCCCTCGACCCGGCACGGAGCAAAAAGGTTGTGGCACGCTGCGCCGCGCCCTACAGGCCACCGACCGGTGGGAGGAGCGAGCGGTCCCCGGAGGACCGGAGGGAGGGGCTGCGCCCCCGGCGTCGGTGGGCGACGAAGTCGTCGGAGCGGACCTCGCGGCCGCGCAGGAGGGACACGATCGCCGCGACCGCGAGGAGTCCCGCGCTGACGGCGAACGACAGCCGGAACCCCACGAGGAACTGCTCGCCGAACTCGGTCGAGGAGAGCCCGCTGCTCGCCAGGTCCGAGGGGGTGAGCGCGCCCCCGAAGAGGGCGGTGGCGACGCGGTGGGGGAGTTGGCTCGTAAGGGCGAGCAGGGTCAATGCGTAGCTCAGGGCAACGGCCGAGTTTCGGACCGTCATCATCACTCCCGTGGCCACGCCGAGGCGGGAGCGGGGAACCCCGGCGACGATCGCCGTGTTGTTCGCCGGGAAGAAGAGGCCCCCGCCGACCCCCAGGAGCGCCTCGAGGAGCGCGACCACGGCGAGGGGAGTGCTCGCCTGGAGGGTGGCGAAGACCGCGAGGACACCTGTCTGGAGGAGGAGACCGGAGGTCGAAACGACCCGGGCCCCGAGCCGATCGGCCAGACGGCCGCCGATCGGTCCGACGATGGCGAGCATCAGGGGGAGGGGAGCGAGGAGGTACGCGGCGGTCAGGACGGAGATCCCCCGGATCCCCTGGAAGTAGGTCATCAGGAGGAAGTTGGCCGCCATCGTGGCGATCCCCTGGAGCAGGCTCGCCGTGAGCGACGCGGTGAAGAGGCGCTCGCGGAACAGGGCGAACGGGACGATCGGGTCTCGGCTGATCCGGGCCTCCCAGAAGAGGAACGCGGCGAAGAGGGGGAGAACGGCGAGGAGGGGGCCGAAGGAGAGCGGGTGGGTCCAGCCCTCGAGGATCCCCTCGGTCACGCCGAGGAGGAGCGCGGCGAGGCCGGCGGTGAGGAGGATCGCCGCCGCAAAGTCGAACGTCTCCCGTCGGTCCGGGGTGACCGACTCCTCGAGTACGTAGGATGCGGCGAGGATCGTTGCGACGCCGATCGGGACGTTGATCCAGAAGATCCAGCGCCAGCTGGCGACGGTGAGGATGAGCCCGCCGATGACGATCCCTGCGATCGCTCCCGACCCCCAGACGACGGCGTTGATCCCGAAAGCTTCGCCCCGCTCCCCGGGGGGGAACGCGGCCGAGAGGATCGCGAAGGAGTTCGCGAGGATCATCGCCCCTCCGACCCCCTGCACCCCCCGGAACGCGACCAGCTCGAGCCCGCTCTGGGCGAGGCCGCAGAGGCCGCTGCCGAGCACGAACACCCCGAATCCGGCGAGGTAGAGGCGCTTCCGGCCCCTAAGGTCGGCGACGCGACCGAGGGAGAGGACGAGCGCGGTCCCCATCAGGATGTAGATCATGATGACCCATACCATCGAGGCGAGGCTGGCCGAGAGATCCCGGGCGATCGGGGGAAAGGCGATGACGACGACGGTGCCGTCGATGGCCGCCATCAGGCTGCCGGCGGTCACGACGGCGAGCGCCTTCCACTTGTACTGCATCCGATTCTCAACCGACCGGGCCGGTCGCGATAACCGTTGCGCGGTGTGGGTCGCCGTCGCACGGGGGGTGCGGTCGCTCCGGAGGTTTCTCTCGTCAGCGGAGGTACACTATACACACTAGTATGTGTCGAACTCAATGTCGTTGATTGTCGTATCGACCGACCCAAGCTTCAAATACGGGAAGGGGACCCTCGCGTTCTCCAGCGGGGCGCAACGCGTCACCGCGGAGGAACACGCGAATGAACATGTGGACCAAGAGCCAGCGACGCTGGAGAAAGAAGAGCAAGCGCGGGGTATCCCCGATCATCGCGACGATTCTACTCGTCGCGATCACGGTGGTCCTGGCGGCGGTATTGTATATCCTGATCTCGGGCCTCACGAAGGGTCCGGGCAACACCCCGCTCGGAACCGCCCTCGCACTCAGTGCCCCTGGTGAAGCCTCCAAGGGTGCGGGCGCGACGACCAACTGGTGGTACAACTTCACGGTGCAGGCAGCCGGCGGCGCCCTCATCCTGAACAACCTCCAGTTCCAGATCCAGACCCCCAGCGGCACCATCGTGGCCGCGGGCGCGTCGTGGACTCTGAACGTGCTGAACCTCCAGGGAGTCTCGATCGCCGTGTACTCGTTCACCACGAACGCGTTCACCTCCGGCGGCACGACCCTCCTGACGAGCCAGCACACCTTCGCCCTCAACGCGGTCGGCGCGTCGAGCATCAACGGCGACTCGATGATCGTGATTGGAACGGGCTCGTTCCAGGGCTCGATCTCCGTGGCGATCCCGTAAGGTGAGATCGGAGAGGATAACGAAAATGTCGGATAGCATGAACCGGAACTGGCGGAAGAAGCGGCAGCGCGCAGTATCCCCGATCATCGCGACGATTCTGCTCGTCGCGATCACGGTGGTCCTGGCGGCGGTGTTGTATATCCTGATCTCGGGCCTCACGAAGGGCCCGGGCAACACGCCCCTCGGTACCGCGCTCGCGGTCGCTCCGCCGAAGGAGAAGTCCCTCGGTGCGGGCGCCACGACCAACAACTGGTACAACTTCTCGGTCCAGTCGTCGGGCGGCGGGCTCATCATGAGCAACCTGAACTTCCAGGTTCAGACGGCGAGCGCCGGAATCGTCACTCCGACGGCGTCGTGGACGATGAACGTCCTGAGCATCTCGGGCGCGTCGGTCGCGGTCTACGCGATGACGACGGGCCTGTGGACCTCGGGCGGCACCGTCGCGCTCACCAGCGGCATGACGATCGTGTTGAACGCGGTCGGGGCGACCGGCCAGAGCAGCAACAACCTCGTCATCTCCGGCTCGGGCTCGTACGCGGGCTCGATCTCGGTCGCGATCCCGTAAGGGCACGCGATCGGCCCGGACCAACCCTTTCCTTTTCCCTTTTTTTTCGAACGCTGCCGCAGGGGCCCTGGGCCTCCGATCCGTCAGAGGTCGTCGTCCGAAGAGTCGGTGCGCCGGTGCCCCTTCGTCGGTGGTTTGCGGCCCACGGTCGGCCGCGGGCGTCCGCCCCACGGAAGCGTGGTGCGCCGGCGCTCCCCGTCACGACCGCGCTTGGAGGATGAGGTGCTCCCCTCGGTGTCCTCCTCGTCGGAGGCCCGCCAGCTCCGGATCGGGTGGAGCCAGCGGCGACGGCCGGAGGACCGAACGTTGTCCTCGTCGTCCTCCTCCCCGTCGTCGTCTCCGTCCTCGTCCTCCTCCTCTTCCTCGAGCTTCCGTCGCGGATCCTCGATCCCCTCCGCGCGGAACAGGTAGTGGATCCCCATGGCGAGCAGGACGATGCCCACCAGGGTCAGCCCGAGGAACTCCCAGGACTCCGTCGGCACCTGGGAGGCGGTCCCGGCGAGCAGCAGCTTCATCGCGCCGAACCAGGGGAGCATACCGCGGGCGACCCCCACGATCCACCCCGGTTGGACCAGGGAGGAGATCCCGACGCTCTGGTCGGTGAGCCCCGTCTCGGGCGAGGTACCCGGGACGTAGTTGTTGTCGCCCATCGTGACGAACCCGCTCGCCCGTCCGAGCGTGTCGAGGGCGAGGGTGACGTCGACCGAGCGCCAACCGACGCCGTGGAGCGTGAGGGTCCCGGAGATGCCGACCGTTCCGCAGTGGTTCGGGGTCGAGCTCACCGAGTAGAACGCTCCGGCCATGCTGCCGCAGGAGAGCCCCGCGAGGGACGGAGCATTGTACGTCCCGTTCGGATTCGCCTCCAGGAAGAGGAGCGCCCGATGGATGACGGGGGTCCCGGAGACCCCGTTGGGGAGGTACAATAGGACGTCACCGTACTCGCCGTACGTCGTGTAGCCCGTCTGCAGCCCCACCACGTAGGGGACGACCTGGTCCCTTGGGATCTTCTGGGCGAGCACCAGATCGCCGGTGTTGATCAGGCCGAGATTGTCGGTGTCGCCGTGCTGCATGCTATCGGATTCGATGACATAGACCGGCGGCCAGTTCTGCGTGTAGGCGAAGAGGGAGACGAGCAGGAGCACCAGGATGGAAAGGGCGACGAGGGGCTCGAAGTAGAGCGAGTCCCGGGCTCGGAAGTACACGGGTCGCTTGGGCCGGTGGAGGAACCCGAGCCATCCGTGGGGTTCGTCGTCCTCGTCGGCCTGGGCGTCGCGGTCCTTACCGGAAGGGCTCCACGGGCGGACCGACGGGCGCGCGTGCCGGCCGCCCCGCGCTCTCGGCGGGCCGGACGGCTCCTCGTCCTCCTCGGGGTCCTCCTCGAGGTCCTCGTCGTCGCGGGCCGGTCGCCGTCCCGGGCGGCGTCGCATCCTCGGCGTTCTCCCTCCGCGTCCCTTAACCCTTCGTCTCGACGGGCATGGGAACGTACTCGAACAGGCGGACCGCACCCCGCACGACGACGACGCCCAGGAGGAAGAGCGGGATGAGGCTCAGGTCCTGGCCGGGCCACGGGTATCCGGCGGCCTCCCCGGTCCAGAAGACGGCGAACGCGAAGAGGAGCGACGTCGCGCCGAGCTTGAGGAGCGGGACCTTGATGCGACGGATCCGCTCGTGGACCAGAGCCGCAGAGCCTACGAGCAGTACGCCTGCAACGGCCGCGCCGAGCAGCGCCTCGCGACCGTACCCGACCGCCGCGAGCGCGAGGAGCACGATGACCGCCTCCGTCGCCTCAACGGCACCGATCGTGAAGCCGCCGGCGAAAAGGAGGGCTCCCCGTTGCGGGGTCCGGGTACCTGCGGGGTCGTGGCTTCGCCGGTACGACCTGAGCGTGCTCCGGAACAGGAAGACCCCGAACGCGGCGAGCGCGGCGGCCGATCCCCAGAGGAGCCAGTCCTTCGGGAGGGCCAGGAGAAGTGCTCCGAACGCGAAGGCGAGGAGCCCGACCACGGCAGTGCCCGCGACGGCTCCGAGGGACCCGGGCCGGACCGAGTGATGGTCGGCGCTGAGCGCGAAGACCAGCGCCACCACCTCCGTCATCTCGACGATGACGATGAGGAGGGCTGCGACGAACGCCGGCAGGTAGAGCGAAAGCACGACTGCCGGAGCACGGGAATCATTTAACGCATCGCGCGCCGGTCGTCCCGGCGGAGGGTGGGCGCCCTGCGCATCTACGACATCTCGACGCCGATCTTCGAGGGGATGGCGGGGTTCCCCGGCGATCCCCCGGTCCGCGTGACGACCGCACAGTCGCTCGACCGAGGGGATGCGTACAACGTGTCCGCCCTATCGTTGAGCTCGCATACCGGGACCCACATCGACCCGCCGGTCCACTTCCTGCCGGGCGCCGCCACCCTCGACCAACTGGACCTCGCCGTCCTGAACGGACCCTGCCAGGTCGTGGAGGCCGGGCCGGACGTTCGCTCGCTCGGCGCGGCAGCGTTCGACGGACTCCCCACCGAGACCCGCCGAGTCCTCTTCCGCACCGCGAACTCGACACGATGGGCCGAGAGCGAGACGTTCTTTCCGGACTACGTGGCGCTCGGCCTGGACGGAGCCGACGCCGCGATCGATCGGCACGTCCGGCTCGTGGGGATCGATTCGATCTCGATCGAGCGCGATGGGACGAACCGATTTCCGGTCCACCACCGGCTGCTCGCGGCGTCCGTCGTGATCCTCGAGGGCCTCCGCCTCGCTGAGGTGCCCTCCGGCCGCTACGAGCTCCAGTGTCTTCCCCTCCGGCTCGTCCAGGGCAACGGGGGACCCGCGCGAGCGATCCTCACGACGGAGTGAGCAGAGCGATGGCGCTCCCCTCTGCTCCCGGCCCGGGTCCGTACGACCTCACGCTCGCGACCCCCGCTTTCTACGTCCTGATCGGAGTCCTGGTGGTCTTTGTCGCCATGCTCTGGTTCCTGCGTCGATGGCACCCGCGGGGCCGGCGCGGGATGGAAGGCTTCCTCGAGGCGGCCGGGGTCGACCTCGCGTTCGTCGTTCTGGGACTCGCCCTCGTCGTCACGCTGGCCGCCCGGGACCCGCACGGAAACCGGACGGCGGTGGCTCTCTACGATGTCGTGCTCGGAGGCTTCTGGCTGACGTTCGCGATCCCGGTGGTCACGGTGGGGAGCGCGGTCCACCATCGGTCGCGTGGAGGGATCGCGTGGTTGATCCCGTCGATCGTCGTCGCGGCGATCCTCTTCGTCGCGTGCTTCGCGTACTACTACGCGAACCCGTGAGGTCGACGGCGCCCCTAGTCGCGCTGGTCGGGCGGCAGGAGGTCGGGAATGCCGTCCGCGATCGGATAGTCCACCCGGCACTTGGCGCAGCGGAGCGTTCCCTCGACGATCTCGTCCTTCTCCTTCCGACCGACGCTGAGCGTGAGGTCCCCCTTGCAGACGGGGCAGCAGAGGATCTCGAGGAGATCCTCCCTCATTTCGCCGTCCCTTCCACCAGGCCGTAGCCGATCAATCGCCAGGCGTTCAGGCGCCGCGAGACCGCCACCCGGCTTCCCGGGAAGACCGTGACCGGACGGCTCAGGTGGAGCTCGACCTCATCGCCGCGGGCGCTCGACACCTTCCCTGGGGCGACAGTGGTGCCGACGGTGATCGAGAGCATCTCGCCCGTGCGCACCTTCTCGACCTTGAGATCGCCCTTCGAGCCGAGGACCCGGTCGAGCAGCGTGACCCGGATCCGGACCTTCGCGCTCACGGTCGGCAGTGTGCCCGAGGTCCCGACCAATCGGCCCGTCAGCCCATCGCCCTTGGCGAGGGACGGGTCGAGGGTCGTTCCGATCGCGGCGAGCCCTCCCGGCTGCAGCTCGTCGAGCTCGAGCCCGCCCGACACGAGGCTGGTGATCTGGGCCTTGAGACTCTCGCCGAGCGCCTCGGTGTGCCCGGCGATCCCGGGGCGGATCTCGATCTCCTCGCCGACCGTGAGGTGACCCTGGACGAGCGATCCGCCGAGCACAGCCCCGCGGAGGTCCGACGGGCGCGTGCCCGGGCGATTGATGTCGAAGGAGCGGGCGACGTACATGAGGGGCGGCTTCGAGAGGTCCCGGACCGGCGTCGGGATCGTCTCTTGGATCGCTCCGATGAGCGCGTCGACGTTCACGCGGTGGTTCGCGGAGATGGGGACGATGGGCGCCGTCTCTATCGGAGATCCCTGGAGGAAGGTCGTGATCTCCTCGAAGTTCTTCGTCGCATCCTCGTTGGAGAGCAGGTCGATCTTGTTCTGCACGACGACGACGCGTCGGACGCCGATGATGTCGAGCGCGTAGAGGTGCTCGCGCGTCTGGGGCTGGGGACAGTGCTCGTTCGCGGCGACGAGCAGGAGGGCGCCGTCCATGATCGCCGCGCCGCTCAACATCGTGGCCATCAGGGTCTCGTGACCGGGCGCGTCGACGAACGACACGGCCCGCAGGAACTTCGCCTTCCCGCCACAGTTGGCGCACTTGGGCTCGATCGAATAGCCGAGCGGTGTGGGGCAGTTGGGGCACTGGTAGAACGCGGCGTCGGCGTACCCGAGCTTGATCGAGATACCGCGGCGCAGTTCCTCGGAGTGACGGTCGGTCCACTCGCCGGTGAGCGCTTGGGTGAGGGTGGTCTTTCCGTGGTCGACGTGGCCCACTAGGCCGATGTTGACCTCGGGTTGTTTCGGTACCTTCATGACGCGCCGAGCAGCTCCGAGAGCGGCTTGCTTCCCTTCTGCTCAACGATCAGGTTGATCTGGACGGTGTCCTCGCTGATGGCGCTCCCACGGAACGTCCGCCGCTTGCGCATCCCCAACCGGGGGGCGTGGAACCCGAACCCTTCGCCGACGAAGATCCGCATCTGGCGAGCGCCGGGGACGTCGGGCCGCATCGGGAATCCGCTCTTGTCGGTCCCGCCCGTTATCTTGAGGGTGTAGCCGGCGAGGCCGATCAGTTCGCCTCCCACCGACTCGCCGATCCGCTTTCCGAGGAATCCCGCCGACTGCGGGTCCTGCACGGACCGGGCGTAGGAGGTGGCGGCCTCCGAGATGACGACCTTGAACTCGACCATGATGCTCTGACGGGGCGAGGCGCGCCAGCAGGATTCGGTTTAAATAGCTTACCCGAAGCGCTTCGCAAGCGTCCTCGAGCGGTTCCTCGCCGGGCGGTAGTTTATTACTCGCGGTCCCCGTGGCGCCGCCGGCGGGCACGAGCGTGGGGGGCCTGGCGCCGACGGCGCTCACCGACACGGCCGCGATCCTCGTCCTCTGGGCGGGATTCGGGTATGCCGCGTGGACCGACTGGCGAACGCGCGAGGTCGAAGACCACGTCTGGATCGCGATGGCGTTGGCCGCGCTCGTCCTCGGCACCCTGCGCGTCTGGCCGGCGTGGGGCGATCCGGGCACGGCCGAGGTGTGGCGGGAGGTCGGGGTCTGGATCCTCGTCGTCGGTCTCGCGCTCGAACACTTCATCCCCTGGGACGACGCGGTCGGACGCGTCCGCGAATGGCTCCCCGGGGCGATCGAGCTCGTCGCTTACGCCGCCGTGGGCGCTACGCTCGTCGCGGTCGCCTGGACCTTCGGGGCGAGTCCAGGCGTCGTGGCGGCGCTCGCCGGTTACGTCGGGATCCTCCTCGCGCGCGCGCTCTTCGAGGTGCGGTTGCTTTACGGGGGCGCTGACGCGAAGGCGCTCATCGTCGCGAGCGTGGTCCTGCCCCTCTGGGCGACGCCGTGGCTCGCGGTGCCGGCGAGCGCGACCACCGTCCTGGACGCCTACCCGTTCGCATTGACGCTCCTAATGGACGGCGCCGTCTTCGCAGCCGCGATCCCGATCGCGCTCGCGATTCGGAATCTCCGCGCGCACGAGTTCGAGTTCCCGCGCGGGTTCGTCGGCTACCGGATCGACGTCGCCGATCTCCCCGACCGGTTCGTATGGGTCCAGGACCCGACGTTCGACGAGGCGGCGGACGAGGCCGAGACGAGCGACGACGACCGGCGACTTCGGGAACGGCAGCGGGACGAGCTCCGCGCCCGCGGCGTTACCCGTGTGTGGGTCACCCCGCAGCTCCCGTTCGTGATCCTCCTCGCGGTCGGCGCGGTCGCGGGGGTCCTCCTCGGCAACATCGTCTTCGACCTCGCGGCGCTCCTCTGAGGCGCCGGCCCCGCGGCAAAGCTTTTCCTCCGCTCCCACTCCCGGCCCTCGAGGGAACCGTGGGGCGCGCGACGAGTCCGGCGAACCCGATCCGTGTTCTCATCGCGAAGCCCGGTCTCGACGGCCACGACCGCGGCGCCAAGGTCGTTGCGCGCGCCCTTCGCGACGCCGGGATGGAGGTGATCTACGCCGGGCTCCGCCAGACCCCGGAGTCGATCGTCGACTCGGCGATCGAGGAGGACGTCGATCTGATCGGGCTCTCGTGCCTCTCGGGCGCCCACATGGCGCTCTTCCCGCGCGTCCTCAAGCTCCTCAAGGCGAAGAAGCTCGGCGATGTCCCGGTCTTCGCCGGCGGGATCATCCCGGACGAGGACGCCCGCTCGCTCAAGCGGATCGGTATCCGGGCGGTCTTCGGGCCTGGCACCTCGCTCGAGGAGATCGTGACGACGGCCCGGCGGATCGCCCGCGCGCACGCATGAGCCCGACCGCGTCGCTCCCGGCGGCCGCCCGGGCCGTGCTCCGGGGGGACCGACGCGCGCTCGGCCGGCTCATCTCCGCCGTCGAGAACCACGATCCCGCCGCGCTCCCCTCACTCCGGGCGCTCTACGGGCGCACCGGGAAGGCGCGCATTATCGGGCTCACCGGCCCTCTCGGTGTCGGGAAGTCCTCCATCATCAACGGGATGATCGCGCACCTGCGGGACCGCGGCCTCAAGGTCGGCGTCGTCGCCGTCGACCCGTCGAGCCCGTTCTCAGGCGGATCGCTCCTCGGCGACCGGGTCCGGATCGAGCGGCGACCCGGCGACGAGGGGGTCTTCCTGCGCTCGATGGCGAGCCGCGGCCACACCGGCGGCGTGGCCGCGACGACCCGGGAGGTTTGTCGGCTGCTCGAGGCGTTCGGGCTCGACGTGATCCTGGTCGAAACGGTCGGCAGTGGCCAGGCCGATGTTGAGATCCGTGAAGTGGCGACGACGAGCATCGTCGTGCTCGTCCCGCACCTGGGGGACGAGGTCCAATCCCTGAAGGCGGGTCTCTTCGAGATCGCCGACGTCTTCTGCGTCAACAAGTCCGACCTCGCCGGTGCCGACCTTGCGGCGAAGGATCTCGCCGATCTCGTCTCGCTCGGCGCGGGCCCGGACGGCTGGCGTCCCGCCGTCGTGACTACTTCCACCCAGACCGGCGACGGTCTCGATGCGCTCTGGTCCGCGATCGACGCCCACGAGCAGTTCCTCGATGCCCACGACCTCCGGCGCGCGGGCGAGCGACGTCGGCTTGCCCGCGAGATCGTCGCGCTCGTGCGGGAGCGCGTGGGCCGAGAGCTGACGATCGCACTCGACCAGGACCCGGAGCTCAACGAGCTGTTGGACCGCCTCGTCGCGCGCACGATGGATCCCAACGCCGCGGCCGAACGACTCTACCGGGACGCTCAGGCCCGGGGGTAGGACCGGCGTGGACAACGCGACCATCGGCCTGCTCCTGTTCGTCGTCTTCGTGGCGATCGCCTACTTCGTCTTCGCATCGTTCCTCTACGGGGCGGGATACCAGCCGGCGCCGCGCGCGTCGGTGACCGCGATGCTCGACCTCGCTGAGGTCGGACCGGGCGACCGGGTCTACGACCTCGGGGCCGGCACGGGGGCGATCGTGTTCCGCGCGGCGCGCGAACGAGGCGCCCACGTGGTCGGGGTCGAGGTCGAACCGCTGCGGATCGGCATCCTGCGACTCCGACGATGGCTCGGACCCGCGGCGGATCGGATCGAGTTCCGTTGGGGCAATCTCTTCGGCCAGGACCTTCGGCCGGCGACAGTGATCGCTACCTTCCTCTGGCCGGAGGCGATGGTCCGCCTCCGACCGATCCTCGAGGCCCAGCTCTCCCCGGGAACCCGTGTCGTGAGCCACTGGCACGAGATCCCGGGATGGACACCCGAGCGATACGCTGGGGACGTGCGCGTCTACCTCTATCGGGTCCCGGCGGTGCGCGATCGCGCACCGGCCGGCTAGCCGTGGTAGTGCAACCACAGGATCGCGGCGACGACAAAGACGCCGCCGATGATCCCGAGCCCGATGAGCCAGCCGGAGTAGTTCCCGCGTCGGTCCTCGGCGGCCGAAACTCCCGGCATCGAGGGCCGGGGACGGCGACCGGTCTTAAGTCGCTTCGGTACGAGCGGCGACCCGACGTGCGGTCCGGGTCGTCTCCCCTCGGTCGACGCAGGGCTCCCCCACCCGAACTCCGGAAGGTTTAACTCTCGGGGGAAAATCCGTTCTCCGATGGCGTGGAGCACCGGCCAGAAGTACTTCGCCGAGTTCGTCGGAACGTTCGCCCTCCTCCTGCTCGGCGGGGGCGCTGCGGTCTTTACGAGCGGGCTCGGGATCGACAACGGGCGCGTCGTAGCCGTGTCGGCGGCGTTCGGGCTCGCGCTCGCTGGCCTGGCCTACGCGTTCGGCGAGATCTCCGGCGGCCACTTCAATCCCGCCGTGACCCTCTCGATGGCCTTCTCCCGCCGGATGCCGACGCGCGACATCGCCCCCTACATCGTCGCCCAGGTGGTCGGCGGACTCGTCGGGATCGGCGTCGTCGCCGGGATCGCGCACGGTTCGGATCCGATGTGGGCGCTCGCGAAGGCCGGTGCCCTCGGCTCCCAGAGCTACGCGACTTCCGACACCCCGGGCGGCTTCTCGCTCGGAGCCGTGTTCCTGATCGAAGCCGCGCTCACCTTCGTCTTCATCCTCGTGATCCAGCTCCTCACCCGGGCCGACAATGGCGCGAAGAACCTGGCCCCCGTCGGGATCGGGTTCACCCTGCTCGTCGGGAACCTCGTTGCGATCCCCGTCGACGGCTGCTCGCTCAACCCGGTCCGGAGCTTCTCTCCCGCGGTCATGTCGTGGATCAGCTGGAACACCACGTGGGCGATCGACCAGTCCTGGCTCTTCTGGGTCGCTCCCATCGTCGGCGGCCTACTCGCCGCGATCGTCGAGATGGCGTTGCGTCCGAGAACCTAGTCGAACGGTCACACCGGTCGGACCCGCTCAACGGCGGGCGCATTCCACGGCGGCTCGAGATTGGCGCTAGGCGTCCTTCGCCTTGGCGGCGGCCTTCGGGGCGTGGGTGTGCGCGGGTTCTGCCGGCTCGTCCTTCGGCTTTTCGGCCGGCGCCGCGACGGACTTCTCCTTCGCCGCCTCCTTGGCCGTCTCCTTTACCGGAGGCGTCACGTACTCCTCGACGAGGCGGATGGACTTCGGTTTCAGTTGGGTCCGGATCTGGTCGATGACCCGCGGCTTCGCCGCGGCCCACGCAAAGTCGAACTTGGACCGCTCGGGGACGTGGACCGTCACGACCTCGTCGTGCAGGTCGACCTTGAACTCCTCGCCGCGGCCGTAGGTGAGATCGATGATCGCCCGCACCTGGGCGGCCGACTCGCCGATCCGCTCGATGATCTTGAACTTCGCACGCACCTTCCGGCCCGCGTACGGCGGGTTGAAATCGACGCGCACGCGCGCCGCGGTGAGGGTCGTCACGCGGCCCCGCCGCCCCTCGATCGTGAGCACGGTGCCGAGGTCCAGGTGGGCATCGTCGCGCCGCATCTCCGGCAGCCGGGAGATCTCGTGCATCGAGAACAGCTCGATCAGCTTCGGATCCCGCTCGCCGAACGCGTCCGCGGGCGCGAACTCCTTCTCGAACTCCGTTCCGATCTTCGCACCGACGAGCGTGCTCTCGACGCCGCCGGGGAAGTAGTCGCCGCCGATCAGGTGGGCGTGGGGCCCGAACTTGTGCCCGTCAGCCACCGTGATCTTCGCCAGCTGGGCGACCTCCTCGCGCGTCGTGTCGATGAGCTCGACCTTTCCCGCTCCCTCGGCCCAGAGTTCGTAGTCCAGGAGAACGAGCTCCCCGCTCTTGGTGGGCTCGTGCGCATCGGAGTGGCTCGGCATGGCGGCGCCGAACCCGGCGGCCGCTTAAGGTTTTGCGATGGACGGGCCGCGGGCCTCGGCGGTGGAGGGCCGGCGCCGGCCGCGCCAGCCGTACGTGAGAAGACCCGAGAAGGCTCCCCACAGTGTCGCCCACCGGCGAGGGATCTCGAAAGCCTTGTACCGCATTCCCGGGTACCGCGCGTCCTCGCGGACACCCTGGATCGTCAGCACGGCCGCGAGCAACCCCAAGCCGATCGCCGAGGCAAGGAGGAGCCAGCCGCCGAGGACCCGCGTCAACGGGGGAAGGAGGAGGAGGAGGCCGAGGAGCCCGATCGCGGGAAGAAGGACGTACGGCGCGAGACGCACGGCGGAGGCCTCGTAGGTGGTCCCGCGGCGTCGCCAGACGACGTACCCGCCCTCGGCGTAGATCCGCTGCTTCCGCAAGAGCCCCCACGTCGTGATGTCGGAGAAATCGTGGTCGACGTGGGCCTCGGGGGCGTAGACGCCCTTCCATCCCGCGGTGAGGGCCCGGACCGCGACCTCCTGGTCCTCGCTCGCCGCCCGCCGGTAGAGCGTCGCGTCGAGGAGCCCTACCTGACGGAACACCGCGGCGCGCCACGCCGAGTTGCCCATGGGGAGCGCGTGGGGAGATCGCCGCGCGACGGTGTCGTAGAACCGGCGCAGGTAGCCGTCATAGTAACGCGCGCCCAGCGAGCGGGTCGTGCCCGAGAGCGCGGGGGTGGGGCCGCCCACGAAGCCGACCGATCGGTCCTGGAACGGCTGTAGGATCGCCTGGAGCCACCCGGCCGGCGCCACCTCGTCGGCGTCGAGGAACGCGACGAACTCGCCGGTCGCGGTGAGGAGCGCCGTGTTCCGGCTCTCGGGGATGTTCCCCGGGGCCGCCAGGTGTCGGATGCGGGGATCCCGGTCCGTGAACGTCGCCGTGATCCGCGCGACGTCGTCGGTCCCGCCGCCATCGTCGACCAGGACCTCGTCCGGCCGGCGTTCCTGCGCCAGAAGGCTCTCCAACGTTCGCGCGACGCGCGGGTCCTTCAGGACCGTCACGATGACGGAGACGGTGCCCGGGACCACGGGCCGGAACGGGGGAGAGGGCGAGGCCATGCTAGGGAGCACGATGGGCGAGCTCGTCGACGGTGCGTTCGACGGCCGCGGTCGAGCCCCATCGGGGTTTCCACCCCAGCGAGACGATCCGGTCGATCGCGAGGTGCTGCTGGGGAATGTCCCCTGCCCAGCCCCGTTCCCCGCCCATGTACTCGATCCGGGCCCGGCTACCGAACGCCGCGACGACGCGCTCGGCGATCTCCTTGACGCTCGTCCGATCGACGGTGCCGAGGTTGTACGCCTCGACGGGGGCGGACCCGCGCTCGGCGGCGACGAGCATCGCGGTGACGCAGTCTTCGACGCGTAGGTAGCTCTTGGCCTGTCGGCCATCGCCGAGGACCTCGAGCCGGTCCGGCGTCGCGCGCAGCTTCTCGAAGAAGTCGTAGAGCACGCCGTGGGTCATCGTCGGCCCGATGATGTTCGCGAACCGGAAGATCGTCGCGATCGTGCCGAAGCAGCCGGAGTACGCGCTCAGGAGACCCTCGGAGGCGAGCTTGGAGGCGCCGTAGAGCGATTGCGGGAATAAGGGCCCGTAGTCCTCCGGCGTCGGGAACTTCGTCGGCATCCCGTAGACGACGCTCGAGGAGGAGAACAGCACGTGCGGAACGTCGGATCGGCGCGCGGCCTCGAGGACGTTCGACGTCCCGATCGTCCCGTGCTCGAGGTC
>JBGOSQ010000012.1:0-36570 GCA_041476045.1 Thermoplasmata archaeon | reverse complement strand
GAATCCCTTCGCGCCACGCCTAACGTCGCGTCGCCAGCGATCGACTCCGGTTGTAAGGGCTCCGGCGAACATCGCGTTGAACATCCTGAGAGTGCTGGCGAGTTCGAGGTCCGCCGTCGGCGGCGTACACCGCTCACTGGCCTTGTCGAGTCCGACGTAGAGCGCGTCCTTACAGAGGTCGTCCAACCGCTCGATTCCACGGGCCTTGAGATCGCGGATGGTCTCCGACAGGAACCTCAGACCGAGCCGTCGGATTGGGCCTAACGTGGACAGACCGCTCAGCGCTCGAGTCCGCATCGACAGGCCACGGGTGTCGAGCTTCGCCGTCTCCATCGCGGGCATCGTCAGCTCAAGGAAGTCGACCATGAGGACGACGTGGTCGAGCTTGATGTCGTGGTCCCAAAACGCTCGCTTGAGCGCGTCGTCGGTCAAGAGGTCAGCGTTCCGTTCCAGTAGAGCCCCCAACTCCGGGGGAGCGGGCCCGGCCGACGACCGAGGTGGCAGACTCCTGCCCTTGACGGAGTCTTGGATGTAGATACGGAATTGGACCATCGACCCCTTCGCCAACTCCTCGAGGGCCAGTTCGCGGAGTGCGAGGCGCGTCCCCGGCGAGACGTGCTTCGAGTCCTTCATCAGTCGCTTCGCATTCTGAACACACAGAGCCACGTCGTCCATCGAGAGGGTCAAGCCCTTGGCGAGCTTCGACGGATCCATCAGAGGTACCTACCTCTGTGAGGGCGAGCCGGGAAATTAAGAGTGCATGCTATCTCCGTGACTGATGTCGGGAAAGCACCCACGAGCAGACCTAGTGGAAGCATCGCCAGATCGATTCGTTCTCGACATCCCTCTTGGCCGAGTTATCATAGAACCCGACGGAGCGCGCTTCCACAAGAACGGTCGGGTGCGAGGTCTTACCGTCGTACCCTCGACGGAGGACTAAGGGCCTGTAGTCGAGCTTGAACATTCGAGGGCGGCAGGCCCTTCTACCGCATCGGCTTAGCGAGGATGATGTCTGACAAGCCCGCACCGGTAGGGTACATCTTCGTCGGTCTCCCCGACGCTGGGTACGAGTGGGACGCTACGGTGGAGTTGAAGCCGGGAGAGGCGGATTCCTGGGAGGAGGTACCGGCGAGGAAAGTCGAGATCGACAGGCCCGTATGGATTCTCCAGTGCGGATCGAGGGCGAAGCACGGTCGAGGTTTCTATGGCGCCGCAACGACCGTGGCGCCTCGGGCCCCGCATGCGGACGCGGCATGGCTAAGGTACGATCGTCTCTTCGAAGCTCCTATCCTGCTCCCAGATCCCGCGGCAGCCTCATCGAAACGCCTCGCCGCGGCGGAGTGGGATGACGACCGCCTCCCGATTCTTTTGGGAATCCGGCCGAGTCAGACGGGATACGCTCGCCCCTGCGGGTTCATGGGAACGGTCTTCCCCGTCAGCCGCGGAGATGAGTCTAGGATGGGAGAACTGCTGCCGGGCTTGCCAGCTCTCGGCACGGTTTGACCGGCTCAGCCGCAGCATCACGACGAGGTCTCGCCATCCTCGTGCTCTGAGAGTTTCTTAACGCGGCCCTTTGGCTTCGGGGCGAGAGGAATCGAAACTGGAGCCTGACGGTACGACACGTTTCGGAACCGCGGCGCCTCGACGTTCTTCCCCGCGAGCAGCTCGGCGACAGTGAGAATCTGGAGTCGCGGGTACCGTTCCTCCGGGCTCAGGCGGTACTCCGGCTGGTAGAATCCGGCGTCGGCGGCCTCCTTCAGCATCGGCTCCGATGGCTCCTCGAGCGTGAGGAGTGCCCCGATCTGAGCTTTCTCCCGCTCGATTACTCCTCGGAGATCTCGGACGTCTCGAGACGAGACGTGGCCCGACTTTACCTGAACGATGATCGTCTTGGAGCCTCCGCCTTCCTTCTCGTGGTACACGGCCCTTCCGTCGATCCCTTGGTCCGCCCCCTTCTTGAAATCGCGTGGATCCGGGCGCGCGCCGACCTTCCCGAGGGCCCACAGTTGGAACTGATACCGGTCGAGGGCCGCAAGTGCCTTCGCGCCCTCCATGTCGACCGGTTCGCCGACAACCGAGTACTCTGCCTTTCCCTGAAAGGCGTCCGCGAGACGAGACCGAATGAGGGTGATGGCAAGGTGGGTCACGTCGATGCCGATCCAACTCCGACCCAATCTCTGGGCCGCGGCAATCGTGGTCCCGCATCCGCAGAACGGATCGAGGACGACGTCGCCCGGGTTGCTACTCGTCTCGATGATGCGCTCGAGGAGAGCCTCGGGCTTCTGGGTCGGGTACCCGAGCCGCTCTGCCGCTTGGGCGCCGAGGAGCTTGAGATCGGTCCAGATGTCCTGAGTCACCACTCCCGGCATCTCATCGAGGTACCGCTTCTGCGTCGGGACGTTGCCCGGGGCGGTCTGAACGACTCGGCCTTCACGGACCATCGCCTCCATCTTCTCTCGGGTGAACCGCCACGCTCGGGTGACGCCCATCAGTTCGTATTCGGGGCTTCCCCGGGCAACGCCGCCGGGTCCAGTCAGGTCACCGAGGCTGAACCGGCGCCAACCTTCCCGCGCTTCCTCCCCTTTCTTGAGATGGACGATCTGCCCGTCCGGGCCCTCGGCCCACCGATAGCCCGTGCTGAGCTGCTTCTCGTCGTATGGGATGAAAACCGGGTTCCACGTCCACTCGTTGCTCGCAGTGTAGAACAGGATCGTGTCGTGGATCCTCCCGTGCTGACGTCGGCCTTGGCGAGCGTCGTTGTGTGCGCTCTGACGCTTCCAGATAATCTCAGTTCGGAAGTTGGTCGGTCCGAAGGTCGCATCGAGAAGAATTTTGAGGTAGTGCGAAGCCGTCGGATCGCAGTGTAGGTAGAGCGACCCGGTTGGTTTGAGCACCCGCCGGAGTTCGACGAACCGGGGGGCCATCATCGAGAGGTAGGCAAGGAGGTCGTTGGACCCGAGGAGGTCCCTCATCGCTTGGAGAGCGCGCCCGACGTTGCTCCCCGACTCGACCGTCTCTTGGAATGTTCGGGCCGAGTTCTCGTCCCAGCGCCATGAGTCAGAGAACGCTTGGAACTGGGCCGCCGACTGGGTCCCGTTTCGCTCGGCAAACAGGACGTTGTAGTCCTGATTGGAGTTGAAGGGAGGATCGAGGTAGACGAGGTCGACCGACGCGTCCTTGACGTACCTTCGGAGAATCTCGAGGTTGTCCCCGTAATACAGGACGTTCTCGGGCACGTGCACGGTCTAGCCCTTCCGGTGCTTAGCCGTTGTGACCTTCGGAGGGCTCTCGTCCGGTTGACGCTCAGAGGAGGGAGCCGACCGAGCCACCGAATGGGTCTAATCCGAGGACTCTCTCTCAGAGCACAGAATGCTTCGCGGAGTGGTCGTGGCGGTGCTCCTCTCAATGGTAGTCGCCCTCCTAGCCGGGCCGGCAGTTGGGCATGCCCCGACCGCTCGGTCGGTCCTCGGAGCCGTTGCGATGGGGGCCTCCGAGCCCCTCGAGCCATTGTTGCCGAGCGAGGTTCCCCCTCCCCCGTGCGGAGCCACTTTCGCGGTCTGCGGCATCTCTGTTACACCCCCCTCCATCGATGCGAACGGCATCGCGACCAGCGGCGTGGTCCTCGTGAGCGCTTGGGTGGGAGGCAACAATGCGTCTGACACGTTCGCTTGGTCCGGAGTTCCTTGGAAGTTCTCGCTATGCACAGGACCTCAGACCACGTGGATTTTCACCTGCGAGATTGACGTCCCCGGGATCTACGTCTTCAATCTGACTGCGACCGCTCCGGGCGGGGCAGTGGCTTGGGGCCAGACCGTCGTGTACGTGAACCCGCCGCCGACCGTGGGCCTCGCGTTCATTCAGACGTCGACTAGCCTTGTCGTGGGAGATGCTCTGACGGCGGTCGCGACGGTCACGAACGGCTCTCCGCCCTTCTACTACACCTTCCAAGCGTCACCGGGCTGCGGCGCATCCACCGGGGCGACCGTCGGGACTCAGAGCCGCGTTGGCGAGTTCACTTGTATCTTAGCAACTTCCGGGAGGGAGACGATCTCAGTTACCGTAACTGACTCGCCCGGATATCAGACGTTGGCCCCGCCAACGTCAACCGACCAGAAGTCATTGGATGTCGCCCCTGCCTCGAGTCAACCCTCGTCGGTCCCGCCATCACAATCGGTGAATCTTCTCGGGGCCATCGCTGCAGGCTTGGTTGTGGGGCTCGCCATCGGCGCCGTCGCGACATGGGCCTTCGTCAAGCGCAAGAGCTGAGGTCGATCCCAGAAGGAGAAGCCCTTCCCGGGACCGGGATCCCGGCCCCGTCCCCCTCGGTCCCCAGAACGGGAACCGATACGATGATGCTGGCGGGGCCATTGGAGGAGGTCCGATGACCCTCGCGGACTGGGACCGCCGCCGATGAAGATCCAATCCGTCTCCGTGAGGAACTTCCTCACCTTCGGCGAGAAGGAGTCTCGACTCACAAAGCTCGGCGACAGAACGATCCTCGTGGGACCGAACGGGGCCGGGAAGACGAACCTCCTGCGAGCTATCGAGTTCGCGATCGCTGCGCTTCAAAGACCCCGGCCGGATCCCACGCCGTACGTCCGGGAGGCGGAAACGGGTCGTCGTCTTCGAGTGGAACTCGGAGTCGCATTCACCGAGGAGGAGGCTCGACTTATCGCGTCAGTGATGGCGTACTGCGCGACCACCAACCCTCAAAACATTCAGAACCTAAGGGACTTCAACGAACTACCGTCGCTCGTGCGACGGAGAATCGCAGAGGGACCCGGACTGTTCCGCGATCTCCTTCGACAGAGAGTTCGTCTCGTCGTCGAAGGTCAAGCAGGCGATCCCAATTCTACCCAATGCCGACTCCACTTTGGTCTCGACAAGTTAGGGCTAGTTCTGGCCGATTTCGGCCTGTTCCGGAGCCCTACTATAACCCTGACTTCGTGGACCAGCCAAAATCTCCTCGAGCGAATGGCCGCCGTTCTTGAAGGTGAGAGACCCGGCACAATTTTCAACACGCCGCTTCCGGCAGATAGGGCGCCTCACCCCGGCCCCTTCGGATTCGAGTGGCTCAGGGACCTTCTCGATCCCGCGCCCGATGGTCGACCAGTATCTCTCCAAATGCAGGGAATCTCGCTCTACCAACAGAATCAGGGAGTCCGACAGGACGACGAGGACTTCCTGAGGATGCGGAACGAGCTTTGGTTCAGGGGGTGGGCTCTCGGGGACATCGGGCCGCAGACCGCATTTGCATGTGTTCTGGGGTCGTCTATCGTTCATCTGTCGGGAGCGCGGGAACAACCGGGAGGAGAACCGATCCTGCGGGCGCCTGTCCCCAACCCGCGAGTCAAGACTGTCACGGGCAAGGATCTGGCACACGGACTCTTCGAGCTGAAGAACAACCCCAGTCCCGCCGGTCGCTACCGCTACGAACAAATCAGATCCAAGTTCACGGAGTTGACGACCCACGAGGTGGACGTGGTCGTTGTCGGCCAAACTCCGAGTCCCGGCGAGGAGCCGTCGTTCCCTCCGACGCTCTACCCCCGACTCGTGATGCGAAGCGGGAACTTTGAGTTCCCCATCGAAGCTGAGGCCGCGGGAAATCTGGAGGTGCTGCTAGTCCTTTACTCTACGGCAGGAATCACGGATTCGGTTGCTCTCCTCGATGAGCCCGCCCTAAACCTTCACCCTTCGAAGCAACGCACGCTGTACTCTTTCCTTCGGGAAGCGGCGAGTACGAATCGAAACCAATTCTTCATCGTCACGCACTCGACGACCTTCGTCGCTCCGGACGACCTTGTATCGGCAGTGAGAGTCATCCCCAGCGTATCGGGTTCGACGCTCCGTCGTCTCCAGTACCGGTCCGCCTCTGAGCGAGCGCGTGCCAAGCGAGAGGGGCAGTTCAATCACGAACTCCTTAGCGGGCTGTTTGCGGACCGCGCGCTCATTTTCGAAGGGCACGACGAGGCCGCCGCGCTGCCAATCTGGTTTGAGAAGTGTCCGCAGGGCGAGCTGATGTCGTCCGTGAACGTCGTCGGCATCAACGCCGAAGGTATGGGGTCCATTTCGCCGATTGCGAAGGTGCTGAAGACATGGGGGGTACCGTTCCGGGCCGTCGCCGACGGCAAGGCCCGCGCCATCCTTCGACCCTTGGGGCGACGGGCCTTGACCTTCCGACGCAGCGACTTAACAGGCCTCGTGAACGCTGCCATGCCCGGCGGACTCCGACAGCAGCAGCGACGCTACGGGACTCGAGCGAAGAGTCCAACTAACTTCTCAGCAGTCGCCCGTCGAGAGCCGCCACCTCCCGCCGTACTTCGTCTCTGGAAGCGGCTCCGGCCTTTCATCGAGGGCAAGGAGAACTGACTGTCCCGAAGGACAGGGCACGGCGAACGGGATCGCGCGAACCGCGACGGGGAGGAGGTCGGCCTACTGTCTTACGTTTGTATGATGGATAGGGTGGGGCTGCCCGGACTCGCAAGCGGCCTAGGCACCGGCGATCGGAGACCAGGACACGGGAGGTCCCTCGGGAAGCCCGCAGGAGTAACGACGCTCCGAGAGGGACCCCTCGTTCCGAACTTTGCCATGGAGTTTCCCCATAATGGGGCTGCTGCCGGTGTGAGTCCACGGCCTGCCTCCGCAAGTCGCCGGGACCCGGGAACGGTTCCCGCAGGCCCCGCGAGATGGTGGGATTTACCTAATCGACAATCCTCTCCAGCGAGATAGACGGTTAGGGTTTGTCATGATGGACAGTCCACTCGGACGCTTCGCCTTGAGTCCGCATTTTCGGCCAAGGGCCACCTCCCGGCAAAGCCCAATGTTCTTAGTCAAGGACAGGTTACGGCAACTCACCCATAATGAGCGCGAGTTCAGTGGGACCGGTGACCAAGCATAGTTTGTTCCGGGTCGTCCGATGCGTCCAACCCTCTGGGTGCATCGGGCAGAATTCCAGAGGGAAGCGGCTAGAGAAACGGTCTCGAGAACGAGTCACCCGGAGAAACCATGGAGCACGAGTCCGACGGTTCGAAATGTAGGGATGAGATCGTAGCCAGAGGGCTTCGGATTCGGGCCCGAAGATGGCGGCCGATGGACCGGAACCCCTCGATCTTACGTCGCCGAACCGTGCAGATCGCCGGTTCGGTCTGCGCCGTCCTGCTCATGATTGTCCCAACGTACCTCTCGGACCCGCAGCCCCCTCCACACTCCTCTTCGAAGTTCTCTCCATTTGCCTCCCCTGATAGCGGTCCGATTGGCGACTTCCCCGGGTTCCTCCCGCCAGCCCAGTTCCCGTCGCCGGACAATCTCACCGACCCGGGCTCGTACAACTATCTTCGCTTCGCGACTGGGGTCGTAGGCACGACTCCGGCGTTCTGGGTACTCTACGTCAAGACCTCATCGACGGGACGTTACCTGCTAGAGTTCCAAACCGGATTCTACAATCCCACCCAGGCCTGGCAGATCACGTCTCACCTCACCTGCTCTACGCCGGGAGCCACCTGCTGGCATCACTCAATTTCTTGGAGTCCAGCGAGGGTGCTCGTCAACTCTTCCGCTCCGATCTCCGGCGATGCGTTGGGAGCTACGTCGACCGTAGTCGCTCTGGCCTACGTGATCAGTGGGATTGTCACGATGCGCAGCTCAAACGATGGCGGGACCACTTGGGGAACCGTCGCTTCGGCCTCCGGGTCCAACCCAGAAATCACCTCCAGCAGTTCCTACGTGATGTACCTTTACACACAGTCAGGACATGTCGTCGTGACGTCCATCTCCTTAGTTTGCGGGTCGTCGAGCGTCTCGACCACCGGATCACTGGTGGCGCAGAACGCTACCCCCCTAATTCTTCCGAATGGCGGACTGGCCGTCGTCACGAGTAGCGCTTCCTCCCATCTGGTGCAATTGGTACCTCTCACATCGGCGCGCACCGCCTTCCAATCCGGGGTTACAGTCGGAAGTTGGACGCCGAACTCCACCTCTTCAATCTTTACCCGCATCGGGGCGACGGCGCTCGCAACTCCTGGAGGGTTGCCCGGTCAGGTAGCAGCGGCGGTGGCCGGGCCCGTCGTGATGGCCTTGTTCTCCACTAGCGTGAATGGCCAGGTCCAGGCAGCAACGTCTATCTCACGCGACTCAGGCGCCCACTGGCAGGGCCCCTACATCGTGGGCCCATCGATGGGTGCGATACAGGATCCGCAGCTGCTTGTCTTGCCCGCGGGCCAGTTTCTCGGCGCATGGCGAGCGAGTGACAACGGATCGTGGGAACTTCAGGAAACGCTCTTCGCCGCGGACGGTAGAGCCATTCTTGGCCCTGTACCCGTCCCGGCGTCGGGGGGCCTTTCCTCCTTGGTCGCTCTGTCCGTGACTGCCCTCGTTGATGCGTGGGGCCGCCCATTCCTGGCGTGGCTAGCGAGAACGCCAACTGGGGTCCAAGTTCTCTTCGATGGCGGAGACATCTCGGCTGCCAACCTAGTGAGCGACTGGATCAAAGAGGTCCAGAGCCTCCACTCACTCGACTTCCTTCCGGGTAAGAGCTCGTCCAAGAACACTCTCCTTGCCCAGTTGAACCAAGTGAAGGGGTTTCTTCTATCATCGTCGTATTCGAGTGCGGCGACCACTATCGAAAGCTCGATATTTCCTGAAATCGGATCGACAACACTTGTCTTGGATTGCGACGCAGCAGTTACTCTGCCCGCATGTGCGAGCCTCAATCCCATCGGGACTTCGATTGCGCTCGCCCCAGCGTCCGGGCCTTTCTCTCCCAGGACCTATCTCATCAACTATCTAGCAGAGACCCTTGAGGCGCTCGGAGTCGAAGTCCGGCTTCCGGTAGGTCAGGCCTCCTTCATGTTCGGCTCCACCTGCTCATCAGGACAGCAGATGATGATACTCGCTCCGGGTCCCTCGGGCGGCGCACCGTCTCCCCCGACAGGGGGGGCCAGCGTGTCCTGGTTCGTGAACTCATCGGCGAGCGGGTTCAAGCTTCAAGCGATGTCCCAGATCCTAAACCCGAAAGCTGCCAATCTCTCAGTGGGCTGGCAGGTTCCATCGAACGCTTCAACCAAGAGTTGGGTTAGTCACAATCTAGGCTCCAGCTGCGGGGACCCAAACGGCTGTTACGTCACCGCCTGCAACACAACTACACTTCTATCCTCGACGCTCCTGGTGAAGCTCTCGTCTTCATTCCAAGGAAGCGGAACGAGCAAGACATTCAATCTGAGCAGCAACACGACCGTTCTCAGGCTCACTAACCTCACCTACAATGGGGCCACATACTGGGGCATAACGTTGACCGCGCACATGCGTACCAACCAGAGCTTTGTGCAAGGGCGAAGTTGCGACGGAAGTGTTCCGGGGACCACCAAATCCTACTCCAACGTGACCCTTCCCGCAGGCTGGGGGGTTGCATGGACGACCCTGAATGTGACGACACCGAATCCAAACGTCATGAGCTCAACCAGCGCTTGGACCAACTGGTCGACCAACCAGCCTACGAAGGGTTGGCGCAACTACACGAACGGCAATCCGCACCCTACTAACTGGGCCGACCCGGTTTTCGGGCGCACCCATTCGAACTTATCCACAGGGCTGGGGAACGGGTGGTACAACTTGACAGAAGCATCCAGAACTCAACAAGCAGGAGCTCCTGGGAGCCCTCCTCCTGCCTATGCATCCTTCGGAAACACTGTTAACAACGGGAATTCGCGATGGTCCTCCTCGACAAAGACGATCTGCGGCCTCACCGCGAACCCTCTAACTGTGATGTGGGTATCGTTCAACAACATTACTGTCAGCAATGTCACGGTCAGCTTTTCTACCAACTTTCCCGTGACCTCTATCGTGAAGTTGGTTCAGATGGGCCCCGGGCAAGTCTTGCAATTCGCTGGGATCGTATCGACGGCGGCAGGAAATGGGACGCACAAGTCACTCGCCGAGCTTCACGATCTGGTTCCCTGGGCAACATACAACGTGACGATAGCGTCAACGATGACCCGGTGCGGCCTCGATTACACGAGGAGCTCGAGCGGCTTCCAGTTCGCGACTCCGGCAAACTTCTACACCTGGGAGAGCGACTACCCCTACGACTCCATCTCGCAAGCAGGGGGGGGGGCACTGGTCGATTGGTATGTGCCTGCGTCGACCCTCACCTACTACTCGTTCAAGGACGGCACTGTCTCGTACTGGCCTACAACCAACATCAGCGCGAAGGTTGTGTCTCGCGTCACCTCTCCGAGTCCTTGGGGCTACTTGACCATCGGTGGGGTAAACATCACTCCCAGTTTGTCTAACACCCAATATTCGTTTGTCGCGCAGATGAACTTCTCACTCCGCTCGAATCCGTCCGTAGTCTATACAGCTACCAGCTACCCATGCAACTTCACTTACCTCAAGGATTCCTCTGGCGACGGCCTAACAGATAACGAAAAGACTAGGGGTTGGTCAATCACGACATCGGGGAACTCTGGCGATTTCTCCACAAGATGGAGCTGGGCCAATCCTTCGCTCTACGCGACCAACGACCTTGTAAGCGATTTCGTAGAGAAAGAGTACGGATTAGATCCCAACACCGTCGACAGTGCTGGTAGCCACATGCTCGACACCTGGAATCTGACCTTCAATCTCGGGCTCTCTGCTACGAACCCGACCGCCCCGGTCGGCGCGAACTTTCACTACTGGGGGGGAAATTCGACCTACGACCCTTTCACCGCATGCCCGTTCCCTAAACCGCCTCCCTGCCAAGGGTTCATCCAGGGCGCTAATCTCACGAATCTCACTTCGTCAGCTCCCGGAGTCCTTCATGGAGACAGTTCTCCGTGGGCTGCCGAGGTGCTCTGGGCGCGCTCCCAGCTGATCGCATTCGACAATCTCTCGGGCGTTAAGTCCGCCGGTTGGCTTCGAGCTGTCTTCGGCACCCACAACGGCGTAAGAACTCTCACAGTCTGGGGGAAGCTGTCTTGGGGTGCAAACCCTCTCGCCAGCTCGACCCCGTTGAATGGAATCCCCGACGGTTTTCGAGTCACGCCACTTGGGATGACCGCTCTCCAAATCTCGGTTCTCAACTGGACCGCTACGGGATTGACCTCAGGAGATGGGGTGGCCGCGTACGAACGGTCATGGTCGGCTGCAGCCCCATATTACTCGGCTCGGACGGACTACAGCGGGTACACGAAGCAGCAGCTAGCCGACGGAGGGGGAACATCGAGCTTCTCCGGGATCTTTACGACGACCTTCGCGATCACCCCCACGGAGCAACTCGCCTCGTTGAACTTGTCGCTGATTCAGAATCACAACGGTTTCTCGGCAGCCGTCAATTCACCGAACATGTCTATCGACCTCCTGGATTCCAGCCTCCACCTGGGGTATTCCACCAGCGGATCAGACCGACTGGGGTTCGATTACATCGTCATGAGCATCCTCTCCAAAGCCCCAACCTACGTCTACGTCGAGGCGGGGAACTACTCGCTCTCCCCTCTTCCAGCGGGACTTCAGCGGTACTCAGGTGGACAGAATTTCGTCCTCTTGGTGGTCAACGACACGATCAACGGATCGGGTTCGCTGGGGGTCGGGAGCGTGCCATACGTCGAGCTCAACGGCACGACAAGCTCCGCTACGTACACGGTTACGATGTCAGGGGGCTTGAACAACATACTGGTCCCTCGCTCCGTATTTCTGCGCTCACCACTAGGTCAGAGCATGGTGAACGGGACGAACGTTTCGATTCAGAATCGCGCTTCCAACACGTTCTTGCAGAGCCACTGGGATCCTCAAACCTGGTATGCGCGCGCAACAGGAATGGTATCGTGGAACAACTCGGACTACTCTCCGGGAAAGACCGGCTTCGTAAAGGTGTACTCGAACAACAGCCAGAACTGTACCTCAAATCCGCTCCTTTGCGTCGGAGTTCCGTCGAGCTCCAACCTGGAACAGGGGGCGGCCTCGCTGTCCCTCTCAGCCATCGTCCCACTCAACACCACCAACCTCCCACAGTTGATGGGCCTTCTAGCCGGCCTCCTGCTGAATCGATCGGGGAATTTTACCGGGTGGCTATATGGCGCCCAGAACTATGTTGGCTCGTTGGGCCTAGCGACTGGGCTGGTGAAGGCGCTCGCCAACTTTTCAGTCGAGAACGATGGGGCATTCGGGGCTCCGGCTGGAACTCAAACACCACCCCCGTCGTGGAACGGGATTTCTGCGGGAACAATTTGGAACGCATGGACGGGCGCCGTAGGCAGCCTTTCGGTGGTTTGGACCCCAGGCATCGCTGGTGTAGCATACGGATGGAAGATTGGTCCACTCACCTCGGGATGGCAGATTGGCCCAATACCGGACGTGCCATCGGGGCTCAAGTCGGTTGCGAGGGGAATGTGGTGGAACGACAACATGCTGGCTCAGTCCCTCATTGTCTATGGGGCGATTACGATCAAACCGGGCTGGGACCTAGTCAAGGCGACTTTACAGGCTAGGGCCTACAATGTGCTTCAGTCGACTAATCAGCTGACTTCGGCCATAGTCAACGCGAGTCTGAACCCTACACCGCTGAACAATGGCCGCGTTCACAGCGCTGGGATCAACTTCTCCCTCTCTCTCCTTCCGAACGACCCGGTCTCGGTGGGTCTGAGGGTTGCTATCGATGTCGTTTCGACAGCGTTTCTGCCCCTCGAATCGGTGATATCCACCAACCAGGTGGTCGCGGACATCTGGGTCGTTGTGTCCGGCGGTTCGGGACTGCCGGCCGCGTTCATCCGGGCCTTGCCAGGTGGCTCGGCCTTCGGGTCTGGAATCACGAGCGCTCTCGCTGGCTATTACAGCATGTGCGGCCTTGGGGGGGCCGCGAACACTAGCGCATTCACTTCGGCAGCGTGGACGTTGATGAACCACACCGCCAGCTCGGCCGCATATCTCAACAGCTTCCCTAACTTTCCGGTAGACGTCGGGACCTACCTATCAAACTTCTGGGGACAAATCCAGCCTCCGATGACTTACGTTGATCTCGTCCTCACGTTCATGGCCGCCGAAGCGTTTGGTGTCCAGTTCGCAGTGGGAGCCGCGAGTATCTTCAGCGTCCTCGACCTATCCGCCCTGCTCCTCACCGTCGCCGGATTCGCCCTCTACCTATACCCGCCGGAGTTCTGGGCCAACATCGCTTCAATTGCGACTGATTCTATCTCGACCTTGATCGACGTAGCCGTATTCCTCAGTGTGCAAGCGAAGGTCAAAGCGAAGACCGCCCTTCCACAGGCGGCGAGGCTGGAGGCCGTAGTCGACGGGATCGACATGGTCGCCAACTTCTACGACATCAAGATATCCGCAGACGCACTGTAGGTATCTGAAGAGCGGATCGTGGCATGATCACTGGTGAATCCAGCTCACCGCAGGGCCCAGTGGCTCACCATGTGGTGTCCCGTCAGTTGTCTCTGTCTCGCTACCTCAGGACTGCCGGAATCGCCTCCTTCGTGGTCGGCGTTCTGATCCTCGCGTTCTCTATCTTCAGCATTGTTCGGACCGGGTCGGTGTTGGCGCTTCCCGCTCTCGTCGCTGGGCTACTCGCCCTCTGGGCAGGTGACCACGTACTTGCGATGGCCGCCTTGTTGCGACAGGATCGTGAGGTGTCATTGTCTGCACAGGGAATGAGCGGAGTGTTGCTTCCGATGGGTCGTCTGTCGAGAAAAGGCGTCCGCATCGTGTATCGCTCGCCGGTTCTAGGCATCGTCAAAGCTGAAATGCCAACCGGGGGAGTCCCTTGGTCTGCCCTGACTCTGGCGGCATGGTGGCCGGAAAGAGGTCGTTCGGGGTCCGGCACCGCGATTGTCCAGCCTAGAGGTATGTCGGGAGCCGCTCTCGGGGGCCTACTGTTCTTCGAACACGCGTACTCCATGGCGACGGAGCAGGTCTGTCAGCTAGCAAGCGCGGCCCTCGAAAGGGGTGGCCACGTCGAGTTCTGCCTAATTGGTGTGACTCCGGCATCGCAGTTCGAATTCCCGCGCCACGCCCGCCGGGTGAAGTTGGGAAATTGGTTGCGAGTGGAGAGGGGGTTCACTCCTGACGAGATTCGGTCGGTAGTGAAGGCGATTTCGACCCAGGGCACATGACTTCCCCCCAACGTACGGGAATAGAGCTCGACCCAGGGAACAGGCAGCCGGCCGTACGATCCGCCTGCGGGGTCGTCCCCTTCGCCGGTCCGTGGTCGAGTAGGGATCGTTCGTCCCGTTGTCCCCTGTCGAGCAACGCGGGATGAGGACTGGAGATGCGTCGGAGCGATTCGTTCCTTCGTTAGTCCCTGCATAGGAGAACTTTGCTACCCAACTGCCCGCGCTGCAAATCGGTCCGAGTAACTCGCGCCCACGGGCAGGCCGGGCCGACGGAGCATTGTGACCCGCCCATCCCCTCGCCCTTGACCTTCGGTTCCAAATGGGAATGTAACTATTGCCTGATGGCCTCCCGCGTGTCGACTCGGTGGGGGCTCGCGGATGCGAGCATATGATCTACCGACCTGTCTGGACCACCATGCGATCCCCGACGCCGGCCACGACAACCCAACCGGTCTGGAGCATGTTCTCCGCCTCACTAATGGACACGATGCGTTGGGAGCGCGCCGGTGGAAGTCCAGGCGGACCAGGGACTGCGACGGGCTCAACGCTTGCGCCACCGGGCCGTCGCTCTCGGACCACCTCCCGCATCTCTTCCTCCGGTAGCTTCGCCAGCTCGGCGGCCTCTTTCTCGGAGTAGCCGACAGCGCTGAGGACCAGAAGCTTGTACGCAGTCAGCCTGGGGTCTGCGAGTCGATCAGTCGAGCTCGTCTCGAGGAACGGAACCGCGAATGAGTACTGCGCTCTCAGCGACTCGACGGTGTCGTCGGATAGCTTCTTGCTCAGATTATACCGTCCGCTGACGCCGAGATCGTGCCCCAGCATCGCCTCGCGCCCGTCTCGCGTGATCCTCCCACCTGTCTGCTGCTCGGCAGAGAGCATCCGTAGGCTCGCGTAGGAGCGCAGGACGTATGGCCTCAGATGTTCCTCCGGGAATACGCTCCGCATCGCTGTTCGGAGCGCGTAGGTCAGGGTCTCCGTCGTGATGAATCCACCTTGGCTCTCACGCTCCTCCCCGGAAAGCTTTCCTCCGATCACGGGAGTCTCCCTTCCCAACTTCTCGCCAGCATTGATGCGTTCCGCCAAGTAATAGCCCAGCGTCTTGGCCGCTTCAGGCGACCCGAACGTGACATACGAGCGCGCCGTCTTCGACAGCTCCTCCGGGACGTTGATGCGGAATGGCAGTCTCGAAAATTCGGGCTTGCCCCGCTCGAACAAGAGCTCGGGCAGATGCTTCATCTGGAGAGCCCGAGCGACAGTCGGATTCCCAACTGTTCGGGGGACTCCTGGGTGGAGGCACAGGACACCGGGCCTAAGCCCGCTGTGCGCCATCAGGAGCGCGGCAGCCCGCCACCGAAGCGGTAGCGCAGCAAGAATCCGCCCGAGCTGGTCAGGTCCCGGGACTACCTCGTCGCGGATCGAGAGACCTTGTACTACATGGAGCTTCGGGTATCGGTCGAACCGGACTCCGCGGAACTCCAGCCATCGCTTCATCGCCGAGAATGACTTAGCGATGTACGAGTCAAGCAGGCCGGCCTTCTTCAGATCGGTCGCGAGCTTCACCAGTGCGATGGTCACGTTGTCCGGCCCTCGCTTACAATCTCGCGCGAGTTGCTCGGGAGTCGTCTTGAGACGATGGCACAGGAGCGCCAACTTTCGCAGCTCCCCGGCCGCCGAGAGTGGCGAGCGCAGACGGATCGACTCGAACCACCCAAGGACGTTCGGATCGTCCAGAATGGTTTGGGCGCGACCTGATCTCGCTCGCTTCATCGACGCGGAAAGGGTGCACCGGGATAAGAAAGTATCGGACTCGTCTTACAATGTAGTTCGGGCGTGGGGGGATTTGAACCCCCGACCACCGGGTTAGGAACCCGGTGCCCTATCCAGACTAGGCTACACGCCCCGAACGTCCGGCCCGTTTCGACCCCATTACCCTTGCGCCTCCGGCGCGCCTTGGTGGAAGCGACGTCGGACCGCTAGCGGGTCGCCGTCAGGAGGCGGTCGAAACGCATGTCGACGTCCGTCCGAAGCTGCGATGCCAGGTCCTGCGTGACGTCGATCCCTTCCAACGCATCCTGCAACGTGGGCATTACGGCGCGACGCAGGGTCTCGGCGGTCGGCGTCGTGACATTGGCGGGCACGGGACCCGGCGTCCGGCCGAGCGCGCCCAGGAGGAGTCGTCCCCCGTGGACCACGAAGAGGAAGGGGAAGACCCGGCACTCGCGCGTCAGGGTCGCGAACAGCTCCTCCGGCCGAGCGCTGTCCCGGAGCGTCCCCGTGACGAAAACGACCTGGTCGGCGATGCGGCCCTGATAGGGTGGCAGCCGGGACGGGTAGAGGAAGACCCGGTGGGTCACCCAACCGTCTCGGAGCATCTTCTGTTGCGAGAGCGGGAGACCGAAAGGCCCGACCAGATGTCCGGCGCGACCTTCGCTCCCGCGGCCGAACGGCCGTCGGACGAGCTCACCGATCGCCCAGGTCTGGTGGCCCGTAGGCGACGGGGGCGCGCCATCGGCCCCCGGGAAGTTGCCGCCGAGCCCGTTCGGGTAGGTCGTCGTCCCGGGGAGATCGGCGAGATGGCTCCAGATCCCCTCGTAATCGAAGAAGACCGGTACCTCGGCCTCGGTGAGATGGGGCGTGAAGATCGTGAGCGCGCTCGCGACCTTCTCCTCCGCCAGCGATCCGGCGAGCCGCTCCGCTTCCTTCGGGGTCCGGTGAAGGAACACCCCGAGGGCGAGCTGAGGGCTCCACCACGAGAGGACGTTCGTTGGGTCCGCGCTCCATCGACGCCTGGCCCCATCGATCCGGTCGGCGAACGGCCGCAACAGCACGACGCTCGCCCAAGGGTAGCCCAATCGTGCCGGATCGGGAACGTACCGGTCCTGCAGCCAGCCCTCTCCGTACGCGCGGCGTCGCGCCGCGTGATACGTGGAGCGCGGGACCCCGGCACGGCGGAGCCGTTCGCGCTCGGTGGAAGGCGACGCCCCGAGGAGGACGGCGATGATCCGGCCTTCCGCCTCGGTCAGGAACCTCATCGCGAGGCCCCCCGAGGGCCGTGAGACCGTAGCACGGGGTCCAATCCTCGCCGGTGACAGGTGGACATGGGGTTATCTCGGCTGCCCTCGATAGGTTCGATAGGAGCCGGGAGACGGACCGTCGAACGACCCCGTTGACGATGCACCGCAGTATCCGACTTTCCGCGATCCCGATGGTAGCCATCCTGCTCCTCTCGGCTGGACCGTTCGTCGCAGGCGCGTCGGGCACCGCTCCGGCGGGACCGGCTGCGGTCGGGACCCTCGAATGGGCGTACGGGGCGAACTACTCGGGGAGCGCTTCCTGGACGAACACCTCGAGCGGGTACACCGCCACCCTGTCCGCACATTTCGGCTGGCACACGATCCTGGCGCAGACGAGCGGCGCCGACGGCATGATTCAGCTCAACGCCTCGCGGACGATGGCGCTCGACTACGCTCTCACGTTCTGCAAGCCCGACTGCACGAACCCGACGACCTCGGGGAACGTGACGTTCCGGGCGTGGCAGACCGAGCGCGGGTTCGCGAACCTCACGAACAACGGGTCGGTGAGGGTGAACGGCACCGACGTACCCGCTCTGGCGCTCGTCAACGAGAGCGATCAGGTTCAGGGGAACCTCACGGCGACGGCCTTCGGCACGATGCACGGCATGTTCAACACTCACAGCACCATGTACTACTTTTCGGTCAACGCGTCCTCGGCGGTCTCGGTCGCGTTCACTCCCGCTCTGGGCCTCCTCCCCGCCCACCTCACCCCAGGGATGGGCTGGTCCTCGACCAGCGAATTCTCTGCGGTCGGCGCGTGGCAAGTCCGGTACAGCTACACGCACGTTCCGCTCGTCGGCGCGACGGTCCACCTCGGCGGCCCGATCTCGGGGGAAGCGGCCGCCTCCGGAACCGTCAGCGTGTTCGGGACCGACGTCGGGAGCGTGGCGCTCGACGACGGTACGATCACGGACGCCGCCGCCCTCGCGGTGGAGGGCCCCTTCCACTTGCACGAGGGATTCTTGCTCCTCCCAGGCGAGTCCGACGTCTTCGCGGGCGGCGGGACGGCGTGGTCGTCGTACCAGAACGACTCGGCCTCCGCGTCGACCTCGGCCGTGAACATCGCCCCCCACTCCCCGCACCTCGGGCTTCTCGCCTCGGCGACCTCGTACGCCCCGCAGTCCTCGAGCCCTTCCTCCGTCGGCGCGATCGCCGCGGTGAGCCCGGTGTCCGCGACCACGACCGGCGGCGCCGTCGTCCAGGCGCAGCCCGAGTCGGTCTCGGATGCGGTCCAGGGCTCGGCGTGCCTCATCGCGGGCAACTGCGCCTCATCTCCTCTCGCACCCGGCGGCAAGTCGGTCGCAGGGGCGTTCGGATTGCTCCTCGTCGCGGTGCTGGTCGCGACGGTCATCGCGATCGCGCTCGTCGTCAGTCGTCGTCGCACGATCCCGCCCCCGTCGCACCCGAACGCGAGGCTCTACCCGCCGGGAGCCGCCCTCAGTCCCGCCGAGCCGAGGTCGAACCCTCGTGCACCGCCGCCGGAGCCGCCCGCCGACGATCCCCTAGGCCACCTGTGGTGACGTTCCTCCCTGCCGGGAGGGTCTCAGGTACCGCCGTGCGTTGCCGGGCTCAGACGTACTGCTGGTCGTTGTAGCAGTACCAGCGGCTGTACTGACCGATCCACGTGGCCGGGCGCCCACATCGAGGGCACATGACCGCGGCTGGCGTCGATGCGACCGGAGGCGGAGCCGCCGCCGGGGCAAAGGGCTGGGCCACCATCGGGGCGGCAGCAGGGACGCCCCAGGCGGGCGGCTGCTGACCGCCCATCTGCATCTGTTGTTGCCAGCGGATAGCCGGGTCGAACTTGATGTAGGCAATCAGGAGGAGGACCCCCACGAGAATCCCGAAGATGAATCCCAAAATCATCCAGATCAGGGTCCGCTCCTTCGCTTCCGCGAGGCGACCGGCGTCCACCAGATCTCGGATCGCCCCGATGCGGAGGTACACGAATAGCAGGAAGAGGAACACGACCACGATGTAGATTGCGTAGACGGACGCGCCCACCGCGCCGTAGGCGCCGTAGCCTGCGCTCGTGAGGACCGCGAGAGCCCAGATCGTACCGATAGCTCCGATCGCCGTAAGGACCATCCCGATCAGGGCTAGGATCCGAACGACCGAGAGCATGGTCCGAATCGTTCCGACCTCGGGGTTCTGCATCGGCATTCCCATCGGCGCCGCCGCGTACGGGTTCTGTGCCATTGGACTACCCGCCGCCCCATCGTGGGTGCTGGTTCATAAACTCTCGGTGAGAACCAGGATTCCCCGAGACAGACGCCCGCGGCCGCTATGTCCGGGAGCGTAGCGTCGGCGATCGCGTGGCCATCGGGTACCGGAGAAGCGCGGCGATCCCGGCGAACGCCTTCGCGAGCATCTCGCCTTCCTCGCTCTCGGTCGAGATGAGGCGGATAAGGGCACCCGACTCCTGTGCGCGCCGGAACAACCCCTCGACGTAGTCCTCGTTGTCGGCGACCGTCAGTGGACCGGCCCCGCACGACGGACACGGCGCCGTCGACGTCGCCTCGACCGCCTCGTCGGGGACGATCTTCTTGAACTGGTGGTTGCACGCCGCGCACTTGAGCGTAAGACGTCTCCGGCGGACCCCTTCCGAGACGAGGAGGGTTTGGACCGCACCGGCGTCGAGCGCGGCCTCGGTGTCGGCCTCGCCGTACGCAGCGAGCCCCTTCTCCGCGCGTCGGATCTCGTTGAGGAGCTGCTGGATGATCCGCTTCTCCTCGGTGATCTCGAGACCGTGAAGGGTCTGGGTCGCCTTCTCGACGAGCTCGCGCAACCCGTACTCGTCGGTGTAGCCGACGTCGAAGAGGGGCTGGACTACTTTCTGTTGGAGCTCGTACTGGAGGTACACCTCTTTGAAGAAATACTCCTTCGTCGCGCCCGGTCCGCCGAGGAGGATCCCCTTGAGGAAGTCCTTCTTCGGCAGGAACAGTTCGTTCGACATCTCCCCGCACTTCACGAAGAACTCGTGGGCGGCGTGCTCGATCATTCGCTCGAACCGATGGGCCGACTGCCCACCGCGTCCGTGCTTGCTCGGCACGAGTGACTGGCGATTGCGGAGCGGCTCGATGCGTTTGCCCCTCAGGAGACCGATCGTGACCTCCGCGCGGTCCATCACGATGAGCCCCCACATCTCCGGCTCGTGGACCATCGCGAGGAGCGGGTCCAGGAAGAACGTCGAATCGCAGCGGTAGAGGTAGGTGTTGAGCGGCTCCGGCGGTTCGACGATGAACGTGACCGGCTCCGACTTGTCGGCGCCGACCGCCTTGTTCCCGACGAAGAACGCGACCCCGTTCGTCGGAGGTTCCTTGAACCCGCGGACGCGGCCCATGAGCGACTCGATCGCCCACATCACGTTCTTGCGGGTGGTCCGGCTCTTGATGTTCGAGCTCTGGGCGTACTCGTTCCTTAGGTAGCTCATCACGTCGGAGATCTGCTTCCCCGGCGAAACGTAGAGCGAGATCAGCTCGGTCGCGCGGCCCTTGGCCGCCGCGATCTCATCCAGCTTCCGCTGGAAGGAGTAGCGTGCGAGCTGCGCGTCGGCGGTCGCCGCCGTCATATCGCGCTCCCACGGAGCGTCTCATTCGTCCGCGTCGCGTCCCTTCCGATCGGAAGGCGACGCCCGTCCCCCGGGCGGGAGAGTCAGAGCAGCTTGCGGATGTGCTCGTCGATGACCTCTTCGGGATACGCCCCGACGATCCGGTCGACGAGCTTTCCCTGCTTGTAGAACAACAGCGTCGGGATGCTCATGATCCCGAGCGCGCCGGCCTTCTCGCCGTTGTCGTCGCTGTTCATCTTCCCGAAGGCGACCCTTCCCTTGTAGCGGTCGCTCAAGCGATCGACGATCGGGGAGACCATCCGGCACGGCCCGCACCAGGGGGCCCAGACGTCGACCACCGCGACCGCGCTGTCCGAGGCGAACTTGTCGAACCCCGGCCCGTTGAGCTCCTGCACTGTCATGCAATCGTCCCTCGCATCGTTTTGATGGTCTCTCCGTATTAAACCGTTCGCTGGTCGCGGGACCACCGGGGCCTCGCGAGCAACGCCCGAGCGTGCAACGGCGAACGAACTATGTATCCGCGGGCCCATCCGGCGTACATGCAACGATCTTCTTCGCCGGCGCCCACGCCCTCGACCTCCGCATCGTCCCTGTCGGGCGACGCGGTGCCGAGCCTCACCCGACCCGCGCGCCACCCCGTCCTGATGAGCCCGGCCTCGCGCAAGGCGGCCCGGCAGAAGATGCTCCTGCTCCGCCAGGCCTCCGTCGATCGGATCGCCGCCCTCACGGGCGCCACGGACTCCGACCTTCGTACCTTCCGCCGCGAGCTCTCGGAGAGCCCGCTCCCCGACCTCCTCCTACAGCGCGGCGCTGGGCTCCCCTTCGCCCGGGAACTTCCGCAGGGTGGGCTCCTCTACCTGCTCGTCCGATCGCTGCGCCCTCGCCGGGTCATCGAGACCGGGGTCCGACCGGGCTACTCGACCGCCTGGATCCTCGCCGCCCTCGATCGCAACGGCCTCGGCGAGCTCACGTCCTTGGGACCGGGTCCCACCTCGGGGCGGGCCCCTGGCGTCCATGACGTGACCGTCGGACAGTTCGTAGCGCCGTCACTGCGCGGGCGCTGGACCCTCGTCCTCGGAAACACCGAGGACCATCTCCGCACGATCCTCACCGGGCGAACCGATCTCGACCTGTTCCTCTTCGACAACGGGACCGATGTGCAGCGCGCCCGCTTCGAACTGCACAGCGCGTGGACGGCGCTCTCCCCCCGGGGCGTGCTTCTCGCGCACCACATCGATGCGAACTCCGCTTGGACCGAGTTCTGCCGGCTTCAGGGAGTTCCGTCGCAGGCGTTCGACCTCGGACCGCCACCGATGGGCGCGCTCGGGATGCGACCGCGGTCGCCGTAGGATCGCCGAACGCCTATCGCTCGAGCTCGCCCACGAGGTGCTGCACTCCGGGGAGGATGAGCTTCTCGAGCGCCATCCGGACGGCCCGTTCGGAACCCGGGAGCGCGAAGACGGGCTTCTGGCGGACGAGGAATAGCGCGGCGCGGCTGAGCATCGCGAGGGCGCCGACATCGGAATAGCTCAGGTTCCGGTAGAGCTGACCGAACCCTTCGAGGGGCCGGCCGCCCATCGTCTCCAGCGCGTTGACCGTCAGATCTCGCGAGCTCACCCCAGTCCCCCCGAGGGTAACGACGGCCTCGACGGCGCGTTCGGTCAGGTACGGCTCGAGCTTGGCGCGCACGTCGGCGATCGAGTTAGCGACGAGATCGTAGTGGACGACGGTGTGGCCCTGCTCGAGGATCAGCTTTCGGGCGAGCTGCCCGGAGACATCGTCCTGCTCGGTGTGGGTGTCGGAGACCGAGAGCACCACGAACCCGAGTCCACGGTGGCCCCCGAGATGGTGGCGGTCGCTCGGGTGCGGCGAAGGGGCGCTCATCGGGTCTTCCCGATCCGCTTCTTCGTCTTGCTTCGCACCCAGACTGGACCGAGCCGCGTGTCCGAGTACCGGCCCTTCGAGTCCTTCTCAAGATATTTGACCATGTCCCAGACGGTGAGCAGCGATACCGTCGCCCCGACGAGCGCCTCCATCTCGACACCGGTGCGGTGGATCGTCTCGGCCGTGACGACGACGCGGACCCCCTCGTCGGTGAGGGCGAGTTCAACGGAGCTCCCGGTGAGCGGGACGATGTGGCAGTGCGGGATCAGATCGGAGGTCCGCTTCATCGCCGAGAGCCCGGCGATCTCTCCCGCGGCGATCGGGTCCCCCTTCTCCACACGGCGCGATCGGATGGCGCGGCGGGTCCGCGCGCGCAGCTTTAGACGGCCCTCGGCCGTCGCCCGCCGCAGCGACAGGGGCTTCGCGTCGATCGACCGCTGCCGCGTCATGCTCCCTTCGCCCGATCCTTGGAGAGAGCGAGGCGCGCGAGGACGGTCTCGAGCTGGAGACGTTCCGAAGCGCCTTCGGCCAGGCGGTAGTCGATCTCGCCCAGGTACTCGATGAGGCGGAGCTTCTCGCGGAGCGGGACCACCTCGTCGGAGATCGAGGGTAGATAGCTGTGGATCGCGCGGAGGATGTCCTCGCCGCTCGCGCCGCGGTCCGCGAAGAGCTGGATGAGCTGGGTGCGTGCGGCGTCGAAGTTCCCCGAGAGCGCGGCGGAGAGCATCCGCTCCACTTCGTCCTTCAACGGGGTGGTCGCGCATTCCCGAACGGTCTCCTCCGTCACCGTGTCGGCGTACGTTGCGGCCAGCTGCAGGATGTTCGTCGCGCGACGGAGATCGCCCCCGCTCGCGGCCAGGATCGTCTCGTACGCGGCGGGCTTGACCGTCTTCTTCTCAGCGCGCGCGATCCGCTCGAGGACCCTCTGGACCTGCTCGGAGGAGAGCCCGCGGAACCGGAAGACGGCGCACCGCGACTGGATCGGGTCGATGATCCGCGAGACGTAGTTGCACGACAGGATGAACCGGCACGCGCCGGAGTAGCGCTCCATGAGACGGCGGAGCGACGCCTGGGCCTCGGACGTGAGGTTGTCCGCCTCGTCGAGGAAGAGGAGCTTGAACCCGACGCCGCCGATGGGGGCGCTGCGCGCATAGCTCTTGATCGTCGTGCGCACCGTATCGATCCCGCGCTCGTCCGATGCGTTGAGCTCGAGGAAGTTCTGGCGCCATTCCTCACCGAACAGGTCGCGGGCGAGGGCGAGCGCTGCGGTCGTCTTCCCCGTCCCCGGAGGTCCGGCGAAGAGCAGGTGTGGGAAGGATTTCTTCGCCGCATAGGCCGAGAGGAGCGGGACGATCCCCTCCTGACCGACCATGTCCTTGAGCGACCGCGGGCGGTACTTCTCGACCCAGACCGCCCCCGCCGCGTCCCCCATCGTCCTCCCCCGTGGGAGCGACGGCATACGCTACATAGGGTTTGCCGAGGACCCCGTCGCCCTGCGCCCCCGCGCCGCGGGACTGGCGGTCGGGACGCGTCAGCCGGCCGGGCCGGACGCGGTCGCGATAGCCGGCGGAGTTCCCTGTGATCCGGTCGCTTGAAGGCGCCGGTACAGCAGATACAGGAAGACACCCGACACAACCGACGCCACCAGGATCCCGGGGACCAGCACAAACTCCAGAATGAAATCCCAGGCGAAGAAGAACCCGATCATGCCGGCCGCGAACCAGTAGCGTGCCATGCGCGCATCGCGGGTCCCCGCGTACCGCAGGACGAACCCGAGGATCCCGAACAGGAACGCGACGAACGCCGAACCGGCCAGCCACGCGGAGCCGAAGATCGCCGGGCCGGCGAGTCCTGTAACGAGCCAGTCGACCATCAGGAGCGAGCCGGCGACCGCGAAGGCCCACCACGGCGCCGAGGGTGCGCCCTCCCGGGGACGCAGCAGGTCCGGAGGAACCCAGCGCGCCGCCGCGACGAGGCCCCCAATCGCCGCGAGGGAGACCGCGAACAGGAGGAGCGAGGGAGCGCTCGGCACGACGACGGCAAAGAGCGCGACCACTCCGACGTAGCCGGCCCCGACTGCGATCACCCCGCGACGCGCGAGGAGCGAGGTCCCGCGGGTCTGCGGGAACGCCAGCTCGATGAAGAGGATGGGAAGCGCGATGCTGATCACGGAGTGGTAGACGGAGAGTCCCAAGGCCCAGAGGACGTTCACGCCTCCGAACCGGCCGAAGGAGCCGAGGACGCCGACCGGATCGCCGCCGGCCTGGAAGAAGGTGTGGACCGCGAGCCCCTCTTCGACTATCCCGTACGCCGCACCGAGCAACAGTACCGAGGCCCAGCCCTTGTCCCACCGGACGCAGGCCTCGCGGATCAGGAGCGCCCCGCCGCCGTACATCAGCATGAGCAACCCAAAGTCGACGAAGAACGCGAGCGGGGCGAAGAAGAGGAGGCTGAACTTGGTCGAGCCAACGAGGACCTCGGCGATCCAGGGTGACAGGACGGCGAGGACGATCGCCGGGCGGTTCTGCCGGATCCACCCTCGCATGCCCCTTTCTTCGCGGGAACCGGTACTTCAAGCCCTCCGGAAGAGTTGAACTGACGTCGCGGGGCGGCCGTGACGATATATCGCGCCGATGGGTCGGGGGACCGTGCGGGAGTGGCTCGCCCACGTTCGGTTCCGCGGAACGATCCGCGAGCGCAGTGTCGAACCGTACCTGCGCCTTCTCCGCGCGCTCCGCGAGCGTCGCCGGGTGCGCGGCGTCCTCCTGGACATCTCGAGCGGAGGCGGCGGCGACATTCCGTCGACCGACTTCTTCCTCGCCGTGAAGCGCCTGGATCAGGTGAAACCGGTGATCGCAACGATCGGTTCGATCGGCGCGTCGGGCGCGTACATGGCGGCGATCGGCGCGCGTCGGGTCTACGCGTACCCGGACTCCGCGGTGGGTTCGATCGGGGTCGTGCTCCCCCACCTCGCCATCCGCGACCTCCTCGAGAAGATCGGCATCCGCGTCGAGCTCCTCCACGAGGGCCGGCACAAGGACGCCTACCAAGGGATCCGGCCGCTGAACGAGGAGGAGCGGACGAAGCTCCAGGCCGTCATTTCGGACAGCTACCAATCGTTCGTCGAGCTCGTCGCCCGCGAACGCAAGCGGCCGCTGGAGGAGATCCGCGCCCTCGCGACGGGAGAGTTCTGGTCCGGGAAGCGCGCCCTACAGCTCGGGCTGGTGGATGCGTTGGGCGATCGCGAGCAGGCGCTCGAGGATCTCGCATCGATCACGGGGGTATCGTCCCGACGTGCGATCCTGGTGACCCCGCCCCAGCCGTTCCTGGCCCGGTTCTTCGGGGCCAGCACCGGGTCGATCGGGGCCGGCCTGTCCCAGGGGATCCGCTCGGAGGTCGAGGACCTCCTGACGGAAGGGCTCCTCGGCCTCCGCCGGTGACCCCGCCCGAGAGGGCTAAATAGCGCCCCGCAGTGGATTCCTTGCGATGCCGGCCGACAACAAGCGCAGCGGGTTCCACTCCGCGGCGGGTCTCATCCAATACTACGACATGGAGGAGACGCGGGCGCTCAAGATCGATCCGATCATCGTCCTCACCTTCGGGCTCGGGGCCGCGATCCTCGTGCTCGTGCTGAACTGGAAGCTCGTCTAATCGGGTCGAGCCGACGCGACCATTGTCGTCGGATCACGCGACCGCATCGGCCGCGACCGGGGCGCGACCGGGAAGGTATCGTTCCTCGTTCGAGGTCCCGAGCAGGAAGACCTTCGAGTCCGCGGACTCGTCCAGCACCTGGTAACCGGTCCGACGGGCGAGATCGTGGGCGAAGAGCCCGATCTCCTCGTGCGTCGGGACGTGGTCGCGTCCGAGGCGCTGCCGGGACCGACCCATGTAGACGTACCCCTTCGGCTCGATGAAGTTCGGCCGGGCCATTAGGTCCAGATCGGCGTATGCCTCGGTCCATCCGAGGTTCCAGCCGCGGACGAGGGTGTGACGGAGCACCCGTCGCGTTCGGAGGTCGCGGACGATCGCGAGCGACTCCAGCAGTCGGTCCCAGGCGTGCGGGTCGGTCGGGAGCGTGAGGCGTCGGAAGACCTCGGCGTTCGGGGCCGTCACCGAAACGTAGAGCTGGGTGGGGAGCGGGTCCAACGCGCGGAGACCGTCGGGGTTCGTCCCGTTCGTGACGAGGAAGGTGGTGATCCCCTTCTCGTGGCAGAGCTCGAGGAACCGGTTCATCTTCGGGTAGAGCGTCGGCTCGCCCGTGAGGGAGATCGCGATGTGCCGGGGCGACTGGGACTCGTTCCACCGCTCCTCCGCGACGGTGGGCTCGCCCTTGAACCCGGAGAGGATGCGACGCTGGGCATCGATCGATTTTTCGAGGAGCTTCTCCGGCTCGTCGTACTCGGCCATCATGCCGTCGTTCTCCCACCCCTGGCTCCGCCAGCAGAACCGGCAGTGCAGGTTGCACGAGTCGATCGCCGGCGACATCTGCAGGCATCGGTGGGACTCGATCCCGTAGAACTGGCCCTTGTAGCAGTCCCGACCGTTCACCAGCGACTGGCGCGTCCAGTAGCACAGCTTGACCGCGCTGTGCTTCCCGGTGAGCTGGTACCCCTGGTCCGAAAGCCCCGACGCGAGGTCCTGGTCCCCCATCCGATCGCTTCGAGGGGCGGGGCCCCATAAGCCTTTGCGGGAACGTGGTCCCACCGACCGCGGACCCACGCTTCCCACGGCGCCGGAGGAGACCGAACCATGGACCGGAACCTGAGGGCGCTCGGGGTCGGCGCCGTCGTCCGGGCCTTCGGGGTCTCGCTCATCGGCCCGTTCTTCGCGCTCTACCTGAACAACGTCCTCGGCGTCGGGTACGTTGAGATCGGACTGCTCATCGTGATCATCGGGGTCCCGCCGCTCCTCATCAGTTCGGTGGGCGGGCTCCTCGCGGACCGGGTCGGCCGCCGTCGCCTCTTCGTGATCTCGCTCGTAGGCGAGGCGGCCGCGCTGTTCGCGACGGCCGGTGCGATGGCGCTGAGCTCGCTCGTTCTCGTCGTAGCCGCGTTGGCCGCCTTCGGGATCGTGTCCACGCTCGGAGGTCCCGCGCTCTCGGCGTACGTCGCGGACTTCTCCTTCGGGTCGGAGAGGACGCGCGCGTTCACCTGGTTCCGCGTCGGGCACAACCTCGGCTTCACCCTCGGGGTCGTCGCGGGAGGCGCGTTGGTGGGCATCTGGGGCTTCGTCCCGGTCGCCCTCGTGGGCGGATTCTTCGCCGCCGCCACGGTGGTGTTCGTCCTGGCCGTCATGGACCCGTCGCCCTACGATCTCGCCCTCGCCCACGACGGTGCCTCCGACCCGGTGGCGCCCCCGCGGACGGGATCGGTCCGGGAATCGCTGTGGATCCTCGCGCACGACCGCACCTTCCTCGTGCTCTGCACCGGGTTCGCGATCGCCTACGTCGCCGTCGCCCAGTGGCAGGTCACCTTCCCCCTCTTCGTCCACGGCCAGCTCGGCATCTCCTACGCCGTGCTGGGCCTCGGCTACGGGCTCAACGGCGTCATCGTGGTCCTCGGCCAGACGGCGACCACGAACCGGGTCGTCGGGCAGCGCCACACCTCGATCGCGGTCGCGGGGATGTTCTGCTACGTCGTCGCGTTCCTCGCCCTCGGGATCGCGGGCCAGTTCGCGCTCCTCCCCGTCGTGATCTTCTTCGCGTCGGTCTTCATCCTCACGATCGGGGAGAACCTGATGGCGATCCCGCAGACCACGCTCCCCTCGAACGTCGCGCCCGCGACGGAGGTCGGCGCGTACAACGGGGCGTTCCAGACGATCACGGGGATCGGACCGCTGGTCTCGATCTTCGTCGGCGGCGTCGCGCTCGCGTACATCGCGAACCCCTTGGTCCTCTGGACCGTCCTCATGCTCCCCGCGATCCCGGCCGCGTTCCTGCTCCGGTGGGCCGGTCGGCGGATCCCCGGCGACGGCGACCGAGCGTGAGACTTACGAGGCCTGCGGTCCCGGGACGATCGTACGCCCCGCACGACGGAGCGAGTAGGAGTTCAGCACGACCGAGGTCGACGAGAGCCCCATCGCGAGCCCGCCGGTGATCGGGAGGATCGCGTAGATCCCGAACCCGAACACGGGAACGAGCAGCCCGGCCGCGATCGGGAGCAGGACCGCATTGTATCCGAGCGCCCAGAAGAGGTTCTGACGCACCTTGCGGACCGTCGCCCGCGCGATCGACAGCGCGACGGGGACGGTCGCGGGATCGCTGCGAACCAGCAAGATCTGGCCGGCCTCGCGCGCGACATCCGTCCCCGCTCCGATCGCGATGCCGACGTCGGCGGCGAGGAGGGCGGGGGCATCGTTCACGCCGTCCCCGACGAATGCGACCGCGCGTCCGGACCGACGGAGCTCCTGGAGGACCTCCACCTTCCGGGCCGGCGAGGCTCCCGCGTAGACGCGCGTGATGCCCAGTCGGGCGGCGACCGCCTGCGCGGATGCGGGATTGTCTCCCGTGACCATCACGACCTCGCGGCCCTCGGCCTTCAGCGCGGCGATAGCGCTGATCGCGGTCGGTCGCAGGGTGTCCTCGAAACCGAGAAGGCCGATCGCCCGCCCGCCCGACTCGACGATCGACCACGTCGCACCGCGCGCCTCGAGCGCCGCGATCGCAGCATCGAAACCCGCGACGTCGACCGACTCCGCGCGCGCCGCCGCGTTCGCCACGATCCGAACGACCCGACCGTCCACAGTGCCTTCCACACCGATGCCGGGGCGCGCACGGAAGCCTTCCGCGCTCGGCCAGGTGAGCCCGCGTCGCCGAGCCTCGGCCACGACCGCCTTCCCGAGGGGATGTTCCGAGGGGTCCTCGACCGCCGCGGCGATCGAGAGGAGCGACGCCTCGGGGGTTCCCGGCGTTGCAACGAGCTCCGACAGCGTAGGGCGACCGAGGGTCAGCGTCCCGGTCTTGTCGAGGACGACCGTGTCGACCCGGGCCGCGCGCTCGAGCGCGTCACGGCCCTTGAACAGCGCTCCCTCCTCCGCCGCTCGACCGGTGCCGACGATGATCGCGGCCGGCGTCGCGATCCCGAACGCGCACGGGCACGCGGTGATCACGACCGAGACGAAGATCAGGAGCGCGACGGTCCCGCCGGAGGCACCGAAGAAGAACCAGGCGAGGGCGGCGACGACGGAAAGGCCGAGAACGAAGGGGACGAACGCCGCGGCGATCCGGTCGGCGAGGCGCTGGAGCGGAACGCGGCTCATCTCGGCCTCGGTGAGGAGGTCTCCCACCTGGGCGAGCAGCGTGTCCGAGCCGACCCCGGTCGCCTCGACCGTCACGGACCCTTCGATGTTCACCGAAGCCGCCAGTACCTGGGCGCCGGGGGCTTTCGGGACCGGGAGGCTCTCGCCCGTCAGGAACGACTCGTCGGCGCTCGAGCCGCCCTCCCGGACGATACCGTCAGTGGGGAAGCGTTCCCCCGGCCGCACGCGGTACCGGTCCCCGACGCGAAGTTCGACGGAGTCGATCTCCGTCTCACGGCCGTCCCGGAGGACGTGGCTCTTCGGCGGAAGGAGCTCCTTGAGCGAACGGAGCGCGCTCGAGGCCCGTGACCTCGTGAACGCCTCGAGAAAGTTGCCGCTGAGGATGAGCGTGACGATGAGCGCAGAGGCATCGAAGTAGTAGGATGCCGGAAATCGGTCGGGGACGAACAGGGCGAGCGTGCTGTACCCGAACGCGGCAGTGGTTCCGACCGCGATGAGCAGGTCCATGTTGCCGACCCGATTCCGGACGGCATCCCACGCTCCTCGGTAGAACGAGCGACCGGGGTAGAACTGGACGACCGAGGCCGCGGCGAAGGCAACGTACCATCCGTACGGGATCCCGGGGGCATAGCTCAGGAAGAGCACGAGCGCGCTGAGCGGCCACGCGAGGGTGAGCTCCCGTCGGAGCTGCGTGAGGTGGGCCTGGGGCGCGACGAACTGCTCCCGGCACGTGGTCGAGCAGAAGTAGTAGGTCCGGTTCTCGCGGAAGAACGTGAGATCGGCGGTCGCCTCGTCGACGAACATGCCGCAGATCGGGTCCGTCGCCATGGCGATTCAGCTCGGCGAAGCGGTCCCCTGGGCGGCGATCAACCGGTGCGGGGCGCGGTCGACGGTCCGTGTTTCGCCTCGTACGTGCGCTGGCAGCCCGTGGAGCAGAAGTAGACTGCCTGACCGCCGTACACCCCTTTCGCCGCTGCGCGCTCGCTGTCGATGGTCATTCCACACACCGGATCCTTGACCTTCATGTCCCCGTCCTTCCCCCGTCCAGAGCGCAGGGGTTCATAATGCGGAGCGACACAATCCGAAGCGTCTATTAGCAGGAGGAACTCCGGGCCTCCGATGGTCCGCCCTCTCTCCCCTCAGGCGCTTGCGGCCTTGCTCAACGACCGACCGCCGAAGGTCTTCCTCCTGGACGTCCGCGAGCCGGAGGAACGCGCCGCCGCCGCTATCCTCCCGTCGACGCTAATCCCGATGGACGACGTCGAGGGACGCCTCTCGGAGATCCCCCGCGACGTCCCCGTGGTCGTCTACTGCCACCACGGCTCGCGCTCGTACATGATCGCCTCCTACCTCGAGAGCGAGGGGTTCGAGGACGTCGGAAACCTCACAGGCGGCATCGACGCCTGGTCCGAGCGCGTCGATCCGAAGGTCCCGCAGTACTGAGGTCGGCGACGCGCCGGCTCGGCGCTCGACGCATCGGGTGAGCACGCCGAGTGCGCGGCCCATATAGCCCCGAACGGGCTCGCAGCGCTTCGAGGGGGTTCACGTGCGCTCGACCGGCACGGGGGATCCGCCCGCGGGCGCGGCGATACTCCGGGCGCGGAACCTTCGGAAGGTCTTCGAACCGAAACGGCGAGGGGGCGAGCGGGTCGTCGCGAACGACAATCTCTCGCTCGAGGTGCGCGCGGGCGAGATCGTCGCGCTGTTGGGACCGAACGGGGCCGGGAAGAGCACGCTCCTGAAGCAGCTCTCCGGACAACTCCTGCCGACGAGCGGCGAGATCGAGATCGCCGGCGTCGATATGGTCGCGCACCCTCAGCAAGCGAAGCGTTTCCTCTCGGCGGTGCCGCAGGAGTCGCAACCGCTCGACAATCTCACCGTCGAAGAACACGTCCGCTACTTCGGGCTCATCAAGGGCCTTCCGCGCGACCACGTGGCGGAGAACGTCGAGGCGATCCTCCGTCGTGTCGGGCTCTGGGAAGAGCGCCGCAAGCTCGCGCGCGAGCTCTCCGGCGGCTACAAGCGCCGTGTCCTCATCGCGATCGCGCTCGCGGGCGCCGATGCTAGACTGCTCCTCCTCGACGAGCCGACCACGGGCCTCGACCCGGAGGCCCGACGCGCGGTTTGGGCCGTCGTGTACGCGCTCCGATCGGAGCGGAAGGGGATCCTCCTCACCACCCACTACATCGAGGAGGCGGAGTATCTCGCCGATCGCGTCGTGTTGATCTCTGGGGGACGCTTCGTACTCCAGGGGACGCCGGACGAGGTGCGCCGAGGTCTCCCGTTCGGGGGCCGCCTCGACATCCGGGATCCCAACCGACTCTCCGCCGAACAGCGTCTCGTCGTCGACCCCCTCAGGGCCCGATGGCGAACGGCGCTCGACCGGACCCATCTCCTGCGTTTCGAGGTCACCGACCCGTTCGCCCCCGAGACCGTGGCGGAACTGGCGCGCCTCGCGGCGGTCGGTGTCCCGGCGTCGCTCGCTCCCGTCTCGCTCGAGGACGTCTACCTCTCCGTCGTCGGTCGCGCGGAAGAGGAAGAGGCGTGAACGGTACCGCCTACCAGACGTACGTCGCCGCCGTGATGGCGTACCGGCAGGCGTTCCGCGAGCTGGGGCTCCTGCTCGCGTTCGTCATCATCTTCCCGCTGGGATTCCTCTTCTTCCTCGGTCTCATCGTCAAGACAACGCTCCTGAGCCAGGTCCTCGTCGGCTCCCTGATGATGGAGATGGCGCTCATCAACATCAACGTCCTCGCACAGTCGATCGGCTCGGACAAGCAGTCGAAGATCTACGATCTGTGGGTCTCCTTCCCGATGAGCCCGGTCGTCTACGTCGTCTCGAGCGCGCTCTCGCTCCTGCCGTTCTCCCTCCTGTCGACCGCGCTCACGCTCATGGTCGGGGTCTACTACCTGGGGATCCCGATCGCCCTCACCGCGATCCCCCTCCTGTTCCTCGGCTTCCTCCTCGTCTGGGCGTCGACGATCGGGATCGGGTTCCTCATCGGCGTCTACGGTGGCTCCCCGCGACAGATCAACGGCATCGCGCAGTTCGTCGGGGTCGTGATGACGTTCTTCGCGCCCATTTTCTATCCTGTCTCGGCCCTCCCGGGGTTCCTGCAGGAGGTCGCGTACGTCTGGCCCCTCACCTGGGGTGCCCAGCTTCTGCTGGGAATCGTGGCCGGTCAGGCGGGAACGGCCGCGCTCGCGGCGGCCGTGCTCGGCGGGTTCACGGTCCTCTGGCTCGCGCTCATCGCGTTCGGGCTTCGGTGGCGGTCGCCGTGAGCCCTCAAGGGACCCGGTCGGGCGGCGTGTCGAACAACGCCACGAACCCGCGCATCTTCCAGTACGTCGTGAGGAACTCCTGGCCGCGCGGCGTGATCTCGTAGGCCGGCCGGCCGTCGACGTCCGAGGAGCGCAAGAGCCCGAGCCCGATGAGGCGGTCGATCGCGACCCTCAGCCGGTCGACCGGCATCCCGGCGCCGTACGAAATCCGGGTGATCCTCGCCGCGCCGTGGTAGCGTTTGACGACCTCGAGGATCGTCGCGAAGAGGTCCGTCTGTTCGCGGCGACGGGGCGGCCCGTCGCCGTCGTGGGCCGAGCGCATCCGGGACCCCTCAGAGGGGGAATGCCGGCAGTTGGGTGAGCTTGACGGGAGGCGTGCCGAACAGCACATCCCGTCCTACTGTGAGGTTGCCGGTGAACTCGACCCGACCCACGCGCGAGTGGTTCCCGATCGTGACGTGCTCCCCAACGATCCGCTGGACCTCGCAATCCGAACCGACGTCGACCCGCTGGCCGAACACCGACTCCGCGCGGCACCTCCGGTCGAGAATGACCCTGTCGCCCACGAGCGGGCCGACCGCCCCGCCGCCCTTCTCCAGCTCGACGAGCGCGGCGCGTAGCCCGTCGCGCGTTCGGACCGACCCGCCCAACTCGACGCGACCTCGGACGCGAGCGACCTGCGCCGAGAGCGCCCCACCGACCGCCACCATCTGGGCGGACAGCTCGCCCGCGACGTCGACGTTCCCGCCGATCTCGAGCTTGCCCGTGAGCGTCATGGCGCCGCGAACGGAGAGGACTCCGCCGACCTCGACGTCGCCGCAGGTGAGGCTTCCGCCGATCTGGCCCACGCCGCCGAGCTCGAGTCGTTCGATCACGAGGTCGCCGGTCGTCGTAAGGCTGCCGCCGACCTCGACCCGCCGGCCCTGGCTCGGTCCGAGCCGCACCGCGCCGCCGACCTCGAGGTCACCGAACCGGAGCGCTCCCGAGGATTCGAAAACGCCCCCCACCTCGATACGCTCGCTGACCGATCCCGACACGACGGCCGCGCGGCCGCCGGCGGTGAGACGCTCGAGCTCGACCTCGCCCAATCGGGCCTCGCCTCCGACCTCCGCCCGCCGGCCGGTGAACTTCCCCTGGACTTCCATGCGGCCGCCGACACTGACCTGATCTGCCGCGAGGGTCGCGCGTGCGTCGAGCGTCCCGCCGATCTCGAACTCGCGCGCCGTCGCGTCGGCGAGGAGCGAGAGAGAACGGTCGACCTCGACGCGGCCGGCGCGGAGCGGTCCCCGGACCTCCACGCGCGCGTGGTCGCCCTCGAGCCCGTCGGTCACCGTCAGCGATCGCTCGGCCACGAACGAGCCGTCCTCCGCCTCCAGGCTCCGGCACTCGAAATCCGCGTGGAGGAGCGCGCTCCCATCGAAGATCGCCTTGCCGGAGACGACGACGCGGCCGCCGGCCTCTGCGTCGATCTCTACGTCCCGGTCGGCCGTCAGGTCCCCGTCCACGCGGCCCAACTTTGCCCGCGTGCCGCGGTTCAGGTGCACGTCGCCCATGGGGAAGCCTATCGGAGGGGGGTTAGAATACGGTAGGTCACGTCAAGTGATGACCTGGGGTGGGCCGAGGCGGGAATCCGCGTGTTCCAGCGCCGCTGGCCCCGAGTCGCACGCAGAATCTGTGCCTACCTGCGCAGGTTGAACGTGGAAACAGGTTTAATTATATACCCCGCGCCTGCTGGATTCCCGTGAGCATGGCAAGCGAGGCGCCCTCGGCGGACCACGGCCCCGACCCCCAGGAGGCCGCCGCCACGATCAACCGGCGGATCGCCCAGCTCGACTGGCCGGTGGTGGCCGAGGTCGAGACGGATGCGAGCGGCGGGGAGATCGTGAGCCTGCATCGCGTCGCCCCCGACGGTTTCTCTCGCACGTCTACTCCTCCTCTCCGCATCGGATCGGCTTCGCTCGGGCGTCCGAACCTGGTCGAGTCGATCCTGGAAGAGCTCCGCGCCCGGGGCTGGAACCGCTCCGGCCGGCGGTCGGCGCCGCGCGCCGATGTCCTCTGGTGCGCCCCGGCGTAATCGTTCGAACCGGCGTGGGTTATCCCCCCGGGACCGTTGCCGGTTTCGTGGACTCGGGGGGCGCCGGCCTCACTCGCCTCCAGGCCGAGATCACGGGCTGTCGACGCTGTCCGCGTCTCGTGACGTATCGGGAACGCGTCGCGCTCGAGAAGAAGCGGGAGTTCCGAGAGGACACGTACTGGGGCCGTCCCGTGCCGGGCTTCGGCGATCCTAGCGCACGCCTCGTCGTGATCGGGCTCGCACCCGCGGCCCACGGTTCGAACCGGACGGGGCGGATGTTCACTGGCGATCGCTCGGCATCGTTCCTGGTGCGGGCCTTGCACCGCGCCGGCTTTGCGAGCCAGCCGACCTCCGTGCGGCGCGGGGACGGGCTGCGATACCGCGATCTCTACCTCACCGCCGCCGTCCGGTGCGTTCCACCGGACAATCGGCCCCTCCCCGAGGAACGCCACGCGTGCCAGCCGTTCCTCGAGCGGGAGTTCGAGCACCTTCCTCGCGCCCGGGCCTACCTCGCCCTCGGAGGGTTCGCCTGGGATGCGACGCTCGACGCCGCGGCGCGCGTCCACGGAGTGGAGCGACCGCGCGTGCCGTTCGGTCACGGCGCGTGCGCCCCGCTAGGTCCGGGACGCCCCCTCGTGTGGGGCGCCTACCACCCGAGCCCGCAGAACACCAACACGGGCAAGCTGACCGCGCAGATGTACGCGGATCTCCTCGACCATGTCCGCGCGTCCTGGGCCGACTGAGCCCCGCCGGCAACGTTAACCACCGCACGCCGTCCGGGCCCGCGAATGGGGGATTTCGAGGTCCTCGAGCGCGACGGTCTCGCGCGGATCGGTCGCCTGACGACCCCGCACGGACCCATCGAGACCCCGGCCCTCCTCCCCGTCGTCCATCCCGACCCGGCCCGCCAGGCGATCGCGCCCGGGGAGATCCGCCGCCGGTTCGGCCTCGGGGCCGTGATCACGTCGGCGTACATCACCTACCGAACGCCACCGCTGCGCGCGCGAGCGGAAGAGGTCGGGATCCACGGGCTGCTCGACTTCGACGGTCCCGTCATGACCGATTCGGGAGCGTTCCAGCAGCATGCGTACGGCCACGTCGAGGTCGGTCCCGAGGAGATCCTGGGGTTCCAGCGACGGATCGGCAGCGATATCGCCACCGTCCTCGACATCTTCGTCGAGCCGACGGCCTCCCAAGCGGAGGCGGAGGCGGGTGTTGCGGAGACGACTCGGCGGGCGAAGGAGGCCCGCGCGCTGCATCGAGGGCTCCTCGCCGTCCCGGTCCAGGGCGGTCTCTTCGCCGATCTCCGGTACCGCTCGGCGAGCGAGGCGTCGGAGACCG